>JAHFLG010000007.1 GCA_023244975.1 Candidatus Harrisonbacteria bacterium
CCATACCGACCATGATTTATCTCTCCCAGCGTTATCAATCACTAACCCAGAAGGTGAGAGGGAGAGCCATGAATCAAAACCAATATCAGCTATTGCCGCCGGAGGCGCCCAGCAGTCCGCCAATGCCATCGCCGTCAGATCAACCGTCATCGGCCACTGCCGTGTCTGCGGCCGTGGGATCAGTCGTCTTAGATCAGAGCAGCCTTTCCCGGGCATGCGAGAACGAAGAAGGGGGCGCCTTGAGCATTTCGCCGGCAATTCGAGCTGAGATAAAAAGGCTGTTTCACGCCGAGCATTTCACGATGAACGCCGTCGCCGAGACTCTTGGCGTCCACCACGATACCGTCAAGGCCGCGCTCGACACTGCCAGGTTTAACGCCGCCAAGGTCAAGAGAGTCGAGCTAATCGAGCTGATCGACCCCTATCGTCCGTTTATCGAAAGGGCTTTGGAAAAATATCCGAAGCTTCGGGCGACGCGAGTCATGCCGATGATCCGGGATCGCGGCTATAGAGGCTCGGTCGGAACGGTGCGCAGGGCGTTGCGCGAGATCCGGCCAAAGTTTATGAGGGCTTTCATGCCGCTCACGATGATTGAGGGCGAGCAGGCGCAGGTGGATTGGGCACATTTCGGCAGCATCGAGGTGGAGAATACCAAACGCAAGCTCTATTGCTTCGTGATGATCCTGGCTTTTTCTCGGGCGATTTTTGCACGTTTCACTTTCGATCTAAAAATGGAAAGCTTTCTTCGCTGCCACGTCCTTGCCTTTCAATATTTAGGCGGCGTCGCCCGTCACCTGCTTTTCGACAACCTCAAGAGCGTCGTCCTGGAGCGTGATGGCCGCGATATTCGCTTTCACCCTACGCACCTTGATTTTTCCGGACACTATCATTTCAAGGCCGAAGCTTGTAATCCGCGGTCGGGCTGGGAAAAAGGGCGTGTTGAACGCTCCATACGTTATCTACGGGACGGATTTTTCTGCGGGCGACAGTTTAAGACCATCGACGATCTCAATCAGCAACTGGGGCGCTGGCTGGACGAAGACGCCAACCGCAGGTCATGGCCCGATGATCGCAGTCGCACCGTATTTGAAAAGTGGCAAGAGGAGAAACCAAGGCTCATCCCTTTGCCGGGACATGACTTCCCCACTGACGGCGTGCATACCCTAAGGTCGGGGAAAATGCCGTTTTTGCGCTTCGACCTCAACGACTATTCGATTCCTTACCAATATGTCGGCAAGCCTTTGACAGCGCTCACTACGGAGCGTGAGGTGCGAATACTTGACGGCGACAAAGAGCTGGCGCGCCACCAAAGATCCTACGGCCGCCATCAGCGCATTACAACTGACGACCACTTTGCGGGCCTGCTCGACGAACGTCGACGGGCTAAGCGCCAAAGCCGTCAGGAGCGCCTCTGTGCGGCAATTCCAGAAATGGCCGAACTATTTCGCAAGATCGCTGAGCTTGGTCTGCCAATGGGAGCTTACACGAAGAGGCTCGGCGCGCTATTTGACGAATTCGGCAAGGACCACTTGCGGGAGGCCGTGGTCGAAGCGCTTGCCAAGGATATGCCGCGCGTCACAGTCATCGCTCAAATCCTGGCGGAGCGAGCTCAGCGGTGTCTTGAAGAGGACATCATCGCTCCGATTTTGCCGAACCGTCCTCATATCCGCAACCTGACGGTCGAGACGCCAGACCTCGCCGGATACGACGCGCTCACCAATGCCTCCGCTCAGAGACGGGAGCATGCCAATGACTAACGATGAACTACTGCCGCGCTTGATGAATCTAAAATTGCTCTATTTAGCTGAGCATCTGAATGATTTTGTCGGCCGCGAGACTAAAAAACGCAGCAGCGCGCAGGAAATAATCGAGCATCTGGTCGAGCTTGAAATTGAAGAAAACAACCGGCGGATGGTCGCCAGCCGGCTGCGCTTCGCCAAGCTCGGCAAGTACAAGGCTTACGCCGACTACGACTGGAATTGGCCAACTGAGGTCCCGCGTGAGGCTATAGAACAGCTTTTTTCTCTAGCCTTTGTCAACGAGCCCGCCAATATCATCTTTGTCGGCACCGCTGGCCTCGGCAAAACCATGATGGCGAAAAATCTTGCATACACGGCCGCCCTCCAAGGCCATTCGGCCCTTTTCGTCGAGGCGGCAGAAATGCTGACCGATCTCGGCGGTCAGGAAACGCCGAGAACCTTCAAGACAAGGCTCAACCATTATCTGCGGCCAAAACTCTTGGTGCTCGATGAGGTCGGTTATCTTTCTTATAGCTCGAAGTCGGCGGATATTCTTTTCCAGGTCATCAGTCAACGCTACGAAAAAACGTCTACCATCGTCACGACCAACAAGGCCTTTAAGGATTGGGGAACGATTTTCCCCGGCGCCGGCTGCGTCAGCGTTTTGATCGACCGACTGACCCACCACGCTGAGATTATCCAAGTCTCCGGCAAGTCGTACCGGCTCCACGAATCTGAAAACCGCAAGCAACAAACACCGCCCAAGCCACGATCAAAGGAGAAATGATGCGCAAGCGCAAGCCCTATCCAGTCACCGAGGGTGACCTGATCAAGCTCTCAAAACTATTTGGCTGCTTGGAATCGGCCGTTAAAGAGATGATTCGCAATAAGGCTCGTCGTGATCGCGACAATTTATGCGAAATGTATCTCTACGAAATAACAAGTCGTGCCTTAACCGAAGATGTCGACGATGAGGGGACAATTATCCGGACCTAAACCACTTCGCAAGAAAAATACCTATTGGAGCCTCGGCAAAAACCGGGGCTCCTCTCTTTCAGGAAACCGGCGCCGTGCTCCAAATATCCGTACCGGCGTGGATCAATGCGTCGCTGATTCTACGTGGCCGTCAACATCTTGAGAAGATCGGCAATGGCCAGCGCCTGTTCCTCGCGCAATTCGCCGTGAAACTGGAGATTCATGGGTTTGCCTTTAAAGCGCTCGTCGATCAACTCCAGACCAATTCGATGATCGGTAAGAAGGTCACGAACCTCACCCAAAATACCGCGTGGCAATCCGATATGGCTGTCAAAATCGTCGGCACAGCCAATGACCCTCGGTGTATTGTAGGTGGGCATCCGCATCGCCTGGGCCTTATAGA
>JAHFLG010000073.1 GCA_023244975.1 Candidatus Harrisonbacteria bacterium
GCCATCAATGATACGGTCTGGAAAATCTTTCGGATGCGGAGAGGTGAAACGCACACGCTCAATGCCAGGCACTTTGCTGACTTCCTCTAATAGATGGGCGAAATCGTGCTCTTCATGGCGGTAGGAATTGACGTTCTGTCCCAAAAGCGTGACCTGCTTGAAACCGTCGGCCGCCAAAACCTTGACTTCCTCGATAATATTTTCAACTGAACGGCTGCGCTCACGGCCTCGTGTGTAAGGCACAACGCAGAACGTGCAAAAATTATTGCATCCGCGCATAACCGCGATCCAGCCGTTGATGCCTTCTTTGCGCGCCGGAAAAACATCGGAGTATGTTTCAAATTCGGATAACGTCAGGTCAAAGGCCTTCTCGCCTCCCTGCGCTTCTCTAATAAGATCGGGCAGGCGCTTATAACTGTCCGGCCCCGCGATAAAATCAATCTTTAAACCACGATTCTCAAAAAGCTCCTGGCGCAGATTCGTTGCCATGCATCCCAAGATGCCGATCATCGGCATGGGCCTGGTCGCCAGTCCCCCAGAGCCCCTGGGTCCCAGGGACGCTGGGACGCTGGAGACTGGGGAACCCTGCGTCTTATTTTGCTCCCGTCTTCGATGCAAAATATCATGCACGCGGCCGTAAACTTTGCGATGCGCATTTTCACGAACCGCGCACGTATTAAGCATAATGATATCCGCCTCGTTCTCCGTCTTGACAATGGCATAGTTCTCCTTTGTCAGGATCGACTTAACCAGCTCGGTGTCGTACTCGTTCATTTGGCAGCCGTACGTTTCAACAAATACCTTTTTATTTATAGTATTAATCATGGCTCAAGTATATCCGAATTAATTCAATCTGTCCCTTTTAAAAGTGCCTGGCACCATGTTTTTTTACTAATGAATCAGGAAAGTTTTTTGAGATAACTCTCAAACTCATTCTTAATGTCACGATCGACCGCTAAACCAATATAACCATCAGGCCGAATCAATAGAACCGTAGACGATCCTATAGATATTCCGTAGATTGTATGAATTGAAGCCGCAACACTGCCCATCAGTGCCTTATCGGCAAGATGCAAATTAAAATCACCTACGCTCTTCCCGAGAATGTCGGCACAAAGACGCGCACTTTCCTGAGAGAAGGTCAAAATTGTTGATTTTGGTCCTTTCATAAAATCAAACAAACGCACCGACTGTCCTGCACCATCGACCGCTAGTGCGTCAGGAGCTCGATCACCAGCATGCACTTGCTCGGGATTTTTTCGAGCTTCTCTCACAATTGGACTATGCCGATAGTTTATTTTTAAGTGAAAAGTGTCATCCTTTATTTCCTGCTGCCGAAGCTCAGCATCGTTGGCACTACACGTGCCCGTCGCCTGTAGTTCTGCCGACAAGACGTCAAGTAGCGCCGCGGACATGGGTCTGCGTTCAGACTCATAGCTATCAAGTAATTTGCTTGGGGCACCGCTCAAAACCGCCGCAAGTTTCCAGCTAAGGTTAATGGAATCCTGAATACTGATATTCATACCTTGACCACCTGCTTGTGGCGGTAAGTGTGCGGCGTCTCCTGCGAGAAATATTCTGTTGTCACGAAAGCGCGATGCAAGCCTGAGGTTTGTATGTTGCAAACTAATCCATGTAAGATCGGAAAGAACAATGTCGTGGCGGCCGGAACGATTATTAAAAAGATTTTGTAACGTCTCAAGCGTTAAATCAGGTTCCGGCTCGCCGGGCAAAATCGGTGCTACAAATTGAAAATAGTTGGTGTGTGGCATGGGACACATAGAAATTCGTCGTGCCGGTTCATTTTCTACAGACCAATTGTGCCAATAGATATGATCAAGCGCAGAGGCCTGAACATCAGCTATGACGTAGCGTTCGTTGTCGTCGGTTGTACCAACAAAAGGAATTGCCAGCGCTTTACGAACCGCACTATGTCCGCCATCTGCTCCAACGAGGTACTGGCACAACACACTCTTTTTGCCTGTCTGAGTGATTAAATTCGCAACAACACCATCGGTATTTTGTGTACAGCCGATGAATTCAGTATTGTTCTCAACACTCACTCCAAAACCATTAAGACACATACGAAGAATTTCCTCCGTTTGTGATTGTGGAATCATAAATGTTTCTGGATAAGGGGTGTCGATGCGAACTTCCGGCTTCTTGCCTATCATGTCAAAAAGACTGCGTTCCCATTTTAGCGTGGTGCCGACATATGAGCGCCAGCGTGGGAATTGACCACCTCTCATGAGAACAGGCTCGATAATTCCGAAATTATGAAAGATTTCAAGTGTCCGTGGTTGAATTCCTTTAGCTCGGGACGCTGTTGACGGTCCCTTGTTCTTTTCAACAATGCGTATGGCAACGCCTCGGCGAGCTAAATCAATGGCAAGCACCAAGCCGGCCGGACCAGCGCCAACGACAAGTACCGAGCATTTTTTGTTATTAGAGGAAGTCATTTTGTTATCTGGAGGACATTATCTGAGACCATTATCTGGGGACACGTTACTTATTTCCGGAATTAGGTATTGTTGCTCTTTCGCCAGCGCCTTTAGGCCCAGCGGGATCAGCTCCTGAATGACCGCCATCTTAACGTCAAAATCATCGCTGTAACTGTCCACCAGTTTATTCATAACCGCTGCTCGTTTATCGCTGATTTTAACCTTGGATTTACCGCGCTTCTTTGTTACATTGTGGCTGGGCATGGGTTCATCTCCTTTTTGTTTTTTAGAGTCTTAAGCAACTCTATTTTAGGAGAACCCTGCCCATCTTTTTAAAGAGTTTCAACTAACTTTAGCATCCCGCCCGCATCCGTGCATAGGTGTATTTGGCTGAAGAACTCAACTAAAGTCGTACAATACTGCATCTCCCGCTAAAAAACAGCGGGACAGGCATCGGCCAACCATATGTTTCTAGAAATATTTTCATTAATTTATTTTCTTTCAGTGGGTATAAATATTTTCAAAATAAAATCCATAATTAGTTATCACTGAAAAACCATCAACGTTTCTCGTCGATGACGGTTAAAAATAGTTGTAAAATCTCCTTAAAACTGCACGGAATATAGTAAAATACCATCAATAAGCATGCAGAAGAC
>JAHFLG010000033.1 GCA_023244975.1 Candidatus Harrisonbacteria bacterium
AGCAGTCCGGTGAGTATGCCGCTCACAGACTTTTTGAGTATTGAACTCATGTGAAATAAATAATAAATAATAATGCCCACTCGAGCAGAGTGGGACATCAGATGGAGACTAGGCCATATGGTGCCGCAATCCTTACTCGAGGACTTGGAGCGCTAATCATTATGGCATTGGCACTCGGACTATAACCGTAGCGGTACTGTGCCGGAATTTCACCGGACTTCCCCAATGCAATAATTATTTAGTTATCAAAGTAGCATTAGTGTATGCCTTCTGGTGAAACACTGTCAAGTCTCGCAAGGCTGATCTGTGGAAAACGTACAATCGCAAACTGATACGCAGCGAAAAATACTATCGCCCACGCCAAATCACCGGCCAGTGAATACTTAAAGAATGGCAGACCCATGGTATAGGCATCGATAAGGCCCATACCGGTGTGCGGATAGAGCTGAGTAAACATCCAAGTCGCGCCGTTGGTGAGTAAAAAGAAAATGATTGAGCCACTGAGCGCGCCGCCGAGAATATTCAATGGTTTAACTTTAGAACGGATCTGCCAGCCAATCATCACCGTGATGATAAATCCGGCGTATACAGCCGCCATGACCTCCCACTGGTAAAAACCGACAAAGATATCGCTGATGAACATAGCGACTATCGGCACGATCAAGCTCCAGCGTTTAGGCAGATACACTCCGGCAAACAAAGCCAGAGCCGCCACCGGAGCCACATTCGGAATGTGCGGTACCAGCCGCGCTGCGATACTGACAATGGTAAAGATAATTCCAACAAACCAAATCATAGTATTAATTTTTATAGTTTATAAATTTCCATTCAATGACATCGCCGGGCTTTACTATGTATTTGTCGGCTGCGTAGGAGATAGAAGCATTGTTAACCCAGAACTGCCAATACTTGCCCTCGTCGCCTCCGGTTTTGTTACCGATAGTTGTGACGAGCTTTCCCATCTCACCATAATCCTTAACTTCAAACTTCAGTTTAGCAATTGTGGTCTGCTTTTGCAGCAAGGTCAAGAGATCTTCGCTGCCAACCACCGCTAAATCTGGATAGGTTTTAACCCGTCCGTCGCCATAGTCGATCATCAAGCTGGCGGTAGATCTCGTCAATACTGCATTACCGGCGACTGTCGACTGACTAACTGGCGCACTGATTGAGTGTCCCCAAAGAAATCCAAAGAACAGGGCAATCAGAGCGACACCGATACACGTGTACAATGGTTTGCGCATGATGTAATCTAGTATACATAATTCCATGAAAAATATCCTTGTCACCGGAGCTTTTGGTCAAATTGGTTCAGAGCTAGTTCCCGCGCTCCTAAAAAAGAAAGGTGTGAAAATTGTAGTCGCCCACGACAAGCGCCAACCGCCCGCCGGAATGCCGGGCATCATTGAACTCGCCGACATTACCGACGGAGCGGCTATCGAGCGCATTATCAAAAAATACAAGATTGATACGGTCTTTCATTTAGTTTCGCTCCTTTCAGCCACCGGCGAGCAGAATCCAAATCTTGCCTGGGATGTAAACATGAACGGCCTCAAAATAATTTTGGATCTCGCGGTCAAATATAAACTCCGCGTATTCTGGCCAAGCTCCATCGCCGCCTTTGGCCCGACCACCCCGCGCGACAAGACTCCGCAGGAAACGGTTCTCGAACCGACAACCATGTATGGCGTGACCAAGGTGGCCGGTGAGCTGCTCTGCCAGTACTACTTTAAAAAATATAATCTTGATGTCCGCAGCGTCCGATATCCAGGGCTCATCAGCTGGAAAACTCCGCCGGGCGGAGGAACCACGGATTATGCTGTCGCAATTTTTTATGAAGCGCTCAAAACTGGTTCATATGAATGCTTTGTAAAAAAAGATACTATCCTGCCAATGATGTATATGGATGACGCCATTCGTGGCACTATTAAACTAATGGACGCGCCCGCCAGCAAAATCAAAATCCGCACGAGCTACAACATGGCGGCCATCAGCTTCCGCGCCGACGAGTTAGTAAAAGAAATTAACAATTCTCCCTTTTTTAAAGGGAGTACCGCGAAGCGGGGAGGGATTTCGGTCCTCAAAGTAACCTACAAACCGGATCACCGCCAAAAAATTGCCGACTCCTGGCCGCGCTCGATTAACGACTCTCAAGCCCGCCGCGACTGGGGCTGGAAGCACGACTTCGACCTCGCAAAGATGACCAAGGTAATGCTCAAAAATCTCCAGAAATCTTTGTAATTAAGCCCTATGACTGCTCCCTGGAGGATTGAATACTATAAGTCTCCGAGTGGACAAGAACCGATTGTAGACTTTATTAACGAGCTTGAGGTACTTACGCAGGTGAAAGTGGCGAGAACATTAGAATTGCTTTCCGAATTCAATATTACACTCGGAGCTCCACACAGTAAAAAATTATCCGGCGTTCCTTTTTGGGAACTGCGCATACTGGGAAAAGACAACGTTCGAATTTTTTATATCGCTAAAACCGGCAAATACTTTCTGATCTTGCACGGATTTAAAAAGAAAAAACAAAAAACTGATGCGCGAGAAATTAAGCTGGCCTTAGGCAGGTTAAGCGAATATAATGCCCGAAAATAATATCCACAGCGACTATTGCAATATCACAATATTGTGATATACTGATTTCAATGAACTTCCAAGCTCACAAAAAAGAACTGCTTAAAAATCCAGCCTTCGCCAAGGCCTACGAAGAGTCCGAACTTGAGTATCAAATTGCCCGGATGCTTATTAAGGCTAGGCTTAATCGCGGCTATACGCAAAAAGATCTCGCGATGCGACTGAACACGCAACAGTCGGTTATCTCCCGTGCGGAGCAGGCAAAAACCGTCCCATCTCTCTCGTTTTTAAAAAAGGCGGCCAAGGCACTAAATGTTGAGCTATCGATAACCTTGCGATAATAATTTTTTATGTACCCGTTCCAAGACCAATTTCAAAAAGACCTGTCCGGACTGCGTGAGGCCGGAACCTATAAAGAGTTTGGCGTACTTTCAGGGTATCAGGGACCGGAAATAAAAGTAGCAGGAAAGATGCTACTCAATTTTTGCGCGAACAACTATTTAGGATTAGCAGGCAGCGAAATGCTTCGAAAGGCTGCGCACGAGGCACTTGATACCTACGGCTACGGCACAGCGTCCGTGCCTTTTATCTGCGGAACTATGGAGGTTCACAAGGAGCTTGAAAAGGAGGTCTCAAAATTCCTCGGTACAGAGGACACTATTCTGTATACCTCCTGCTTTGACGCCAACACGGGTTTGTTTGAAACACTGCTCGCCGAAGGAGACGCTATTATTTCCGATGAGCTCAACCACGCCAGCATCATTGACGGCGTCCGCCTCTGCAAAGCCGAGCGCTTTCGATTTAAAAACTCCGACATGACCGACTTAGAGTCCCAGCTGCAAGCAGCCGGAAAACGTCGCCGCATCCTTATCGCCACCGACGGCGTCTTCAGCATGGACGGCATCACAGCGAAGCTTAAAGAGATCTGCGATCTGGGTGAAAAATACGGCGCCTTAGTAATGGTAGACGAGAGCCACGCCAGTGGCGTACTAGGCGCGACCGGCAGGGGAAGCATCGAAGCCTGTGGCGTAATGGGCAGAGTAGATATCATCACCTCAACCTTTGGCAAGGCGCTCGGCGGCGCCTCGGGAGGCTTTACCAGTGGCCGAAAAGAAATAATTGAGTGGCTGCGCCAGCGCTCGCGCACCTCGCTCTTTTCAAACGCGCTTGCCCCGGTAATCGCCGGTACCGCGCTCTGGACTCTACGCAACTTCGATTCAACCTTGGCATCAGCGCGAGGAACCCTCGCCGAAAACACCACATACTTCCGCGAAAAAATGACCACGCTCGGATTTAAACTGGGAGGGGATGGGCAGCACCCGATTAACCCAGTGATGCTGATGGACGAAAAACTTTCGGCTCAGTTTGCCGGAAAATTATTTGCCGAAGGAGTCTACGTGCGCAGCTTCAGCTATCCAGTTGTTCCGCAAGGTAAAGCCCGCATCCGCGTCCAGCTCTCCGCCGCCCACACCAAACCCCAGATGGACAAAACCGTCTCCGCATTTGAAAAAGTTGGCAAGGAACTTGGAGTGGTATAGGGTAGGGAGGTCGTCTATTATATTCGACTTCGGTTAGGCGCACGCATCGCCTGATCGAATGAAACACATCCCCACTGGGGAGAAGGGAGAACATGCGTAAACTGACCCCGGGGATGGATCCCCATTCGTGGTTCACGGCCGACCAGCCGCGCGCCACGCACCTGGACTGGAACATCCGGGTCGACTTCGAGGCGCACGTGCTCAAGGCTACCGCTACCTGGACCTTCGACAAGTCCGGGAAGGTGGAGCTCGACACGAGCGACCTCGCGATCTTCAAGATCGTCGATCCGACCACCGGCAGCGATGTCTCGTGGGAACTCGACACCCCGGATAAGATCCCGGGATCGAGACTCTCGTTCACCATGCCGGACTCGCGGCAGGTGGCGATCACCTACGCGACGAGCCACGGGGCCAGCGGCCTGCAGTGGTTCGACGCCAAACCGGGCATCAAGCCCGGCCTCATCACTCAGTTCGAGCCGATTCACGCGCGCTCGGCGATTCCGTGTCCGGACTCGCCGGGGGTGAAGTTTACCTCGATGGTGCGCGTGACGGTTCCGAGCGAGGTGCGCGGCCTGTGCGCGGCCAATCACTTCCTCGGCCGGGTCGACAACGGCGACGGAACGTCGACGGAGACATGGAAGCGGGATCGACCGTACTCGGCCTACCTGCTTGCCATCCTCGTCGGCGACTACCACTACCGCGAGTACGATGATCGCTGCGGCGTCTGGGCTCTGCCCGAGATGCTCGACCGAGCCCACGCGGAGTTCGTCTCGCTGCCCACGATCATCGCGGCGGCGGAGAAGCTCTTCCGCCGACCGATGCCCAGCGGCCGGTTCACGCCGGCCGTGCTGCCGGCCTCCTTCCCCTACGGGGGAATGGAGAATCCGGTGCTCACCTTCCTTAGCCCGCTCGTCGTCGCGGGTGACAAGGCCAGGATCCAGGTCCTGGTCCACGAACTCGTCCACGACTGGCTCGGGAACTACGTCACGAACAAGACGTGGTCGGAGATGTGGCTCAACGAAGGGCCGACAGTCTGGGGCGAAGAGCGCCTTCTCGAAATCCTCGAAGGGGTCGACCGAGCGAACATGTATCGCACAAGCGAAATGGTCGCGCTCGAGAGATCGCTCGAGGCGAAGTGCGCCAAGGGCTGGTCCTGCAAGACGGCCCTCTGCTGCGACCTCGTCGGGATCCACCCCGATGACGTCTTCGATCAGGTCCCCTACGGCAAGGGATCTGCGTTCTTCTGGCTCCTCGAGGAGACGGTCGGACGCGAGTGCTTCGACAACTTCATGGAGCTCTACCTCAACACCTTCGGCGGCAAGTCGCTGTCGACGGCAGAGTTCCTGGATTTCGCAGACGAACACCTTCCGGTCGGCACGACCGCGAGGGTCCGGGCGCACCGGTGGGTATACGGCGAGGGGGTGCCGGACAACGTCCCCAAGCCAGCTTCTTCGCTCGTGGATGCGGTGACGCCGTATGCCACGGCGAGCACCATCCCGCCACTGGAGATCGGCAAACAGTGGATCGGCGGGCAGTGGGGAATCTACTTCAACACGCTCAAGAAGAACAAGCCGCCGATCACGACACTGGAAGAGCTGGAGAAGAACTTCGGCTTCACGACGGCGGTCGACCCCAACCGTCGCGCAGGGTTCGCTCTTCTGGCCATTGAGACTGGCCATGTGGGGTTCGCCGCAACTACCGCTACCGAACTGCTGATCACGTATGGCAACCTCGGCTACGTGACCCGGTTCTACCGAGAACTGTGCAAAGCCGGCCCGGCAGGCATCGCTCTGGCGAGAGAGATCTTCGCCAAGGCACGCAGCACCTACCATCCCATCACGGTCGGCTTCGCTCTTCGAGCGATGCGCGACGCGGGAGTCGAAATCACTTAACCCCTCTGGCGCCCCACGGCGCCAGATACAAGAGACAAGGAGGACGGATGCTTCACAATAAAGATCCGCCCCAGCACAAAAGTCGTGAGCTAGAGAACTAGACTCACGAAGGAGCCGACCAAATGGTACGGCTCCTTTCATTGTGGGGAATAATTTATATTAAATGTTTATTTCGAAATGCCATGCCAGAACCAACTTTCAGGTATCGCTCGAAATCATAGGCTTTTTTCTTATCATAAAAAATGCAATGCCAAAGTAACTTAAACGGTCGCTTCGTAGAAGAATATTGTGATGAGCCGCTATTATGATCTACTATTCTTTGTTTTAGATCAGTAGTAACTCCGGTATAGTAACTATTATCCTTCTGGCTCTGCAATATATAAACCGAATACATAAAGACATTATAGAACGAAATGCCCTCCGTCGCATAAAGCTATCGAGGGCACTCCTTCGCCAAAAAAATTGAAGTGCGTGCACTACGTCGTTCTTACGAACTATGAAGTGCGTGCACTACGAAGCCTTGGCGAAGTAGTGCGCGGGCGGCCGGATTTGAACCGGTGACCTATCCCGTGACAGGGGATCGCTCTAACCAGGCTGAGCTACGCCCGCATGCATAGCAGGATTAGTATACATAAACTTTGGCAAAAATAAAGGGAATCAGCTATTATGCTCTTATCACATGGTAAAGCCTACTATCTTTGAATTCACTGCCTACACTGCCGATTTGGGCGCAGGGCAGCTCTCATTTCACTACGCGATTCACTTTGAAAACGCCGAACCAATTGTTTTTACTGAACGATTGGTACTGCCACAGGGGATTGATGCAGATGTCCCACCGCAACTATTAGAAAATATCCTAAGTGGGCTCCACCTGATTCTCGGCATCAGCTATTACAAGCTCTATGTCCCAAAAAAGTTTCAGTTGCCATACAAGCTGAGTAAGCAGCAGGCTGAATTTTGGAATACCGTCTACCGTAAAGGCCTTGGTGAATTTTTATATCGCAACAACCTCGACCCGAAAGAGCTCGCGGAGTTTCAGGCAACAGGAGCGGAAAAGGTGACTGCTACCTACCTGAAACGGCAAAACCGAGTCCTTTCAAGTATCGGCGGCGGCAAGGACTCGATTGTGTCGACTGAACTACTTAAGGAAGGCAAATTCAAAGTTACGACCCTCTACACCCAAACGCAGAAGCCAAATGAACAGGTGGGCGCGCTCCTCAAAGCTTTTAAACTTCCGAATCTGACTATCGAGCGATATTTAGATGAAAAAATATTTGCCAAACACCCAGACAGCTACAACGGCCACATTCCGGTCTCAGCAATTCTTGCTTTCATTGGAACCCTCATCGGTATTTTGTATGACTATCGCTATGTAGTTGTTGCCAACGAACGAAGCAGCAACTTCGGCAATATCGAATACCACGGCGAGGAGATAAACCACCAGTGGAGCAAGTCGGCTCAGTTCGAAGGCATGTTTCAAGACTATGCGCGTCGCTATATCACACCTGACGTAACGTATTTCTCGCTGATGCGCCACTCAAACGAGATCCGCATCGCCAAATTATTTTCAAAATATCCGCAGTACTTCAAGCTCTTTTCCAGTTGCAACAGAGTTTCTGTCATTCTGAGCCCGGCGAAGAATCTAAGTAGATCCTTCGGCAAACCTCAGGATGACAAATGGTGTGGGGAGTGTGCCAAATGCGCCTTTGCTTTTACCATGCTTTCGCCGTTTATATCGAAAAAGGAACTTCTGGCAATCTTCGGCAAAGATCTGCGTGTCGACAAAAAACTCGGACAGATATTTAAAGACATCTCCGGCCGTGGCGGCATGAAGCCCTTTGACTGCGTCGGCACCTTTGAAGAAGTTCGAGTCGCACTGAATCTTAATCATTCTCATATTCTTAAGAATATGAGAATCAAAAAAGAAGATGTAACTGCAGCGCTACAAACCTATCCCGCCCCTCTTATTCCTCCGCAATTCGCATTCCTAGGAATGGAAAAGGCTCTTATTCTCGGCTATGGCACTGAGGGCAAAATAACTCAGCAGTATCTTAAAAAACACTACCCGAAATTAAAAATTGGCATCGCTGACCGATCTCAGGGGAAACAGTATCTGAGCACGCAAGCTGATTACGATATCGCCATCAGAACTCCGGGGATTCAAAAGGAGTTGGTGAACATTTTCTACACTACCGCAACAAATATTTTCCTGTCGCAGACAGACAACCTGGTCATCGGTGTGACCGGATCAAAAGGCAAGAGCACGACCGCTTCGCTTATACATGCAATTATTAAAGAGTCCAAGCGGCCGACACTACTTCTCGGCAATATCGGAGAACCAATGCTCGCTGCGCTCACGAAAATAAAGAAAAATACTATTCTCGTTATTGAGCTCTCAAGTTATCAGCTCGATGACATCCAAACCAGTCCGCACATCGCGGTAATAACAAATCTATTCCCGGATCACATGAACTATCACGGCTCACTGCAGACCTATTACAACGCCAAGAAAAACATTATCCGTTATCAGAGAAAAGGAGATTATCTGGTGTTCAATCCCAAGCCGGCCGAACTGGCGCCATGGGTAAAGGAGTCGGTCGCAACTCCGGTTCCATATCAGCCGGATCTACCGATCAAAGATTCAGAGATTCCGCTCCTTGGTACACACAACCGCGACAACGTACGAGCAGCTGTCACGGTAGCGAGACTCCTGAATATTCCTGACGAAGTGAGCGCCAAAGCCATCAAAAAGTTTAAAGGCCTGCCACACCGGCTACAGTTCATCGGTGAGCTTAGAAACATCCGATTTTATAACGATGCCCTTGCAACAACACCAGAGGCAACCATTGAGGCGCTACGCGCGCTTCCGGAAACTCAGACTATCTTTCTCGGCGGCGAAGACAGGGGATATGACTTTTCGAAACTTGAAGAACTGATTCACAGCTCAAAGATAAAAAATGTAGCGATGTTTCCCGACAGCGGAAAAAAAATGTTGAAAAATACTAAGGGTCTAAGAATTTTGCACACTAAAAGCCTAGAAGCCGCTGTTCAGTTTGCCTACAGGCACACAACTGCCGGCAGTATCTGCTTACTATCCATGGCTTCGCCAAGCTACAGTCTGTGGAAAAATTTCGCGGAAAAAGGCAACGAGTTTCAGAAGTTCGTAAAGTACTTTGGCAAAACAAAGTAGGCGACAGTAGCAAGCGTACATAGCCCGATGAGAAGTACCGCACCGGCGCTCAGGTCTTTGACCTTGGCGATGCCGGGATGGTGCTCATGAATCAATACATCTGAAAGCTCTTCAATCGCGGAGTTAAAAAATTCGGCTACTAGAGTCAAAACGATTAGGCTAATAGCAATAACTCGTTCGATAGGGGATGCGCCGGTGATATATAAAAGAATAACGCATAGAATCCCTCCGGCTAAAAGGATCTGAAAGTTGCGTCCGGCCAGCGCGTGACGCCAGCCACTAAGCGCATCAAGAATACTATCTGTCACCGGCTGCTGTCCTTTCGTTGGGTGCATGCTTAGATTCTATATCACTTCAGTAGGTTCTCAAAATCTTTGACTAATCGCCCCAGAACACATATAATAAGCCCGCGGGGTGGAGAAGTGGCATCTCGCGTGGCTCATAACCACGAGGTCGGGGGTTCGAATCCCTCCCCCGCAACACATTGCAAGTGACAAAAAACCCCGACCAAGGTCGGGGTTTTTTGTTGTTACGTCTGTGTAGTGGGGGCGCCGGCCGGATGTCGAATCCAGATGGCGCCCCCGGCTTCGAGATCACCGCGCCGACGGCGGAGGAGTCCTGAAGCGGTCGATGCCACCGCTCCCGGACGACTCCTGTTTCCGGACATGAGGAGCCGGAACCTCGTCGTCCCGTCGGGTTCGTGGAACGACCGACGGTCGGGCACCTTTCTTCGACTGCCACCGCTTCTTGCGGCTCATGAAGCGTCCTCCGAAGGACCGTCCTCGGCACCGTCCTCCGGGATGGGGTAGTCGAACTCGCCGTCTTCCTCGGAGTCATCGTCGACGGGATCGAGTGCGATGATCTCCGGAGTCCTGGATTCCGGTTCG
>JAHFLG010000008.1 GCA_023244975.1 Candidatus Harrisonbacteria bacterium
AATTTTGGAGAGCGGCGGAGCCGTGGTGCAGGAGACGCGCGGCTGGGACGATGTCCAAAAGATTACCGTCAGTCAGCGCAAAAAAGAATCGAGTCATGACTATCGATATTTTCCGGATCCTGATCTGCCGCCGGTTGACCTCTCGCGGTTTGATTTTAAAAAGCTGCGCTTAGAGATTCCGGAGCTGCCGGCTGCCAAGCGCGTTCGGTTTGCCAAAGAGTATGCGCTTACGCCCGAGCAGATTGAGCAGTTGGTTATTGACCGTCCGCTTGCAAATTATTTTGAAGCCGTAGCTTCAGAGCTCAAGCGAAATCCTGCCGAACTGGTAAAGAAAAATCAGCTCGCAATTAATTATCTGAGCAGCGACTTCAAAGGCCTGATGGCTGGCGCCGGCATAGTTGATCCGATTCAAACAAAGATTAATCCTGAAAACTTTGCAGACCTGATTGTGCTCGTTGCGGGCGAAAAACTCGGCAGTCGCGGCGCCAAGGATATTTTGAAGAAGATGTTTGATGAGGGAGGGGACCCGGCTGAGATTATGAAGAACTCTGGTATGGAGCAGGTCAGCGACGAAGGTCAGTTGGCCGCGATGGCCGCTGAAATAATTGCCGCGCACCCCGGACCGGTTGCCGATTACAAAAAAGGCAAAGAGGCGGCCTTAATGTTCTTTGTCGGCAAGGCCATGGGAGCACTGAAAGGAAAGGGGAATCCGGCGGTTCTGCAGAAAATTTTTAAGGAATTATTAATTAAATAAAATTTATTTTATATGAGTATTCTCGATGAAGGATTGAGCAAGGGGGTAAGACGAGGTGAGGTTGTCGGCACAGCCGAGGATTTTGAGGCTAAATTTAAAGCCCTTTCTGCCGTGGATCAGGAGACTTTGAAAGCGGCCTTACAAAAAACACGAACAGACGAAATGACCAGGCCGCTCGAGAGCGGTTTAGTTGAGGTGGACTCAGAGGGAGAAGTTGAATTCAGCATACCGATTATTCCGGGGCTTTTTCATATCAAAGTAAAGCGTACGGATCTTAGAAAAATCTGGAATTTTCTATTCGGTTCAGAATAAACCATGGTAACTAGCATTGCGTTATTAATTGTGGGGTTTGCGGGTGGATTTTTGGGAAGCGAGGTAGGCGCCGGTTCTATGATCACGCTCCCTGCACTTTTCTTTTTAGGTTTGTCACCGGCTACCGCGGTGGCAACGAACATTTTGTCGGCCTGGTCAATCAATGCCGTTGCTGCGTTTGAGTATTGGAAGAATAAAAAAATTCAGTATGATATTATTTTCCACCTCGCCCCTTTGGCGTTTGTCGGCGCTATTCTAGGCTCACGACTCATCACTCAGATCGACGCCCAAAAAGCTTCATCTATAGTTGCAGTACTCTTTGCGGTTGTATTTCTATTGATTTTTATTGTCTTTCGCAAGGGCATGGCCGGATTGCAGGCCGGCTCGCATCGATATAGTCATCTCAGGAAATTTATGGCTGCCGGCGGCGCTTTTATTCTTGGCGTGTATGGCGGATTTTTTTCCGTTGGAGTCACAACGCTATTCATCGCTCTTTTTGTTGTGTTGCTTCGGCGCAGTTTAGTTGAAGCCGCCGCCGATGCCGTTACTATTTCGGCGGTGTTTTTGACCGGATCCATGGTTGAATTTGCCGCCGGCAATATTATCAATTATAACTTGGCGATTCCGCTTGCCATCGGATCTGTTATCGGTGCGTATATCGGCAGCCGGGTAGCACTCAAATTTGGCAACCATTGGCTTCGAGGATTGGTGATGGCGATGGTCATTCTCGTGGTTATTAAACTCGGTTACTCGGCCTTTTTAAGTACTCAGCCTGATTGTGAGGCGACGGAAACGTGTCCGGCTCCATCAGCCGCAGCCGCAACTCAAACAATTTCAGCCAATAAAAATTATTAGTGCGAGGAGTGGTCGTGACCTTTTCCTTCGTGTTGGCCGCCCTCGCAGTTACACTCAGTGAGCGGCTGACTCTTTTTTTCGCAGACCTCTGCCTGACAGACTCCTGGCTTATCTGACATGCCGTGACACTCTCCGGTACAAATGTAGTGTTTCATAATTCTTTAATGGTAGTTTATTTTTTAACATCCTGCCAAATGCCGATCAGGTTGCCCTCGGTATCTTTAACGTAGACATAGAGTCCCATGCCGCCGATTTCCATTATCTCGCCCATAACAGTGCCGCCGTTTGCCTTAACCTTGGCAATTGAGACATTGATGTCGCTGACTATCACGGCTACCGTTGGGCTGGTGGGAATGAATTGGCCGCCGCGCTTAAACATACCGCCGTTGATAAAACAGGGCTCGGTTGGCACGCCTTTGCCATCTACCGGGCCGGTGTGTAGCCCTGCATACTGCATGCCGCCGGGCATCGGGAAGTCCATGGTCTTCCAATCAAAGGTGGTTTCGTAAAATTTTCTCGCCCGTGCCATATCATCCGCCGGAATCTCAAAGTGTTGAACTTTATCCATAGTAGTTATTAATAATTATTGACCTTAGTATATCACGCTTGAAAAATGCTTAAGATACGGCTAGTATATAACCATTCCGGCATAAGCCGTAGCGCCGAAGGCGCGGGGCATAGCGAAGCGGGTCGAAGCCACCAGGCTGAGACGAGTAAGCTTCATCTGTCCATATATCGAAGCTTACTCCGGAAGAGCAACTTAAAATCATTTTGCGTTAAGCTCCGGCGTAGCTCTCCGCCAGCCGGCGGAGGTAGAGCGAGATTATGTATTACATTTACTCAATATATAATTCTGTGGCGGATAAAATCTATATTGGTCAAACTTCCAATTTAGAAGAGCGTTTAAAGTTGCACAACGATAAAGTTTTCAAAGGCTACACTAGTAGATTTGATGGAAGTTGGATTATCGTTTATTCTGAAGTGGCTGTAAATCGTGGTGAAGCCTTGCGTCGTGAGAAGCAACTCAAAAGCTATAGAGGTAGGCAGTTCATAAAACAACATATTCCGGCATAGCTCAGCGGTAGAGCAACTCCCTGTTAAGGAGTGGGTCCCAGGTTCGATCCCTGGTGCCGGAGCAAAGAAACTGAATTAAGCCATGATGCATAAAAT
>JAHFLG010000034.1 GCA_023244975.1 Candidatus Harrisonbacteria bacterium
CAGGTTTTGCGGCTGCTGATGCGTCGCACCTCGGCACGAATGGTAACCTGTTCGCCGGATTTGAGATCAGTAATTTTGCTGACTTTGGAAAAATCTTCGTAACGAGCCGGAAAATGGCGCAGTAGGTCGTAGACGGTATGAATTTCTAGCTTGTTGAGCTTGACGAGAAACTTCGGCAGGATTCCCTGGACTTGCGACAGCTTCGTATCAAGGGTGATGAGATTCATGTGCTCCCCAATGGAATCGAACCATTATCTGCGGATTAAGAGTCCGTAGCTTTACCACTAAGCTAGGGGAGCTTTTTCAATGTTGCTATTTTAACCGATTATCCGTATTTTGAAAAGACATGGTTGTGCTTCTCCATAACATACGAAGTTTGCATAATGTCGGCTCAATTTTGCGCACTGCCGACGCGGTTGGCGTAGAAAAGCTGTATTTGTGCGGGATTACACCTTCTCCGCTCGATCGACTAGGAGTTGTGCGCGGCGATATCGCCAAAACGGCTCTTGGCGCCGAGAAGAAGGTGGCTTGGGAGCAGGTTACAAGTACGAGTCGGCTTATCAATAAACTGAAACAAGAGGGTTTTACCATTGTCGCTCTCGAGCTCGACAAGCGAGCGGTATCTTTATACGATCTGGATTCCCGTCTCCGCGGGAAAATCGTGCTCATTGTGGGCGCAGAGGTTGAAGGGATTCCGCAGGCAGTTCTGAAGAAGTGTGATACGATACTAGAAATACCAATGGTGGGGAGCAAGGAGTCGCTTAACGTTGCCGTCGCCTTTGGCATCGCGGCATTTCATCTCAGATATGGCAGATAAAAAAATCTTGATCGTTATTGGTATTATTGTACTGCTTGTGATTATCGCGTTGATTGTGCGTAGCCAAAAACCATCGGGTCAATCGCAGAGCATTGCGATCGGTTCCAATCACTATACCGTTGAAATTGCCGATACCTTGTTTTCTCAGGCAAAAGGATTGTCCGGTCGCGGATCGTTAGAGTCGGGTCATGGCATGCTATTTGTGTTTTCGTCTTCATCTATGCAGGCGTTTTGGATGAAGGATATGCAGTTTCCGCTCGATTTTATTTGGATTAATAATGGTCAGGTGATTGGTGTTACCGAAAACGTTCCTGCAAGCCCTCCAACTGCAATGTATCGTCCGCCGACTCCGGTTGATAGGGTGCTCGAGGTTCCTGCCGGGACTGTAGCGAGAGACGGCATTAAGGTTGGAGATATGGTATTATAGAAAAATTAATTATTAATATATATGGCAAAAATAGCAATTAATGGATTTGGCAGGATCGGTCGGTTATTTTTAAGGCAGGCGTTTGGTCATCCTGAGCTTGATATCGTGGCGATTAATGATTTGGGAGATGTTGATAATTTGGCGTATCTGCTCCGTCATGACTCGGTCTATCGCGGGTACGACAAAGAGGTGACCTCTAAGAAAAATGAGAATGGAATCGGCGGCACGTTGACCGTTGATGGCAAAGTAATAACTGTTGTCGGAGAAAAGGATGCCACTAAGCTACCGTGGGGAGCTATGGGTATTGATCTGGTGGTGGAGTGCACCGGACTTTTTGAATCATTTGAAAAGGCGAGTGTCCATGTAAACGCCGCAGGAGCTAAGCACGTGGTTATCAGCGCTCCGGCTAAAGACGAAGAAGGAACGCTTGGAGGAAAGACTATTTTGATGGGTATTAATGAAGCCGGACTCAAAGGTTGCACGATTTCTTCTAATGGTTCCTGCACTACCAACGCGACGGCTCCTGTGGTTCAGGTTCTTCATGACGAGATCGGTATTGTCAAAGCCGCGCTTTCAACAGTTCACGCCTATACCGCGACTCAGACTCTGACCGATGCATCGGCTAAGGGAGGCAAGGACTTTCGCCGTGCCCGCGCTGCCGCGCAAAATATTGTTCCGTCATCCACCGGTGCGGCGGTCTCAGTAACTCGCGCCGTTTCTGACTTAAAGGGCAAGTTTGACGGTATTGCCATTCGCGTGCCGGTGATCACCGGTTCGCTGACCGACCTAACTTTTGTTGCTAAGCGTAAAACTTCCAAGGAAGAGGTTAACGAAATTTTGAAAAAAGCTGCTGCCAGCCCGCGCTGGAAGGGGATCCTTGGTGTGAGCAACGATCAGCCGGTCTCCTCTGATATTATCGGCATGAGCTATGCCACCCTTGTTGACCTAGAGTATACGAAAGTTATCGACGGCGACCTGGTCAAAGTCCTCTCGTGGTATGACAACGAGTGGAGCTATGTATGCACCTTGATATCCCACATTCTCGAAGCCTGCAAAAATTTCTAATAGTTTTTGTTATTGGTGTTGATATTTTGGCAGTGCTCGCCCTCACTGGACTCTTTTTAAGTTTTCCGCATCAACAACCTTTGCCGCTTATTCCGGCTGCTCTGCCCGCGCAGCCTACATATCACCTCCTTTTTACCGGCGATATCATGCTCGATCGGTTGGTGAAAAAACAGATTCAAAAACAGCAGGATCCGCTGTATCCATTTTTGCTGATTGCTTCAACGACTCAGGCAGCTGACTTAACGATTAGCAATCTTGAAGGGCCGGTCACTGATCGGGGAACACGGAGCGGCAGCATCTATTCATTTCATTTTGAACCAGCAGGAACTATTAATGCTTTGCAGTTTGCCGGCTTTGACGTTGTCGCGTCAGCGAACAATCATATCTTTGATTATGGGCGCGTCGGCATACTCGACACCCTGACTCATCTTCGGGACGCTGGCATCAGTGCCGTAGGGATCGGGGCAGATGCCACAGAAGCCAATACTCCGGTTATTAAAATACTGGGAGACACCAAGATCGCTTTTCTAAGTTACACGAACTTATATCCAACCGGACTTGAGGCCGGAGTTGGCTGGCCGGGGATTAGCTCGTTTAGTATTACCAATACTTCAGAAGCTATCAGGTATATCAAAGAATCCAAACAGGCCGATGTAGTTGTTGTGCTCTTTCACGGCGGCATTGAATATCAGACGCACTCAACCGCACAGCAGCGACAGATCGCCCGCGCCCTTATTGATGCCGGAGCTGATCTATTCATCGGCACCCACCCGCATGTGACAGAAGAAGTGGAAAAATATACTTCTTCTGTCATCCCCGCGAAGGCGGGGATCCAGGAACCGCATGTTGGCTTTATCGCCTATAGCCTCGGTAACTTTGTCTTTGATCAGGATTTTTCTAAAGAAACCATGAACGGCCTGATGGCTGAGGCCGCGATCAAAGATAAGAGGGTCATCGATTTCAAAAAGATACCCATCAGGCTGACGCCAACCTTCCAGCCTTTTGCAGTAGAGCCTGATGGTTTATAATGATGACATGACTATCTATCTGGCGACTGACCATGCAGGGTTTGAACTCAAGGAGAAGATTAAGAAAATTCTGATTGAGCAGTGCTACGACGTTATCGATTGTGGTCCGGATCATGTTGATAAAGACGACGACTATCCGGATTTTATTTCTAAAGCTGCACGGCTGGTAGCTAAAAAGCCGGAGAGTCGCGGAATTATTTTCGGCGGGAGTGGGCAGGGAGAGGCTATGGTTGCCAACCGAGTTACAGGAGTGCGTGCCACGGTCTGGTATGGGGGAAGTATGGATATTATCAAGCTTTCACGCGATCATAATGATGCCAATATGCTTTCGATTGGCGCCCGGTTTGTGACTGAGCCGGAAATGTTGGAAGCGATTAAGCTCTGGCTCGCGACGCCGTTTTCAAATGCGGAGCGGCACCTGCGCAGGATTAACAAGTTTTAATATGAACATCATTCCGGTTATCAATTGTCAGGATTTTGAAACGGTGAAGGCGCGCGTGCAAATAGCCCGTGAGTCACTGTTCCCGATGATCAGACCCGAGGAGCGATGGCTGCATATTGATATTGCTGACGGCGGATTTACCAATGGGTACTCAACCTGGCGTAATCCCGGAGATCTGGCTGAATTGAAGCTTACCTCCGACATTAAGATAGAACTTCATTTGATGATGAACGAACCCGAGCAGGCCATGGATCCATGGCTGGCGGCGGGCATTTCGCGGTTGATCTTTCATCTTGAGGCAACGGCATCATTAGAAGTAGTGGTAGCCTGCTGCCGCGACAGGGGTGTTGAGCCAATGCTTGCTCTTGCTCCCGAGACTCCGGTTAATCACGCATTAACCTACTTGGCGGGGTTACCGGCCTGCCAAATTCTGGCCGTGCATCCGGGGCTCGCCGGTCAGTCTATGGAGCCGGGGACGCTTGAAAAAATCGCCTCAATACATGCTCGTTTTCCGAATATGGTGATTGAAGTAGACGGAGGAGTGACCCCGGAGACTGCGGCACAAATGAAGGCGGCCGGAGCAACTCAGGTGGTAGCGGGTTCAAGTATATTTGGCGCCGAAAATCCCGGAGCGATATTTAAGAAGTATTTGGAATTATAGTATACTATTTAGATGCAGTCCCTGAACACGAGTAAACTACGATCATTGGAATTAAAGGCAAACGAGATTCGACAGGATGTTATCGAATCACTGCTGCTCGCCGGCAGCGGACACAGCGCTGGCTCTCTTGGCATGGCAGATATTTTTACGGCTTTTTATTTTCATATTTTAAATCACAATCCAAAAAGGCCGCAGTGGGCCGATCGTGACCGGCTGGTGTTGAGCAACGGACACATCTGTCCCGTACAGTATGCTACTATGGCTCACGCCGGTTATTTTCCCCGCGAAGAACTTAAGACGTTGCGAAAAATAAACTCCCGAATCCAGGGTCACCCGCATCGGACAGCGCTTCCCGGACTTGAAACCACCTCCGGTCCGCTCGGTTCAGGTCTTAGTCAGGCTATTGGTATTGCTCTGGCGGCACAGCTCGACAAGAAAAAATATTATACCTACTGTTTGACCTCTGATGGCGAGCAGCAAGAAGGCAACACCTGGGAGGCCGTTATGTTTGCAGGCAAGCGCCGACTCAGCAACCTAATCAGCGTGATGGATCGCAATTATATTCAGATCGATGGCGACACCGAAGAAGTAATGGCCTTAGAGCCGCTGCGGGCAAAGTACGAAGCCTTTAATTGGCACGTACTTGAAGTTGATGGACATAATCTTGCAGCATTTATCGGCGCCGTGAATGAAGCGCGCGCGGTCTATGAAAAACCAACTCTTATCATCGCTCATACAATTCCAGGCAAAGGAGTCGGATTTATGGAAAATGATTATCGATGGCATGGCATGCCGCCCAATCAAGATCAGGCTAAGATCGCACTTTCCGAGTTGCAGGCGCAGCATCAGAGCCTGACTGGAGGAAGGAGCTAAAAGGTCGAGGAGATTTTAATTAAAAAATTTACTACTATGGATCAAAATCAAACGACAACTCAGGGTATGATGAAAAAAGGTCACGGAATGCACTGGCACTGCTGCCTCATGCCAATGCTCGGGGGATTGTGCTGGATCGTCGGTTTACTTTCAGTTATTTATGCCTGTGTTGCTATTCGCCGGGGCGATATGTTCTGGGGCCTGACTTCGGAGCAGTGGCTGTGGCATGGTCTCGTGCTTGGCATTCTTGCGATGGGCGTTAAAGGAAAGCGTCCGGGAATGTGTCAGATGTCTGCGAAGTGCGGTTGTGGTCAAGCCAGTTGCTCGGCCTGCAGTGGAGGCAGCAGCGGCAAGTGCTGTTAGTAGAATTAGCAGGGCTTCGCCCCACACCCCTGCGGGCAACAGAATGGTTTTTGGACTAAAAACCTTCTTCGGGCTCGGCCCAGCCGGCCTGCGCCATGTGCCCTCGGAGTATGGGGCGAAGCCCTGCAATTCACGGTTGAATATATGCTTAACAAAGATTTAAAACTGAGCGCTGAAATTTTTAGCGCGGAGATCAAGCAGAAGCCGACGCGCGACGGCTACGGCGAAGGCCTTGTTAAGGCCGGCGAAAACAACAAGAACGTTGTGGCGCTCTGTGCCGACCTCACCGAGTCTACTCGGGCTGAGGCATTTTCAAAAAAGTTTCCGGAGCGGTTTTTCCAAGTTGGTGTTGCCGAGCAGAACCTGGCTACTATTGCCGCTGGCTTAGGCGTCACCGGCAAGATTCCGTTTATATCTTCCTATGCTACCTTTTCTCCCGGACGTAACTGGGAGCAGATTCGCACTACAATTGCCTATAACGATTCAAACGTGAAGGTCGCCGGGCATCACGCCGGTATCTCAGTTGGCCCTGACGGCGCTACTCATCAGGCCGTTGAAGACATTGCTACGATGCGGGTGATGGCCAATATGCGCGTAATTGTTCCGTGCGATATGATCGAGGGCCGGAAGGCAACACTCGCCGCCGCCAAAATAGTTGGCCCGTTCTATCTCCGTTTTGGCCGCGAAAAAAGCCCGGTGTTTACTACTGACGCCACGCCGTTTATGGTCGGCCGAGCCGAAACACTCTGGACCACCAAGAAGCCGGAGGTTGCCATTATTGGCTGCGGCTCACTCGTATACAATGCGCTGTTGGCTGCTAAGGCTCTGGCTGACGAAGATATTGATGTACTGGTCATCAATAGTCATACCATCAAGCCGCTCGACGAGAAAACGATTGTGGCGGCTGCAAAAAAGTGCGGAGCCGTGGTTACCGTTGAAGAGCATCAGGTTATGGGTGGGCTCGGGGGAGCGGTCGCCGAGGTACTCGCCAAACACGCCCCGACGCCAATGGAATTTATCGGCATGCAGGATACCTTTGGCCAGAGCGGCAAGCCGAGCGAACTCTACGAGACATATGGCATGGGAGTCAAAGATATCATTGCTGCAGTGAAGAGGGTGATTGTCAGAAAAGTGTGATACAATTTTCCTATGCATAATAAATATGACCTGATCGCTATCGGCGATGTAGTTATCGATGCCTTTATTAAGCTTTCGGTTGGTACGGTTACGACTGATCCTAAGACCAAGGAGATGACCCTCTCCATGCCTTTTGGCGACAAGATTCCCTATGAGAGCCTCAAGGTTGTCCCGGCTGTGGGTAATGCGAGTAATGTGGCTGTGGGCCTCGCGCGCCTTGGTTTTAAAACCGCGATGCTCGCTGGTGTAGGGGACGACTATTATGGCCAGCAGATTATCGACTATTATAAGCAGCAGAACGTCGCTACTGAGCTTGTGAAGGTCAATCCGGGCATTCCGACCAACTATCACTTTGTTCTTAATTACGGAGCTGAGCGGACTATTTTAGTAAAACACGAGGATTTTAAATATCACCCGATTGACGTGGTTGATGATGTTACATGGGTCTATTTTTCTTCCATCGGCGAACACGCTCTGGACGTTCACGATAAACTCGCTGACCACCTTGAGGCTCACCCGAACATTAACATGGGTTTTAACCCCGGCACCTTCCAGATGAAGTTGGGGGCGCAGCGGCTTAAGCGGATTTACGCCCGAACGCATGTGTTGTTTGTAAACCGCGAAGAGGCTCAGCATATTCTCGGTGTACAAGATCGCGATCTTAAAGACGAGTTTGCCGGTCTGCACAAGCTTGGCCCGAAAATTATTGCCATTACCGACGGCCCGGACGCCGCCTATGCCTCTGACGGCACCAACCAGTGGAAGATGACCCCATATCCTGATCCAAAACCACCGATCTCGCGCACTGGTGCTGGAGACGCATTTTCAACCGGCTTTATGGCCGCACTCATGAGCGGGCTCACGGTGGAGCAGGCGCTGCAGTGGGGGCCAATAGAGTCCATGAGCGTAGTCCAAGCCATTGGCGCGCAAACCAATCTGCTCTCCAAAACAGCCCTTCTCGACTACCTTGCCAAAGCCCCAGCTACCTACAAACCCACGAGGCTCTAACTTGGCTAGCCTCGCGCTCACCCTCGTCCGTCTCGCGAGTAGGGAACCTATGTCTATACTCGCTGTGACGGCCGGGGTTACGGCTCGGCTCTAGAGTCGTCTCTTTTTGCGGAGAAAGGCGGGGATCTCCCAGATGTCGGATTTCTTTTGTTCGAGGATTGGTTGGCCGGAGGTCGCAGAGGCGCCAGCGAGTTTTTCTTTGCGTTCTTCGCGAATATCTTTGTCTTTGGCGGCTACCGGCTGCTTCAGTTTAAATTCTTTTTCTCTGGCCTCCCTTTCCTTTTTAGTTTCAAGTGGTAGCGGCTCGGACTTTGTCTCGGCAATCAGTTCCATTTCACTGAAGAGGCTGGTAGATACACCAAATTCTGAAGAGGTGGATTTGGAAAGCGTGCCATTAAAGCCGGTGGCAATTAGGGTGATTTTGATGGAACCCTTGGGTAACTTACGGTCGTGATAGGCGCCAAAGATGATTTTGGCTGATGGGTCGATAGTGGCGGTGATGGCTTTGGCAATGTCATTGATTTCCTGCATTTTTAAATCGCGGCCGCCGGATACGCCAAAGAGAATACCGCGCGCTCCTTCAATTGAGAACTCAAGGAGCGGTGAGTTAAGGGCTAGGGAGGCGGCAGTGGTGGCTCTGGTGGCTCCGGTGGCAATACCGACGCCGATTAAGGCCGAGCCGGCTTCTTTCATAATAGTTTTGACGTCTGAGAAGTCGACATTGATAATACCGGTACTGGCAATAAGTTCACTGATGCCGGCAATAGCGTCGCGAAGAATATCGTCGATACGCTCAAAGGCTTTCAAAATCGGGGTGTCTTTTTTAATAACATTGAACACGCGGTCGTTCGGGACGACAATCAGGGCGTCTACGCGTTCGCGAAGCCGCATTAACGCTTCATCGGCCACTCGGGCGCGCTGGCTGCCCTCAAACGTGAATGGTTTGGTAACAATGGCGATAGTCAGAGCTCCGTGCTCGCGGGCGATTTCAGCGACTACCGGAGCAGCGCCAGAGCCGGTGCCGCCGCCAAGGCCGGCGGTGATGAAGATAAGGTCGGCGCCTTTGACTGCCTCAACGATTTCAGATCGGTTTTCTTCGGCAGCCTGTCGGCCAAGCTCGGGGTTCATGCCGGTGCCAAGACCTCGGGTTAGATTTTTGCCGATGTGGATCTTTCGTTTGACCGTGCACTTTTCAAGATCCTGGCTGTCGGTATTGACGTTAATGAGTTCAATCGCGCGGCCGTTTAATGACTCGCGCATCCGGCTAATTGCATTTCCGCCTCCGCCTCCCACACCAAATACTTTTATCTTAACCTGATAAACCTGGTCTGCAGAATTTTGAGTTTTTTTACGGGATGAAGTAGTCAAGGATTTTTTTGAGCCCTTTCGTGATCGGTTTCGCCGGCGTTTGTTTGTCTTCGTTGGCATCGCTTTCATATAACAGTAGACCGATAGCGGTTGCAAACTCAGGATCCTCCGCCTGGAGGTTGAGTTCGCCGCTCACTGCCTTTAGTGCCGTCATATCTGGAACCCCGATTTGAGCCGATAATTTGAGCTCATTTCGGGCTAATTCAGCTATATTGGGGATCTTTGCCCCTCCGCCTATGAGCACCACCCCAGCCGGTAGCGAACTTATTTTGCCTACGTGTTTGACCTCAGTATTCACCAGTTCGAAAATTTCCGCAAGTCTATCCTCAATTATTTCAGCAATGAACTTTTTGGTCACCGTTCCTCTCGCTCGCGGGTCAATTTTGACGAGTTCGACAACGTCGCGCGAGGAAACCTCTTTTGCCAGGGCACTGCCGAATGAGAGTTTAACAATCTCCGCGGCTTCAATCGGAATACGCAGGCCAATCGCGAGGTCATTGGTAATATTTGAGCTGCCGACCGGGATAACGGCCGCGTGAGCCAGGCGATTCTCGCTGTACACCGCGATACTGGTCTTGGAAAAGCCGATGTCGATGAGGATGACACCGAGCTCCTTTTGATTTTTGGAAAGTACGCTGTAGCCGGCCGCAAGCGGGGAGAGTACGATGTCGGTCACTGATGCGCCCAAGGTCTCCACGCACTTTTCCAGATTTTTTACGCTCGGAGAAAATGCGTCGATGATTAAGGTCGAGACTTCTAGGCGTTTGCCGATCATGCCGAGCGGGTCGG
>JAHFLG010000074.1 GCA_023244975.1 Candidatus Harrisonbacteria bacterium
CCACAGCGCGCGAAGGAGATGCTTTTAGCACTTAATGGCAAGGCTCATCAGGTGATGACTGGACTGGCGGTGCTTGATACAAAAATCAAAAAGGAATTTTCGGATGTTGACATAAGTCGTGTACGAGTAAAAAAAATATCAGAGCAGGAGATTGACACGTACATCGCTACCGGTGAGCCTTTAGACAAAGCAGCCGCCTACGCGATTCAGGGTCGAGGCGCGAAATTTATTGAACGTATTGAGGGCGATATATATTCGATCATGGGTCTACCGCTGGATTTACTGATGAAGATGTTTAGGGAGAATTTTCCAGAAGTAGTAGATGATAAAGAGATCTGCTCCAAGGGTGAGCAGCTTAAGGATTGAAAAGTCTGTAGCGAGGTGATAGATGCTATAGAGGGCGAGCGAGCCAAATACAACAAGCGCAAGCAATCGCATTTTTTCAGACTTAAACCAGAGGCCGCCCGCTACGATCACGCTGAAAACACCGAGGGCGATAAGAATGAGGCCAAGTTGAAGCACTACTTGATATTCCACCTGCCAGCTGACAATAGTTTGGGCAAACCAGTTGATCACCTGATCCAGGCGATCTTTGACAGCGATGTCATGAATTGCCTGAATAATAGTCGGGTGTTTAATAAAAAAGGCCACCATTAAAAACAGCGTGCCGGCAACGATTTGAACGGCGGCAAGTAGTAGCTTATAAAAAATAAGAAGCAGTAGTTCCGATGATCTGCCAAGAAACGCCATGCTATATAGTATTGTAGCACCAACTCAGTAGTCCCAAGGGGAATCGAACCCCTGTTTTCACCGTGAAAGGGTGACGTCCGAGCCACTAGACGATGGGACCAGATATATCTGAAGTGTACTAAAAATACTATGTTTTTGCTATAATTTCAAATATGGCACACGCAACAATTCATCAGTGCATGGTGGAGTACGACGAGAGTGAGTATCAGGAAGGAGGCGAGGATGGCATTTGGGCTGCCCTGCATTATTGGGAAAAGCATTTAAACCACGACGAAATAGCGACTTTTTTGCATGCGGCCAAAGGTAGCGGTAGCTGCGAATTTGAAACCAATCACGGCAAGCGCTTTAAGGTTGAGTACCAGGGCGGCGGCTATAGTATTAAGCGCGCGTAATTACTCCAAGTGGATCTGTTTGCTCAGGCTCGCTAACTTTTGTTTGAGCAGAGGATAGTTTTTCAGGTCAGGATCTTTTTCCAGGATCTTTTGGGCGCTGTCGCGCGCGGATTTAATCAGTTCGATATTGTTGAGCGACTGCATAGCAAAATCAGGCACACCGGTCTGTTTGTCGCCAAGGAACTGACCCGGACCGCGGATTTCTAAATCCTTTTCTGCGAGTTCAAAACCATTTTTTGCTTCGAGCAGGGCATTGAGACGAACCATCGTACTTTCGCCGGTGGAGTCGGTGAACAAAAAGCAGAATGATTGGTGCTGACCGCGGCCGACGCGGCCGCGGAACTGATAGAGCTGAGCCAGGCCAAACCGGTCGGCGCCCTCGACAATCATAATCGTGGCATTGGGGACGTCCACGCCGACTTCGATGACCGAGGTTGAAACAAGAATGTCTATCTTGCCGGCCTTAAAATCCGCCATGGTCTTTGCCTTGTCCTGCGCCTTCATCTTGCCGTGGAGCATGGCTACCTCGAGATCCGGGAAAATAGTTGTTGAGAGCTTTTCATATTCGGCTTTGACGGCTTTGACCTCGTTCCACATAGATTTCGTGCCGGCCGTCATCAGGTGACCAATTTCTTTTGGCTCGGCCTGCGAAGCCTCGATGCGGGGATAAATAAAGAAGGCCTGCCGACCGGCCGCTATTTGCTGCTTGATGAACCCGTAGGCTTTAGGTCTATTAATCGGATCAACAATTTTGGTGATGATGGCTTTTCTGCCGCTAGGCAGTTCGTTGATGGTTGAAACATCCAGGTCGCCGAAGATGGCGAGAGTGAGGGTGCGAGGGATCGGCGTGGCCGACATCGACAAAAAGTGCGGCAACATTGAGCGGGCATCTTTGTGCTGCAGTAGCGCCGCACGCTGAGATACGCCAAATCGGTGCTGTTCATCAATTACAATGAGCCCCGGATTTGGGAAGGTTATTTTCGGCTGAGCTTTTTTGGTTTTGGTTTTTTTACTTTCGGCGATGAGCGCATGGGTGCCGATGGTAATAGCGACTGCACCCGTTTCAATATCTTTGATGAGCGCTGCTTTGGTTTTTTTGGTTTCAAGTCCTTCGCCGAGATAGATTCTGGACTCGCTACCGGTGAGCAGTGCAATGCCTTTATCAAAATTTTTGAAGACTCCGGTGAGGGTGTGATAGTGCTGGCGCGCCAGCACTTCGGTTGGTGCCATAAATACTGCCTGGGTGTTGCTGTGCGCGGCAATGACAGCGGCAACAGCGGAGACTGCGGTCTTGCCGCTACCGACATCGCCTTGTAGTAGCCGGTTCATCGGCCGCGGCCTGGCAATATCCAAAATAATTTCGTCTAAGCTGCGCCTCTGGCTTTCGGTGAGGGTAAACGGCAGCATGCCAAGAATTTTTGCGCGTTCACTGTCAGAAACCGGTAGAGCAGGCGCGTTTTCGCGTGAAAGCTGCTCGCGGCTTTTGAGGTTGTTGAGCTGAATCAGGAATACATATTCAAAGGCAAAACGGGTTTTGGCGCGCTCGGCAGCATCAGGGCTTTTAGGAAAGTGGACTTTGCGCAGTGCCGAGTTGAGATCAGGCAGACCGCGCTCGACCAGCACCTCTTCGGGGATAAAGTCGGGAATAAATTCGATGATATCGAGAAAATTCTTTACTAGATACCGAATGCCTTTGCTGGTAAGCCCGCGCGTCTCTGGGTAGACGGGGATTAGTCCGGCCGTGTGTCGCATCTCGGAGGTGCCTTTTACTATTTCATAACTTGGATTGGAAATATGCAGCCCGGTTTTGTTTTCAAAAACTTTGCCGGCAAAGTTTACGCGCATGCCTTCTTTTAATACTTTGCCGATGAAGGGTTGGTTAAACCAGAC
>JAHFLG010000013.1:0-12031 GCA_023244975.1 Candidatus Harrisonbacteria bacterium
TGTCCCTTCCCAATCAAGGCAACAATATCGCCCTCCTTGGCCTCTTCAAGGGCTGCTTTGATTGCATTGCGCCGGTCGAGAATCATAATTATTTTCAACTTGTCGGTAATGCCAGATGCGATCTGATCAACAATCGTCTGCGGATGCTCATCTCCCGGGCCTTCGTTGGTCAGATACATCTTGTCGCAATACGTTTCTGCGATGGTTCCAATCTGTGGACGCTTCCATCTGTCACGACCCTCACCATATGAACCGAATACCGCTATCAAGCGCGTCGGCTTCTTGTCTTTAAGAGCTTTAAGCAAGGCTTCGAATGAGCCCGGAGTGTGCGCATAATCAATCACGACCGAAAAAGCACCATTGTTAGTCCGCGCATCAAGCCACTCATACCGACCGGGTACGCCTTTAAAATCAGCTAGGGCTTTACGGGTAATGACTGCCGGAATACCAAGGGCGCGACAAATAGCAGCAACGGCAGCGGCATTTTCAAGATTAAAATTACTTGAGAGCCAGTGCCCACTCGAAAGGCCGGCGTATGATAATTCATCTTTGACAAACTCCTCTCGGCTGAAATACACAATCTCGCCCGACCCGTTGGCAGCGGTCTTAAAGTATGGCGCGTGTTCGCTGTCGGAGTTGATAACGAAAATCTTTTTTGGCTTCTGGGAGCGCGCGGCTGTGTCAGCGAAAAACTTTACTTTTGCTGCCCGATACTTATCAAAACTACCATGGCTCTCGATGTGCTCGGCGTGCAGACAGGTCATGGCCGCCACATCGAAATCAATATGTTCATGCCGGTGGCCAACCACACCCTGACTCGTCACTTCCAAAATCGCAAAGCGACAGCCGGCGCGCACTGCCTCGCGCAACCAACGCTGAATAAAAAACCTACCGGGCATAGTATTACCGGTAATGTTATGACTGATATCTTTATCGATCTTGACATGCACCGAAGACAACAAGGCAACCGGGTAACCGGCAGCCTCAAGTACACTGGCGAGTGCCTCAGCGGTCGTCGATTTTCCTTTAGTACCCGTAATACCAATGACAGTTATCTGGCGCGAGGGGTATTGATAGACAATTGCGCCGGCGTAGGCTAAAAATTTGTGATATAGACTTTTAAGATGTTTAAACATTGACTACTGTTTTTGCTGTTTGAGGGCTGCCTTTAACCGTTCATTAAACTCTTTGATATCGGGACTGATCTTAGAAATGGCAACGCGCGCCTGCGCCTTGCTGTATCCGAGGCTGACCAACGTCTCTTCAAGGTCAGCGTCAGACTCCATTTTACCGATTGTCTCTCCGGTGTTCATAAAGGTCAGCTTACCTTTGAGTTCCAAGGTCACTCGTTCAGCAATCTTCTTACCGACTCCGGAAGCCTTGGTGAGCAGATCGACGCGGCCCTCGTTAATGGCTGCAATGACCTCATTGGTTGGAGCTACACTCATGATCCCCATGGCCGACTTTGGCCCCACGCCACTAATAGAAATTAAAGACTCAAATAACATTAAATCAGCATCACTTAAAAACCCATACAAATCATTCGCATCTTCACGGATATGGTGGTGAATACAAAGGCTCACGGGCTCGCCAACCGCTGGCAGCCGTGAGAGCACCGAGAGTGGCGCAAATATTTTATACCCCACGCCAGCTACCTCTAGCGCCAAAAATCCGCTTTGTTTAGTTTTTAGGATTCCAGATAGGCTATAGATCACTCCTTTAGTATACGGGAAGTTGCTAAAATGTACGACGCCCGGCGAACCACTGTTTCCAGCGATCCGCCGGGCACTATCGATCAGAGGCCGAGAAGCCCCCTGATGTCCTTCATGGGCGGCCTGTGCCGTTTGGGAACGACGACGTCCTTCCCCTCAGCAGCGATTGCCCGCCGGAGCTTCTCCTCGAACATGAGAGTGGAACCGGTCGAGAAGCCCCCACTCCTCATCTTGCGAGTCCTCCTGCTCGGCTTGAGATGAATGACGGGTCGCGGCATGTCCTTGTCTTCGATCAGGCCATTCGCATGATGCTTCCGCTTCGCGAGTCCCATGGCTTCGCCCCCACCTGGTGCCTTCTCGCTTGCTGGTCACTCCCTGCGACAAGCGTGCGAGCTTGTTTGCTACTATTGAGCCTACGCCTCTGTTGACTTCTTGTCTATAAAAAGTTATCCTCTATTCCATTACTAAATACTATGCCGATTACCCAATCAGCTAAAAAAGCCCTCCGCCAGAACGTCACCCACCGCCTGCTTAATGAAAAGCGCAAAGCTACTTTTAAGGCAGCCGTAAAAAAGTTCCAGAAGCTGGTTGGCACCAACAAAGCCGAAGCCACCAAGAACCTGCCCGACCTCTACCAGCGCATCGACAAGAGCGCCAAAGTCCGCATCATCTCCAAAAACCGCGCCTCGCGTCTCAAGTCTCGTCTTACCAAAAAGCTAGGCAAGTAAGAAGTCGAGGAGTGCTTCTTCGTACTCGAGCTTGCCGCTTTTGATGGCGACGTCATAGTCGGCCATTTTTATTTTCGCGCTTCCCGATACGAGGCTCGCGAGCATGTTAAACACCGCGGCCGGGTCGCTGGTTTCAAATACATACCAGAGGGCTTTGAGGCGACTACTCACCGGGCCAGTGCCTTTGAGGGTCTGAACCAATGGAAAAAACTCGGGCATGTTCGCACTCGCCTCAAATGCTCCCCCGCTCGCCAGCCGCTGGAGCTCAGTAATGACTCCCCAGCTGTCGCCCTCAAACTGCTCTGCAACCTGCAGAGCAACTGTATCGGAAATCTTGAGGCCAAGCTCAGCAGCCTCTTTCTTTAAAAACGAAATAAATTGAACGCCTTCAGGCACATTGAACTCATAAGAACTGACCGGCTCTTTTAGTAGAAAATCAAATTCTTTGGTCAGCTTTTTTTCTGCAACAATAACCAGAGTGGTCGCTTTGTCATCAAGAACAGTTTTTAAAAACTGGATACATTCTTTTTCGCCTTCCTGGACCTGCGTGACAATGCCAAGTTTTACTTTAGCAAACAGCCCCTGGACACCGCAGAACTCTTTAAGGCGCGCAGCCTCCCCTTCCTCAGAAAGATCAAACCGGTCAATAGTGCCGTCGGGATATTTTTTAAGATACGGGCCGAAAATTTTCTCTCGTAACGCCCTAGACCGGCGATACGCATCCGGCCCGTACAAGTACATCAACATACAAGGGTTACTGCTTTGACGCAGCTTTGATAAAGGCAACAAACAGCGGGTGCGGGCGTAGTGGTCGGCTAATAAGTTCTGGATGCGATTGCGTACCCATAAAGAACGGATGGACAGATGGTGGAAGTTCCATTATTTCCATCAATCGACGGTCTGGCGAGACTCCGGAAAATACCAAGCCGGCTTTTTCCAAAGCTTCGATATGTTCGGGGTTGACCTCATAGCGGTGGCGGTGGCGCTCCATGACCTCTTTTTCCTTGTACGCACCGGCGGCAATGGTTCCCGGCTTTATTTGTGCCGGATAGTTGCCAAGGCGCATGGTGGCGCCATAATTCTTTTCGGACATATTCTTTTTCTGCTCGGGCATAATATCAATGACGGGATGCTTGGTCTTTGGACTGACCTCAGTTGTGTTGGCGTCCTTCCAGCCGAGCACATCGCGGGCATACTCAACTACGGCGAGCTGCATGCCATAGCACAAACCAAAGTACGGAATCTTGTTCTCGCGACAGTACTTGGCAACCGCGATCTTCCCTTCTACGCCGCGATCGCCAAACCCTCCGGGCACAATAATACCGTCATATTCCTTTAATTTCTCAATTTTTTCTGAGCCGTCCTCAAAAGCTTCTGAGCTGAGCCACTCGATGACCGGCTTGCGATTGTTGGCGTACGCAGCATGCTTGACGGCTTCAATAACGGAAATATATGAATCAGCGAGGATAAAGCTGCCGGTTGAAAAGTACTTGCCGACAATACCGATCTTGACCGGCTTAGACACCCCATGGATCTTGTCGACAAGAGCGCGCCACTCAACTAAGTCTTTGCTCTTGGGTTTTAGGTGCAACTTTTTTAAAATGCTGTCGCTGATATGGTCATTTTCCAAATTAACCGGAATTTCATAAATGCTTTCAACATCAGGAGCGGCAATGACATCCTTCTCGCTGACGCTGCAGTGAAACGCGATTTTTTCTTTTCGCTTTTTGTCGATGGGCGCGCTCGCGCGAGCAATAATAATATCCGGCTGCAAACCCGCAGAGTTTAACGCGCGCACCGCGTGTTGGGTCGGCTTGGTTTTGAGTTCATTTTCCGCGCCCTGGAGCGGCAGATAGCTGACAAGTACGAGTAAGACATCGCCAGGATGCTTGATCTTGAGCATCTTCACGGTTTCGAGGAACAGCAAATTTTCATACTCGCCGGCGGTGCCTCCAATCTCGGTAATAACTATTTCGGCGTCATTTTTCTCAGCCGCAACTTCAAGGCGATGAATCACTTCCATTGGAATGTAGGGCACCACGCTGACAAACTTTCCTTCGTAGCCCAAGTTACGCTCACGATTAATCACCGACAGGTAGACGCTGCCGGTAGTCATATAGTTCGTACGAGCAAGGTCCTTATTTAAAAAACGCTCGTAGTTACCCATGTCCTGATCGCATTCCATACCGTCGGCAAGCACGAACACCTCGCCGTGCTCGGTCGGGTTCATAGTGCCAGCATCAAGATTAATATAGGGGTCAATTTTAACCGCGGTCACTTTGTGTCCGCGAGATTGAAGAATCAAAGCTATCGAAGAGGTGGCAACACCCTTGCCCACGCCGCTCATCACTCCTCCTACCACAAAAATATATTTCACTCGTTTCTTCGCCATAAAAACTTATTTCAATACTACACTTCACCCGCGATATAGGCAAATTTTTCACATACGCTGGGAGTGATTACGCCTGAAGGGGCAGGGTAATGCGAAACGCGCTGCCTTTGCCGTGAATTGATTCCACTGAAATTGTCCCCTGGTGACGCGCAATGACCTGTTTGACCAGATACAGGCCTAGGCCAGTGCCGCCCGGATTGAGTTTTTTTGCGTCAGCCGTGCGAAAGTGCTTAGTAAAGAGGCGCCGTTGATCGGATGGCAATATTCCAACTCCGGTATCTTCGACAGTAATCTCTGCCATACTCTCGCTCAGCAGCCGGCGGATCCTGATAGTAACTGCGCCGCCTTTGTGATTGTATTTTATTCCATTATTGATCAAATTGGAGATCGCCATGCTGAGCTGAACAGGATCAGCTGCGATCTTAGCAGTCTGCCGAGCTGCCTCGAGATGAAGCGTCACTCCATACTGGCGGGCAACTGGCTGAGCTTCATTCATAACTTCAGCGACCAACCGAAAAAGGTCGACGCGCCTAAACTGAAATATATGACTGGCACTTCCTGCCACCTCGGCCATACTATCAATAGCCTTGCCAAGCTTAGCGCTCGCCCGCGTGCCTAGATCAATGAGCTCCGCACGCTGCGCCGGTGTCAGGTCTTTCTTCTCAAGTTCTTGGAAAATCCAGGAAATTGCCGTTAGTGGCGTGCGCAGCTCATGGCCGACCATCTTAAAAAAATTCTCCTCGTCGCTCCGCAACAATTTCATACATCCAGTATATCACGAGGGTACATCGCGGGCAGCAGGGCTTCGGCGGTGTCCCTGCTCGGGGATGTGCGCAGCCGCGGCGGCGGCGAGGTCAAGCCGCTGGGCGAAGCCGAGACCAGATAGGCGGCCCCGACAGGGATATCGGCGAAGGCCTGTCTATAATCGCCGTAGCAAACTGGCGAAGCCGTACTTCTCAAAATAGGCCGTGAGCAGCGGAACATCCAGTGGCAGCGCCCGTAGATCTTCAATGGAATCCAAAAACAGCGGCGCATTACACTCAATTGTTGCCAGCTTTTTATACTTCATCGCCAGGTCAAGCTGACCTTCAAATTTTTTCGCCGTCTTTTGGGGAACAATAACCAAATTATCAAACACCCCCTCCACAGTACCAAACTCCTGCAGCAGTGGTGTGGCAGTCTTCTCGCCAACACCGGCAAGACCCGGAATATTGTCGGATGGGTCGCCGATCAAACCTTTTAAATCAATAATCTGTTTCGGCTTGAGGCCATACTTCTCCAAGACCTTAGGTTCATTGTAATACGTAGTATCTCCCCCGCTTGGCTGAAGCATGTGGGCAACGACCTGGTCGTCTTCAACCAGCTGCAGTAGGTCACGGTCACCGGAGAGAATGATAATCTGCAAGTCCGGCGTATCTTTCAGGCGCGTTGCCAGCGTACCAATCAGATCGTCAGCCTCGAACCCAGCAAGTTCAAAAATTTTAATTTTAAACTTCTCAAAGGCCTCGCGAGCGAGATTAAACTGCGGAATTAAATCCGGATGCGTCGCGGCGCGCTGAGCCTTGTACGCCTGAAATGATTCTTTGCGAAACGTCGGCTCGGGGCGATCAAAACAAACCGCCACATAGTCAGGCTTAATGGTTTCGCTCATAATCTTGAGCACCAGTCCGCAGACGCCATACACCGCGCCAATCGGTTCATTGTTAGTCGTCGTCAGCGGCGCCATCGCATGAAACATCCGATGAATCAGGGCATGCGCATCAATAAGGAGTAACTTCTTCATACTTGCGTTTATTGTACGCTAGGAGTATAAAACAAGCTAGAAAGGTAGAGGTGAAGCGTGGCTAGAAAGATCAGGCTGACTACGACAGGATTGGTGACGCTCCGACTTGAGCCAGAAGCAGAAAGGCTTCTGCGCAAGTTCTGCTTGCTCACCAACGCAACGATGGCCGAGTTGACCTCGCAAATCCTCATTGCTCGTCTTCGGGGCCTTGAAGATGATGCCGCCGTCAAGCGCGTACTCGAAACACGAGCGGATCTCCTTGCTCACATCCACCGGCAAGAGCCCTGAGACCCGTCCACCGGTTCGTCTTCCTCGAAGGAGACCCGCACCGGCAACGGGTCTCCTTCTTTTTAAGAGATTGTAACTGTTCGGGTTGTCCCCTTTTTCGAATGCTCGATAGTTATCCAGCGCGTATGCTTGGGTAGATATTTTTTCACAAGTTCCGGCCACTCAATAAGAACGAGATGCTCCGGATTTTTTAATATGTCTTTCAAGCCAAGTGCGAGCAGTTCCTGGGGCTTTTCTAAACGGTAGCAATCGATATGAAAGGCGCGAGTATGAGCCAGCTTTCGCAATGCGTACGGCTTGATAATTAAAAATGTCGGGCTAATAACCTGCCGTTGCACGCCTAGTGCTTTTAAGAATCCCTGAGCAAAGGTTGTCTTGCCAGCGCCCAAATTCCCCACCAGCGCAATAACTGTAGCGCTTCCTCCTTTCTTAAAGGAGGTGGCCGGAGGCCGGAGGATTTCGCGGGCGAGCTGAGAGGCAAACGCCTGCATCTGTACCTTAGAGCGTATATGGATCTTCTGTGACATGACTGACAATATACACCGATATGCTAGCCAGCACCACTGCGCAGCTGATCATCAAAAGTATCATAGTAATTTCCCTTGATCACTGCCGCCATGACCCAAATGTTTGTAGGCCGCCTCAGTGACGCGCCGCCCGCCCGGAGTTCGAGTGAGCAGTCCTATACTCATCAGATACGGCTCGTAGACATCTTCAATAATCCCCTTGTCTTCGTTGATTGCCGCAGCAAAACTGCCTACGCCCACCGGACCGCCGTTAAATTTTTCAATGATGACCGACAAAATTCTGCGGTCGTGCGGATCAAGACCCAGTTCGTCAATCTCAAGCATCTCTAGTGTCTTTTTCGCAGCATCCGCATCAATGATTTCTTTGTCATTCATCTGTACATAGTCACGCACCCGCCGGAGCAGACGGTTGGCCACGCGCGGAGTAAACCGTGACGCCTGGGCAACAATTTTCAAAGCCTCATCATTTATTTTCAAATTCAGCATCTTGGCTGATCGTTTTAAAATCGCCTCAATATCCGGCTGTTCATAGTAATCAAGTTTAAAGCTGGCGCCAAAACGCGAACGCAGAGGCGCTGAAAGCAAGTTTGGCCTCGTGGTCGCGGCGATCAGAGTAAACGGTGGTAGGTCGAGAGTCAGCGTACGCGCGCCCGGACCCTTACCAACAATCAGATGCAGCTTACGGGTCTCCATGGCCGGGTAGAGCACCTCTTCAATCTGACGGTTAAGACGGTGGACCTCGTCAATAAACAATACGTCGCCCTTGCTCAAGTTAGTGAGTACTGCCGCTAGGTCGCCCATTTTTTCAAGCGCCGGTCCAGAAGTGATCTTGAGGTTACCATTGAGCTCACGAGCTACCAGGTTAGCGAGGGTCGTCTTACCAAGACCGGCCTGACCGAAGAATAACAGGTGATCGCAAGCCTCGCCGCGCTTTAACGCCGCGCCTAAAATAACCTTAAGATTTTTCTTTACTTTATCCTGACCAATGTAGTCATCCCAGGTGTTTGGACGGAGAACCAAGTCTATGGCTTGGTCATTAACCCCGACGTTGTCAGTCGGGACAGGCTTTGCTTGTGGATTATCCCCCTTGGTCATAAAGCGTGTGATATGGTATACTAATTGTCCGTCCGTACCATTATATAGCATCCAGTAAGATACTAAAACCGGAGTTTCTTCCGGAAATTGCGGCTTTAGTATCTAAAAGTCAAAAGTATTGACTTTTATAAAGATTCGTGCTATAGTTCCCTTGAAAATCTGCTGAGTAGTGGGCAAAAAGAATGTGTATCAATTTGGATACCTTGGCTTCGGCTGGGATACTCCTTGGTTATATTCTCACCTCTTTTTATTTATCTAAGAAGAATTTAATCAGTTTCCTCCCCAGGTACTGATTTTGCCCACTACTGAGCAGTTTTTTATTACCCTACTCCTCTCTGATGTGGATTACCAGTGGATAACCTGTGTACCTGCTTAAAAATCTTTGAGTGGGCCGGTGACGCTCTCAACTTCTTCAAAACTAGTCTGACCGGAGATAGCGCGCAAGATGCCATCTTCTTGAAGGAAGACGATGCCCTGTTGCCGGCTGAACTCTTTTATTTCACCATCGCCGGCATGCTTAGCGATCATCGGTTCAAAGTCGTCACCCACCCGTAACAGCTCAAAGATGCCGTTTCTGCCGCGGTAACCGGTGAAATGACAGTTCTCACAACCGGTCTTGTCACCTTCTTTTTTTGGCTCATAAATTTCAGTAATAGCCTCGTATGGTTTTTTATCAACGCGCTCCGGCATACGCGCTAAAAATTTTGTTATCTTAGCTTTCAGATCAGCATCAATCGGTTTAGGAGTTTTGCACTTCTCACACAGCTTTCGCACCAGACGCTGAGCAATAACTAGGTTGAGAGCTGGGCCGATAGAGACCTGCTGGGCACCCAAATCGAGCATGCGCGGGATAACGCCGGAGCTGGAGTTGGTGTGAAGCGTTGAAAATACCAGGTGCCCAGTAAGAGCTGCCTGCAAGGCAATATCCACGGTCTCTAAATCGCGAATTTCACCAACAAGAATAATGTCTGGGTCTTGACGCATCATGCTGCGCAAACCGTTTGCGAATGTGTACCCTGCCTTGTTATCAACCTGGGTCTGCTCGATACCGTTTAAATGATACTCAATCGGGTCTTCAATAGTGATAATCTTAATGTCTGGTGTTGCTAGGGTGCGCAAAAATGCATACAGGGTTGTAGTTTTACCGGATCCAGTCGGACCGGTATTCAAGATCATGCCGTTAGGAGCACGCAGCTCCTCTTCAATGATGGCAAGATCGTCGGGCCGAAGTCCGAGCTGAGGCAGGGTGATGTTAATAGCCCGGGGATCGAGAATACGCATCACAATCGCCTCACCAAACTCGGAAGGAGCAACGGCGACGCGGAGTTCAATCTGCAAATCGCCAAGCGCGATTGTAAAGCGTCCATCCTGTGAAACATTGGAAACATTAAGGCGCAAATTGGAAAGTAATTTAATGCGTGAGACAACCAATCGGTACACTTCTTTGGGGATCCCATTCATGACAATTTGGAGCTCGCCATCGATACGATAGCGGAGCCGATCTCCTTGCTCATCGGTTTCGAGATGTACATCAGAGGCGCGGTTGGTCAACGCTCCGGCCAAGATGATATTAAGAATCTCGCCGGTAGCTATTTCGCCGACCATTATCTTTGTCAGCGCCTCTTTTACCTTCTCTAAAGTTGTCAACTCTTTTTGTAACTCAAGCACCTTTTCCGGAGCTACATCAACACGGCTGTTGATAGACACCATCGCCTTAGGAATAAACTGGTAAAAAGTCCAGGCGTACTCAAGTCCTTCTTTAGAAACTTCAAACACATTCGTTTTCGTCCCTTGGGCAGCGAGTTCAGCCAAATACGCTTTTACTAATTCATCCTGAGGATTAAGAACTGCGAGAGCTGTAAACTGGCCTTTGTGGCCGAATAAAATCGCGTTCATGGCACGGGCTCGTTCTTCTGGCAGGAGCTTCAGAGCATCCAACTGAATGGGAGCTTTGGTCAGATCAATATACTGAGTCTTTTGACCTGTGGCTTTTTGCTGGGTCAGGCGCTCCTGGCTCTCCTGCCAGATACGCTTTAATTTTTCATCCAGCTTGGGATCTTTATTGGCGATCATTGCATATGTAGTATAGCACCTGTATGTTAAAATGACTGTTATGAGCGGACATAACAAATGGAGCCAAATTAAGCATCGTAAGGGCGCGACTGATGCAAAAAAAAGCGCTGTATTTACCAAAATCCTTGGTGCTATTTCTATTGCCGCCAAAGCCGACCCGAGCCCCGACAGCAATCCCCGGCTGCGCACCCTCATAGAAAAAGCAAAGTCGGAAAATGTGCCGAATGAAAATATCGCCCGCTCCATTAGCCGCGCCAAAGAACAAAAAGATCTAAAAGAGTTTGTATTTGAGTGCATCGGCCCTGAGGGCAGCGCTATTGTGGTTGAAGGAATAACCGACAGTTCCAACCGTACGCTTCAGGAGATGCGCATGCTCGCAGAAGAAGTCGGCTGCAAACCAGCCGACCCAGGCAGCCTGATGTGGGGATTTGAACTGATAGACGAAGTGATTGACGGGATACCGACACGTCATTACCGACCAAAGTTTCCTCAACCGGCTTCGCCGGATATGAAAGAAAAGCTTGCTGAAATTCTTGGCGCGTTTGAAGAGCACGGCGACGTACAGCGAGCTGCAACAAACCTGCAATGAAGATCTTGGGCATTGATCCGGGCAGCACGCTCATGGGCTACGGAGTCATCGAGACCTCCGGTAGCAGCGTTCGCGCACTAAGCTATGGCGTACTAAAAATCAAAGCCAAAGCCCTGCCTGACAAGCTGCTCGAGCTCTCTACGGGGCTTAAAAAACTTCTGACTAAACACACACCGGACTCGACCGGACTCGAAAAACTATTTTTTGCCAAAAATAAAAAGACTGCTATTGAAGTTGCCCAGGCGCGCGGTGTCATCTTGCTCGGGCTACTCCAGGCTAATCTCCCGGTGACCGAGCTGACGCCAGCAGAAATCAAAGTAGCCGTCACCAGCTATGGCGCGGCCGACAAACTGATGGTCAAAAAAATGGTCGGCAAGATCCTGAATATAGAAACGCTTGCCGCCGATGATAATGCTTGGGACGCCCTCGCCGTTGCCCTAGCAGTGAGCAGCCACCAGAAATGGGGTTGACAGCAGAGAGCAGCTCAGTATAATGGTTGCGTACTTAAGAAGATAAAGGTCGTTTACTCATATTTGAGTAATACAACATTTGCATCATGACATTAGACTTACAAACTGAACTTCTCATCAAGCAGCCTCTTGTTGTCGCCATGGGCGACGAAGAGGAGGATCTTGATGAAGACGATCTGGAAGACGGATCGGACGACGAAGAAGATGATTTCGGCTTTGTCGACGATGATGAAGATGAGAACGAAGAGGAGAAGTAGGGCTCCCCAAAACCCCCATCCTAGGATGGGGGTTTTGATTTGCAGGGCTCGCCCTATGGTATTATGTAAGACATATTGATGTCTCACGAACCTCATAAAAGGCCTAAGCGGAGAATC
>JAHFLG010000013.1:12041-16233 GCA_023244975.1 Candidatus Harrisonbacteria bacterium
CAGGCGCCTGTTCTGGGGCGGGCTTATTGCTTTCGGCGTCTGCGTCGCTAGCCTTGGCATATTCATACTTATAACCATTAATACCCTGCCGTCACTTGAACTCCTTCAAAACCGACAAGTAACCGAATCTACCAAAATCTACGACCGTACCGGCACTAAGCTGCTTTATGAAATCTATGACGAGGAACGCCGTACGGTTATCCCGTTTGAAAAGATCCCCGAGCAGGTCAAACAGGCAACCATAGCCATTGAAGACAATAATTTTTACACGCACTCAGCCATTGATTTTAAAGCGTTAGTCCGCGCCCTCTGGAACAATGTCACCTCAGGTAAAATAGTTGAGGGAGGGTCAACGATCACCCAACAACTCGCTAAAAAGGCATTTTTAACGGATGACCAGACCATTGCCCGTAAACTGAAAGAGGTTGTCTTGGCCTATCGCCTAGAAGGCAAGTACACAAAAGATCAGATTCTAAGTTTGTATCTTAACCAGATCCCCTACGGCTCAAATGCGTATGGTATCGAGAGTGCCGCGCAGACATTTTTCCAAAAATCAGCCATTGATCTTGATCTGGCGCAGTCCGCTCTCCTTGCCGGACTGCCTCAAGCACCTTCATATTACTCACCCTATGGATCACACGTAAAAGATATGCTGGCCCGGAAAAATATCGTACTCGACCGCATGAGAAACCTTGGTTATATCACAGTCGCGCAGCGCGACGAAGCCAAAAAGGAAAAATTTGAATTCGGGCAAGTTAAAAACCTCAGCACGGCTCCGCATTTTGTTCTCGCAGTACGCGAATACCTAGATCAAAAATACGGAGAGGACTTTGTGTTGCGCTCCGGTCTCAGAGTAACCACAACTCTCGACACCGAGCTACAAGACGCGGCTGAAAAAGCGGTTGAAGCCGGAGCTGCTCGCAACACTGAACTCTATCAAGGAACCAACGCGGCCTTGGTTTCACAAGATGCTTCGACCGGACAAGTGTTGGCGATGGTGGGAAGCCGAAACTTTTTCGACAAAGATATCGACGGGCAGTTCAATGTCGCCACCCAAGGCCTGCGCCAGCCAGGATCGGCGCTAAAGCCCTTTGCCTACCTCACGGCCCTGTCGATGGGCTACCCGCCTCAGACCGTTGTATTCGACGTGCCAACGCAGTTCAATGCCTCAGGCGACCCGACTAAGGACTATTCGCCGCAGGACTACGATGGCGCACCGCGCGGCGCTATCAATTTCCGAACTGCGCTTGCGCAATCGGTCAACGTACCGGCGGTTAAAGTTCTATACCTGACCGGTATCGATACTCTTTTGAAAACCTTGGAATCGTTCGGCATCACTACGCTCACCGATCCAAGCCGCTATGGGCTCTCGCTGGTACTCGGCGGTGGCGAGGTTAAACTGAGCGAACTTGTTGGTGCCTACACGGTTCTCGCACAGGAAGGAATTAAACATAAACAACAGCTCGTCCTGAAAGTTGAAAATAGTAAAGGCGACGTACTCGAAGAGTATCAAGACCAAGCAGAACCAGTGATGGATCCGCAGTACCCGCGCATGATCAACGATATACTTTCTGACGTCAAAGCCCGCAGCGGCCTATTCCAAAACAGCTTGAACCTTACCGTCTTCCCCGGTTACGACTTGGCTCTTAAAACCGGCACCACCAACGACTACCGCGATGCCTGGGCTATTGGCTACACCCCTTCGTTTGTCACGGGCGTCTGGGCCGGTAACAATGACAATGCGCCCATGCAGAAAAAAGGCGGTAGTATTTTGGCAGCCGTCCCGATCCTGAGCGCGTACTTAAAAGATGTACTCCCGGGTCGCGCACCTGAAGCCTTCCCGGCTCCGGATGAGATTAGCGCCGACCGACCAATGTTAAACGGACAGTCTGTTGTGACCTACATAAATGGGAGCCAAACCTATCCTCAGCTGCATGACATTTTATATTATGTAAATAAATCCGACCCGACCGGCCCAATACCGGCAAATCCTCAGCGCGACAGTCAGTTTACCAACTGGGAGACCGGATTGTTCGAGTGGGCAGATAGAAACATCACTGGGTTTAGCACCAGCACCGGTCCGTTTAACCAGCCAATTCCAGCAGGCTCTGTGATCGCTGAGACCGTCCAGCCTTCTGATACCGGCATTGCCTTCAGCGCTCCGGCTAACGGTAGCTATGTCACGGGCACAATCATACCGATCAGCGCCCATGTGTCCGCAGACGCGGCCATCGCAAAGCTTGAGCTCTTCTTTAATGACTCGCTTGTCGATTCAAAACTTACTCTGCCGGCAGTATATGACTATCAGGTAACCCTTACTGCGGGAACCTTCAATTCACAAAACACTTTGCGCCTAGTCGCCACCGACATCAACGGCATAGTTTTCAGCAAAGAAGTGATTCTCTATCACTAAGCCTGAATAGGCATCACGATGTAGAAGAGAGAGTCGTCGTCAACCGGTTTAATCACGGCCGGTTTAGTTTCGCTAGTGAGACCAATGGTGATTTCCGTGCTAGGCATGGGGCGAATCCCATCGAGCAGATAGCGCCAGTTAAAGGCAGTTTCATTTAAGCCGTTACCCTTCTTTCGTTTAACCGGGATTAAATAGTTGTTTTCGCCAAGCAGCTGATTCGCGGCAAAGACCTCTAGCGCATTAGTTCCCTCTTTTAATCTCATCTTTACATCGCTCGTGCGGCCGGAGAAGTTACTGACGAGCTTAACAGCGTTAATGAGCTCGTCACGGGCCACTGTGAGCTCAGTAGCGATGTTTTTCGGGATAATAGCGGTATAGTCCGGGTAGGTACCGTCTATAAGGCGCGAGATAAGCTCGCTGCCATCACTAGAAAATGAGATCTGATGCTCATCAAGCCGGATAACCACGCGCTTGCCTTTAGGAAAAATGCGCACAACCTCGGAAATAGTTTTAAGTGGGATAAGGGCACGGACACCTTTACTAAAGGTGGTGCTAAAGGAATTGTTAAGTAGCGTCTTCTCAGCAAGCCGGAAGCCATCAGTGGCAACTAATTTAAGAAGTCCTAGCTGAAAGTCGAATAAGATACTATTAAGTTCGGGTTTGGCGGCGCTCACCTGAGCCGCGTGCATTACCTGGCCTATCGCCTCGCTGAGAATATCAGAATCCATTTCAAGTATATCCTTCTGATCCTCAATTTTAGGAATGATCGGGAACTCTTCAGCGCCTATACCCTGAATTTTAGCTTCATAATTGTCGGTTTTAACAACTAAGGTGTTCCCGGAGGTGGCAAGATTGATCCGCTCAGAGGAACTGTTATTAATAATGCTATAAAATGGCGTGAATGGGATGGTAATTGAGCCTTCTTCGGTTATTTTACCGGCGGTAATATAAGTTACGGCTATTTCTAGGTTTGTCCCTATTAACGTAAGCCTCGAATCGGCTTTTAATAAAATATTTTTTAAAATCGGTAAATTATTATTCTCCGTTACCGCCCGTTCTAAACTTTGAAGTGCCTCTTTTAAATTTCCCCGTAAAATTATGAGTTTCATTACTGTATTATTTTAATGTATATAAGAAATAGTAGCTGCAGTAGCAGCTGTGAATATGTGAATAAGTGAAATGGAGTACATAGAATATAGAGAATGGGAGCTTGTTGGGTGTTGATAAGATAGGGGCTAGTGTTAACGGATTTGCCAAGTTTCTGTTTTATAGTTTCTATATTCTTTTTATCCCCAGATTATTGCTTAGTTATCAACTCTTTAATGCTAAGAACTTTTTGGTTGAGGGTTTGATTTTTGGCAATCTCCTGAGTTATTTTTTCAAACGCATATAACGCGGTAGTGTGGTCGCGCTTTCCCATCTTTTCCCCAATATTTGGGTAGGAAAGGTCAAGAATGTCGCGCAATAGGAACATCGCAATCTGGCGCGGGCCAACAAGCTCGCGTTTGCGCGACTGGGAAATAAGGTCGCCAATAGAGATCTCAAAAGCCTCGGCTACAGACTTAATAACGGTTGCTGGGCTGATGTTTTTGGCCGGCTCACTGATGAGTTCGCCGATAATATCCTCTGCGAGCTTAGCGGTAACCTGAATATTTTTGGTTTTTTGGTAGAACAATATCCGATTGAGAATGCCCTCAAGTTCCCGCAGATTCTTCTGGATTTTGGTGGCGATAACTTCTATCGCCTCATCTGGGACACTGATCCCCCGCTCCTGGATCT
>JAHFLG010000013.1:16243-37839 GCA_023244975.1 Candidatus Harrisonbacteria bacterium
AGTCCGGGCAGCTGATGTCGGTGATCATACCTCCTTCAAAGCGGCTCCGGAGCCGCTCAGTGAGCTCAGGCATGAATTTTGGCGGCTTGTCGCTTGAAATAATGATCTGTTTGTTGTTTTCGTAGAGCGCGTTAAACGTGTGGAAGAATTCTTCTTCAGTAGCCGGCTTGCCGATGATGAACTGGATGTCGTCGATGATCAAAACATCAATTAAGCGATACTTTTCTTTGATGGTTTCCATTCGTTTGTTGCGGATGGCCCAGATAACATCGTTGGTGAACTTTTCTGAAGACACATATTTCACTTTAACGCGGTTTTGGTACCGAGCTTTGATCTCGTTGCCTACCGCCTGCATGAGGTGGGTCTTTCCCATGCCTACGCCGCCGTATAAGAAGAGAGGGTTGTACTTTCGACCAACCTCTTCAACAATGGCACTGGCAGCAGCATGAGCCATCTCATTTGATTTGCCGACGATAAACGAGTGCAGCGTGTACTTTGGGTTGAGATTGGTTTCCGTATCGATCTTAAACTCAGGAAAGGCCATTTGATCGGTCTCAATAACCTGTTCCCGTTCGCGCGGTCGGCGAGCAAGAGTTGCAGCTCGGCTCGTCAGCACTAAAAACTCAACCTTAGTGATGTTCTCTTCGATGTCGCGGAGCGCCCCGAGGACGATTTTAGGGTATTTGTTCTCAATCCATTCCTTAGCAAAGTTGTTTGGTACTCCAACGCAGGCGGTAGTGCCGTTTTTTTCGATCAACCTGCTGTTTTTGAACCAGGTAGCGAAGTTTGGGTGAGGAATTTGTATTTCAATCGCCCCCAGGGCAGCTGCCCACAGCTGATCCAGGTCTTGAGCAATCGTTACATCGTCTTGGTAATCCATATCCCCAGGTTTAGTATTGTTAGTGTAGTCTAGTCCTTTGGCTTATGAAAGGCTGCGGAGCTCTCGTATCTGTGCAGAAGCTGTGGATAATGCTTCTGACCATTAAACCATAGTGAAAAACTAATGCAACCCACGAGAGGCAGGCACGCTTGCTAATATAAAACATTTATATTAGTATTGAGCCTAATATGTCTCAAACCTATCAGCCAAAAAAACGCAAGCGAGCACGAACGCACGGATTTTTGAAGCGAAGCAGCACTATCTGGGGCCGCCGTGTTATTAAGTCCCGCCGTCAGAAGGGTCGCAAAAAGCTTACGGCTTAATGCTACCTAAGAAGTATCGGTTCCCTATTCAAGATGCGTCCAGCCAGAAGGCAACGGTGAAACGAAGCCCCTATTTTACGTTTAAAATATTCTCTTCTGGGCTTACTCATGGCCGGTTCGCGGTTACCATTTCTAAAAAGGTTAGTCCTTTAGCGACGCAGCGTAATCGTATCAGGCGGATTATCTTTAATGGCGTCCAGCCGCTCATCCCATCTAGAGCCGGATCAGACACTCAAATTATTGTCTCCCCGGCGGTTAGCGCGCTTATAAGCAAAGATGCTATTATAGAGGAATTATTAAAAGCCATATGACCTATCTATTTCACCTTATTCTCACTCAGCCGCTTGCCAATGCCCTCGTTATTTTATATAACTATGTTTCGTTTGGCGACCTTGGCATCGCCATTATTATTCTGACGATTCTTATTCGGCTTATTCTGTACCCCGTTTTTTATAAAGGTTTAAAGAGCCAGTCCATGATGCAGAGAATCCAGCCCGAGATTCAGCGGGCTCAGGCCGAGCACAAAGGCGACCGCGAGAAACAGGCTTTAGTGGTGATGGAGATTTATAAAAAGAATAAGATCAATCCATTTTCTTCGTTTGGCTATTTATTGATTCAGCTACCGATTTTAATAGCCGTTTCGCAGCTTTTTTATAGCGGTTTCGGAGAGGCTACGCTCAACCAACTGTATTCGTTTGTGGCTGCGCCGGCAACTTTTAATACGACTTTCTTGGGCTTGATGGATCTGGCAAAACCGAATATGATTATCGTTGTTTTAACGGCTATTGCCCAGTATTTCCAGAGCAAGCTGGCTTTGCCGAAGCCAAAAGCAGGCGAGGCCATAAGTCAGAGTCAGAAAATGGGCAGGTATATGGTCTATCTGGGGCCGCTGCTGACCCTTATCATCTTCCCCCGCTTCCCCTCAGCCCTGACCCTGTACTGGCTGGTTACCTCGGTTTTTTCCATTTTCCAACAGATACTTATCAATAAAAAATTATACGGTCCGCACACTACCCATGGAACCCTTTCCGCAAAAAGTTAAAAAAATAGTTGATCTTATGGGTCTGCGTGGCGTTGTCACTGATGTTGACGAAGAGACCAAAAAAGTCAGCATTACAGCTGACGAAGAAGACTGGTTCACTAAGCTTGTACCGGATTTTGTAAAGGATTTTAAATATATCGTAAATATTCTCGCCCGCAAAGAAAATCAGGGATTATATTTTGTTGATGTTAATAACTATCGCAAGGAGCGAGAGCGACTGATTCTCGAGCTGGCTAAGGCTGCCGCTCAGAAGGCTATCACCATCAAAGGAGAGGTCAGATTGCCGGCTATGAATGCGTACGAGCGCCGTTTGGTGCACATGGAGCTCTCCATGCGCCCGGACGTTAAAACCGAAAGTATTGGCGAAGGACACGACCGCGGCGTTGTCGTAAAACCCCTGTAATTTATTGTACCGAAAGATCCAGCTTATAGATGCCGTTGTCGTATCGATTGATAAAGTAGAGAGAGTTCCCTACTTTGGTCGGATGATATGCGTCAATAGCGGTGTGGCCAGTTCCACTTGAATAAAGCTGAGCCTCTACCGTTCGCGACTTCAGATTGATACGTAGAATATTGTCTACAGTATAGGTGTGCTGATAATAGGAATCCGGCAGAGTTTCTGGAGTGGTGTCGAGCGGCTCGGCACAGTAGGCCATGGTTCCGTCAAACCCGCACTTATCAGGCACTGTGAGTATATTAAGCCGTGTTCCCTGTTGGGTATCCGGTGCGATGACATTAATCCCGGCTTTTCTAGTGTCGGTTTCATTAGCAAATGCGAGCCCGAGAGCACCATCCGGTGACCATGCGACCGAGAGACCCGGTAATTCTTCGGTTATCGGTTTAAGAGTTTTTTTGTCGAGGTTGTATGACCACCAGGATCCGGGTATGCCGGCGGCTGGCCGCGATCCAATATAGATTTCTTTTAGTTTTTTCCAATCAAGAAGAACATCCGTCATTGAAAGCTCGGTTACTAGAGTCGATTTTCCGGTTGCCAACGTGAAAATAGCAAGATGCTGCGCGATGCCACGGCGCGCATCATCTGCAGAGGGGCGTTTGAGAATAACAACTTGTTTTCCATCCGGACTCCAGGAAGCAGCAATCGTGCCGATAGGAAGAAACTGAGCGCTTTTAGTAGCCGGATTTATGATCGAGAAGAACTCATGCCCCGGGTAGCCGTTTTTAACGATTGCCAGAGCTCCTTTTGGCGCCGCAGAAATCCAGGCAATATCAACGGCTCCGGTTGAAAAAAGCTGTTCAGGCGCCGCACCGGCTGCGATTTTATACAGCATTCCTTTTAAGTCAAGAAAGTACACGGTCCGGTCAAGGCTATCAACCCAATAATCAAAGGCCGGAGTAGGTGAAAGCACGGTCAGAGCTTCCTGGGTTTCAGGAGTTTCAATCACTATCGGAGTGGTTTCCGATTCAGTGGACTCAGTTTGAGCGGGCGCGGGTTGGGCAAATTTAAAAATATATGCCCGGCTAACATAGAGACCAAGTCCTATCACCACCAGCACGCCGCCAATAATGAGAATACGAGTACGCATATGTCTATGGGAATAAATCGTGAACTATATCATAGCCATTTTTCTTACCTCGTTCTTGAGTGGAGAATACTTGTTGGGGTGTTTTATCCGTTAGTATAGACGTCAAAGAAGCTTTGAACTTTTCATAATCTGCCTCAGCCAGTTTCGGAGGTTTTGCATAGGCTATAATATCGAGATAGCTTGGCAAGAACAGAACCCATCTATCAGAGTGGTACGTTATGCTTGAGTCAATGCTTTTGGCAATTTGCGTGGCCGCCTCAGTCAGTTTCGGAGGTTTTGCATCAATTTTTTGGTTAAAGGAATCCTGTTCGTATTCTTTGATGGTGTCACGGAAAGTACCTGCAGCCACTGCTTGTTTTTGTATTGTATTGATTTCATCGAGCGTTTGCTGGGGCGTTATCGCTGTTCTCGAAAATGGATCTGACGCTAAGTATTTGGTTGCTTCCAAATCCGCCGTAAATGGATCTTTTTTAAATGCATCAACAACCATCGCGAATTCTTCAAGGCTCATGCGAAGCTTTGCGTAACCGAGCGCGTGAATAACAGCATCTTGGTAACAGTGTTTTTGATATATGTTCGCGGCATCTCTAGCCTTGACCATGTACTCAAGAAAATCAGCCGATCCTTGGCTCGTTCCTACATCATCAGTAACCTCATGAATATCCGGATCATCTTTATCAAGTCCAGTAATGCTTCGTTTCACTGCAAATTCATAGATTTCTTCTTTCATTTTACCTGCTGCTGTCTCGCAATCACCTGCAGCCGAGCCCGGAACAACATTGAGGCGTTTTTTCGCTGCCAGGGCGGCTTCGGGGGAGGGTCCGGCGCTTTCAGCTGCAGCAAGAAGAGCGGGGTCAACGGTATACTTATCAAGCGCAGCAAGATCATTTTGTACTTTTCCTTGAGAATCCAACGGCTTTAAATTAACAAGTTTTGGATTGATTGTTATGAGAATGGTTGCTCCGGCGACAAGCAGGATGAGGCCGGTGACTGAGTTTTTCATCTTCTCAGTAGCAGCCTCGCGGTTGGCTAGGCTTCCCGCCGAGAGCGTGTATAAGACTCCGCCAAGGACGAGTTGACCCATAGCCAACAAAGCCGCGAGGCCGATTCCCCATTTGTAGACAGCATTGATATACGTGCCCGGAGGAATATTGTTTTTGGTAATTCGGTCGGCTCCGGTTCCGATGGGTACGATGAGCTCGTGTTCGGTGGGCGCGCCGCTTGAATAGGGTTTTGTGTCAACGGCAAGAGCCGGAATGGCGGTCATCAGCAAGCAACTGGAGGCAAAAACGGTAAAGAAAAAATTACGGAGCTTCATGTTATTTTTTTATTGAAACAATAGCTTTGGTGGTTGCGGCCTCGAGGTTGTTGAGTCTGTTGGTTACCGTTACTTCGGCGGTTATGTGGTCGCCCGGCTTTGCGAGACGGAGATCAAGAGTGAGCCCGGCAAGAGTATTAGTTATAACGCTGCCCTGAACCTTCCAATCAAACAGAAAATCGTTAAGCGCGAGAGCGTTAAAGAAATATGGAGTTGCCACGAGACTAGCGTTTGAGGCTGAAAGCGCGCCATCGGCATACGGAACTTCAACGACTGCTATGGGAACAGCTCGAGTGATCAGGACTGATTTTTTTAGGTCACCAACATTTTCATAATCTTTAATCAGTACTTGAACGGCATAGGTTTTGGTTGTGAATTGATTGAGTACGAAGTCGGCCGTGACAGCACCAACCCCACCTGAAATAAATTTACTGTTTGCCGACCAGGCGATTTCCGCGTTTTTAAGCGAAATAAGTTTATTGTTGCTATCAATCGCTTGTACAAACAAGTGAACCGTGCCGTCGCGCGGTGGCAGAATTTTGCCAGGGTAGCCGGCGGGAGCATATGCATCAGCCTGCCAGGTAACGATGAGAGCCGGAGGAGCGACAACGGGCGCTGTCTGCGCGAACGAAGATAGTGGACCTATAAGACCCGTGAGTCCTATAAGACTTATCAGTCCTATACGGTGAAGCGCTCCCATGTATTTAATTCTATCACAGTTATTTATTCCTTTGCTTTCGTGTCCTGATTGATCCTGAGTACCTCTTCTGGATTTGTGGTGATGAGCTGGTGCTCGGGGTAGCTGGCGACAATTTGAACGGCCACGTGATTGAGTCCGGCAAAGAAGAGTCCTTGTCCGACGCTCGCCTCAAGCAGGAGGCCCTTTTCCCCTTCTGAGAGGTTAAATGTTTTAGAGAGCGTTTCAATCATAGCCGGAGCCTGTTTTAAAAGAAGCTGGAGCGTTGAGTTCGTAATGATTGGGCGGCCATAGGGAGAGAGCAGGAAGTCTTCTACGTCCTGAGTGATAGTCGTTACGCCAAGGAAGTATTTGCGAGCGCGTTTGACGAGGCCGAACAAAAAGGTGGCGCTGTCGCGATTTTTCATCAGAATCCAGGCTTCATCGATAAAGACGATGCGCTTTTTCAGTTCGGCTCTGATGAGCGACCATATAAAGTTTAGGATAATATACATAGCTATCGGTCGCAGCTCTTCTTCAAGGTCGCGCATGGAGAAGATGATCAGCCGGTTGTGCAAGTCCACGTTGGTTGGTTGATTAGTAAAGCCCGCAAAGCTGCCGTCGGTGAAACGGTAGAGACGGTCAGCCAAAGATACTCCGCCTTCCATGTTGCGCAGAATAGTTTCCATGTCCTTCAGTAGTGGCGCCGTGGCATTGCTGAAATCTTTTCCGGCGATGATTTCACGCGAGGCATAGGTCTCGGTCAGCGCTCGGTCAAGCACCGTGTCTTCCTCTGATGTCGTCTCCCCTACCATGAGTTTAATAAGCCCGGTGAGGTTGACGATGTGGCTGCGGAGTACCTCGGCCGGATCCTCATCTGGAGGAATAACCGGGATCTCAAACGGGTTAATATGATACTCACTGGCAAGAGAAATTTTAAAATAGCTGCCGCCGACAGCCGTGGCCAGGCGTTCATATTCATTTTCCGGGTCAATGATCAGTACGTTGACTCCGGTCATCAGTAGGCGAAGCGCTTCAAGTTTGGCAGCATACGATTTACCACTGCCGGATTTGGCAAAAATAACCATATTAGCATTTTCTAGGCTGAAGCGATCAAATATAACCAGTGTATTGTTATGGCGGTTGATGCCGTAGAGGATTCCTTGGTCAGAGGTCATATTGAGCGAAATGAACGGGAAAAATGATGAAATTGGGCCGGAATTAAGCGGGGTGGTGATGTTCATTCGATCCAAACCGAGTGGGAATACGGAGTTTAAGGCTTCCATCTGTTGGAAGACCGCCGGCTTCGCATAGATAAGGCGACTTTCGAGCATATTGGTTACCTGAGCTTCAAGTTTATGAAGTCCCTCTGATGACTCGGCGTACATAGTGATATAGGCGGCAACCGAAAACATACTCTCACGATTTTGTTGAAGGGCGTCACGAAGACTTTCAATGTCGTTGCGGGCGGTTTCAAGGATCGGATTGCGAATTTTTCCTTTCTCTACCTCTTCCATGAGTTGAGCTTCAACCTGTGTCGCTTTTTTACGGAGGTTTTTCAAAGCCAACGATGCTTCAACAGGGTTGATGAAAATACTGACGTCCAATAATTCCGGATAGTTGATGATGGGCGAAAACCAGCCGGTGGACAGGTAGCGCGGATAGGTAAAGATAAATAGGGTTTTGGCGTATTTATTACCGAGGCGCAAAAAATTCGTATTGATCTCGAGCGCCGACGGGGCAACTACATTTTTTACATTTTCATCCATATCTAGATTATGGTTTTACCTCTTGCGTCAACTTAAAGTCCTTTTTCTCGACCGCTTCAGGATTATAAAGATTGTAAAACAGCTCAACAAGTTCATCATCATTGAGTGCGACGGCTCGTAGTCCCATCTGTGTAAGCCCGCTGGTGATCTGTTCGGTACGCTGCGAAAGCTGGCTGATGTGTTGGTCAAGCGCTTTTTCGTCAGCCGCCTTGGCTTTTTCAGAGAGGTGGCTTGATTTCCCGAACAGACCGCCCAGGAACCCGCCGCTACTCGCTGTCGGCAGCTGTATCGCATCGTAGGGTATGACCACGAAAAACGTTTTGTTCATAATCGCGTTTTCGCTGACAAACGATTTAATGAACTCCCGATATTCGCCTATTTGTGTTTTGAGAAGCGGATTGGTCTCTCCTACTTCGATTTTTCCAAGATTTTCAATATAGGCCTCGATATTGACTTTGCGTGAGTGAATAAATATCTGAATAGAAAAATTAAGCGAGTTTAAAAAATTTTGATAGCTATAGGTAATAGCTTCTTGCTCTTCTTCGGATTTGAGGTCAAAATTGACTCCCGAAACCATCAAGATTTGTCGGAGACTGCCGTTTTTAAGTATGAGCACACCATTTTTTGTGCCCTTGATTTCAATAAATTGCTGAGTTGGCAATGCTTCTTTTGCGGAGTGAGCCATGATGGTATAATTATATCACATGTTCCGTTTCAAAAAATTGATAGGTCTGATAAGTCTTTTAGGTCTGATAAGTCCGATACTCAGTCAGGCTCAGGTATTACAATTTTCTCGTACCTTACAGTTTGGGAGCTCAGGTTCGGATGTGCGGCAATTGCAGATATTTTTGAATCGAAATCCAAAAACCAAAATTGCCGAGGAGGGTCCCGGTTCCCCAGGGAACGAAACTAGTTATTTTGGGTCGGCAACGCGTGCGGCCGTTATTCAGTATCAGCGCGTATATGCCGAAGAGGTGTTGGTGCCTGCCGGGACGATTACGCCAACAGGTATTGTCGGTCCTTTAACCCGCGCTAAACTTAACAGCCAGAGCGCGGGAGCTCGGTCAATGGTGAGCCAAGATGATAGCGCCGGTAAGTCAGCAGTTGTGCTTACGGAGATCCAACCGACTCGCGGCGGCTATGGCACCACTATTACTCTTACTGGCTCGGGATTCAGTAAGAATGCGGATAATAGCATCTATGCCGGATACCATGTGTTCAGAGGGATAACCTCTCCAGATGGGACATCCCTGAGCTTCACGATTCCCGCTGACATTCCCGACCTTCATTTTGATCAAGAGGATCTCGCGGATGTTCCTGATGCTTCGCTGCCATTCTGGATCTATGTTCACAACGCTCTTGGAGACAGTGATTCGCAACTTTTTACATTTACATTCTATACTAAGTAATATGAACAACGTTAAGACATATAGGATTATTCTCGCGGTTCTTTGTATCACTGCCCTGACTCCGATGATTCAGGCACAGGCGGTAGCCCGGGATTTGCCGAAGATCGCCGGAACCAATCAAGACGGCTTTGGAGGATTTATTACTAAAGTGACTCCCTGCATCTGTAGAACTATTGGTATGCTGATAACTATCAGCGGCCCGTATGGCGGTGATTATATTTATAGCTTTAAAAAGCCGCCAAAAATAAAAGTCGGCCAGTTTTTTCTTGTGGGTGGGCCGGTATTAGGAGGAGCAGGAGGAAGCGCGAGCTGTGGAACCGATAAAGATCACGGCAGTTGTGCTAAGAAAAAGAGCGGCAAGGTTATCACCTATCTCGGCGGGATTTTTCAGTGATTTGCGGCAACGATATTCGGGGGCAGAGCTTTTTCACGATTCGGAATCGCCTGTTTTGAAGTTGTTAACTTCAGCATCAACATTTTAAGAGGATTATTAGAAACCGGTGCTTCCTGGTTCTGTTTGGGTAGGGCGTGAAGCGTCGGTAGCGCGGCGGAAGGAGCAGTGTAGCGCCACAGATAAAACTTTGGAAACCAGAGAAATTTTGTAAATGCGGCGACAACCTTTACCATCGGTTGGCCGTTATATTTTATAAACGCGAATGTTGCGGCAATAAGACCCATGATAACTGTCAGTGCTCCCCACAGTACGGTTTGCAGGGCGAAAAAAGAGATAAAGCTAAAGGCACCGGCCGCGGCCAGATATAAAAACTGCCGCAGGGTCAGTGGCCCCATGATTTTGTCCTCGATATCAATAAATTGCGGAACCTGAAACTGCATATTATGGAGTTGGTTTCATCGGGTGGTCGTCGTGGTACTCGGTCAGATCGTGATGTTCAGCAGGAGGAGCTTTTGGTTCAACTTCGCTCAGACCAAAGGGCTTCCTTGGTGCCGTTACATCAGGCTTAGGAGCTTCAACTTTCGGCTTGATAGTTTTTACACCACTCGGTTGTTGCGGCTTTTTAACATCAGTCATCTGCTTGAACTCCATCGTGCGCGCCGCCGGTGCAGGCGCAGCTGGGCGCACGGGTGTTGCCGCACTTGCCGTTGCTTCTCCGGAAACCGGCTTTGCCGCCGCAAGCGGTTTTTCCATGGTCGTTACCCGCGCGGTCGGCCCTTCGGGAATTTTTGTAAGATCTCCTATATCAATCTGTAAATTTTTCCACAAACTAGCGGCAATTGGTTTGAGAACCGTATTTTTGACTTCAGTTGTTACAATCTGGGCGGCCGGGATAGACATATTCCATTCTTTGGCAATGGTCGTTACAAAATCTTTGGCAGGTAGATCTTTAATAACAACGCGGCCGATTGACCGAGCAAGAACACTTGCTTTTCCCTCAGGCACTTTTATTTTTGCCAGAACTTTTCCGACTTCATAGGCGCAGAGCTCGGAGAAAATCCATTCCTGAATATCAACCGGCAAAAGCTCTATAGGGATTATTTTTTTTATATCAGCCATGGGTTAAGGGGTTCCACCACCATAGGTACTTGCGATTTGTAATCCAGGATTTCTAGTCAAAAAGCCATCAATACGCTCTCCGGCGTTATGTTCATCAGAACCAACGGCATAGCCTCCTGCAAGGAACGTTGCTCTAATGTGTTCCATCCTCGCCAGCGCCGCAGCCCGTACTTCTGGCTTGCCTCGACCGATCTCAACCCATTGAGCATTACTAATTTGCATAATACCAGCGTCATCTAAGCTTGCATCAGGATGAGCGGGGTCGATATGGAAGACGGCTCTTTCCCACTGACCAGCTTCTTTCGTTGTAGCTTTTCGGATAGCTCTTCCAATTTCAGTATTAACTGCAGTAGCAATTTCTGGCCCAGTCATCGGAGCTATGGGCGGGCGATGCGCAGCACGCCTACTATTTTCATTATCAATAAAGGTTTCGTCGGTCGTCAGACGGGCGAGAGTCGGATCATGAGCAACAAGTGCCGCGACCTCTTTGATATCTCTCGTAACTGTTCCCCTATTTTGCAATTTGGCAGCTTCAATGTAGCCAGCCAAGTTGGCGTGTGGTATCTCATCAACCTTATGTTTTTCAACAGCAGTCTTTAAGAGTGCTGCAGCTTCCGATTTATCAACAGGTATACTAGATCGTAAGCGAGCAACAAGTTGGTTTTCGGTAAGATTGCTAAACTTAGCTTTTTGAATCGCGCCTATATCTTCACTGCGGCTACCCATACCTGCTAAAATATTTGACCCCTGTTGCATGCCCGGAATCCACCGTAAGTATTTATTACCCAGAACCTGTGAGCCGCCGCGGGCAATTTTTCTGCCACCGGCAGCTACACCATAGCCTCCGATGTCTGCCCTCACTGCTGTCATACCCGCAGCTCTCAGGGCAATGCCGCTGCGCCTGGCCACACCCATAGCAATGGCGTGGGCGCCATCCCCTGCTTTTTCTGCCGCCTTGAGGCCGAAAATCATAATGCCGATAATTAAGATGAGCTGAATAACTGAGCTCAGTGCTCCGCCCAGCAGACTACTTCCTATTCCTTTGTTAATGGTATCTGTTTGCGTAAGGAATTCTACATTACCCGCAGTTGAAAGTGCGAGCCAGATGAAAAAGGTTACGGTCGGCAGATATGTTACGCCGTATTTCATAAAATTCTGCCACCAATCAGAGTGGTATTGCTTCATTCCCGGAAAGACCCAAAGCCCCCAAGTGAGCGGCATCACAAGCAACAGGCCGGCAGTGGCGATATTTCTCACTGTCGCCATAACAAGCACCGCAATCATAGTGATTAAAATAATGGCCGTCATCGTCAAACTAAAAAGGGCAGCGACTACATTACCCCAGAAGCCGGTACCAAATCCTTGGGTAAATGCCAGAAACCGTTGAGGCTGCAGGGCGTTACCAAGGCGGAGAGGAGTAATATCAGCCAAAAAGTAATTGGTAAATACATTTGAGAGGTCAAGCAGTACCCCGGCGATGAGTAGACTAAAGTTAATAAGGAGGGCTGCGAGAATGATTTTACCTAAGGTTTTTTTTGCCTCGCTCGCATGCAGATCAAGAATAAACTGAAAGGATAGGATAATTAAGGTCATCACAAGTAATAAGTTCACCAAACTTAAGGTCACCTCAAAACCTGCCTTAACCACCGGAAAGGTCATTACCGTCGTGCCGTAATCAAGCATCCAGCGAACCGCCTCGGTAACACCGGCAAGGAGCGACGAAAGCCAGCCGCGAACAGCGTCGATGATTGTGAGAACGATGCTTTGCATGGCGGCCACAAATTGGTTTTGTGTAGATGCGCCTTTTTCTTCCGGGCCGTCAGTATTTGTCTGCGCGTGCACCGGATACGCTGGAAGCGCGACAAACGCGAGCGGGAGTAGCAACAGCCCTATCGCAAGACCCGCCAGGAGTTTTTTATGTAAGGAGTTCATCGATGATTAGTATCGTTGATTATCCCGCATCAGGTTCGCAGTACAGTGGGTCAGTATCATCTGTTACAGCCGGATCGCACCCAACGGTATCGCTGCCGTCAATTTCAGGCTGCTCTTGGCCTATTTGATACTTGGCACGAGCTATCGTGTAGTCACTGCACTGTTCATTAAATTCAGGATTGGTTAGTGCCTGAGCTCCGCAGACATAGAGTGGCGTGTTGGCGTTAGTTTGGGTTGAACTTAAAACGCCAGTGGCTGCCGCGTATGTAATGCAGGCTTCGTTGATCTGAACCGCATCAAATATTTTGCTTCGGCTGCCATCATCACACAGATATACTATCCCAGACGTTTTAGCGGTTTCATCCACAGCATTTGAATCATTAATAGCAAAAGCAATCTTGCCTGTATTAAATTCATCCTGGAGAGCCTGGAGTTGATTTTCATTTTTCGGACTGACTGCGCGAAGCCGGCGGCGATAGTTTATTAGTGCATTATACGCGTTCAGGTTTTGATCTTGCAGGACTCGTAGCTCGTTACGTGATGGCAATAGATCATCGAAAACCTGGGCTCCCTGATTTGCCCGAAGCAATGTCTGAGTCGCACAAAGGGTTAATGAGCCGGTTGATCGGTTGAAAATTTGACCTGTGGTGACTGAGCTTGGAACCTCTCCTGGGTCATCGGGGTCGCCGTCGCCATTAGTATCAATGCCATCAGTCCAGGTTTCCAGTTTTTTATTCACAAGTCGCTTTCGCTTCCGGCCGGGCAGATTTTCAGCGCAGAGGTGTTTAGAGTCAACGATATCATTTCCATTTGGTTTTGGCTCGGCATCAAAAAGATTAAGCTTTTTATTAAGACTCTTAATAGTTTGATTGAACGCGAGCTTTGCTCCCTCACGGCTCTTGATCATGCCGGCGATATCACTGAGCAGTTCATCTTTAATCCCTTCGCCATTACCGTTTTCCGAAGCGTTACTTTCAATGCAGCTGGCGCGCAGTGCGGCTTCATCGGCCGAGAACAGGTCGTTGCACTTAGCAGTGGCTTCTAATCGGGTCATAGTGACACGAGATCCATCATTATTGCGGTCGGCATTTCTAGAGTTACGGCGTTGTCGCAGGCTGATTCCGGAGATGCCATTATCTCCTCCCTTAGTAAGCTGGCTCGTGAAGTTATCTATCAGTCCGGCCACATCTCCGACATTTTGTGCGTTGGTGATGAGATTAAGGTCGGCCATCTGCGCATTACTGACCGCTGCCTCGAAGACGGAGCCGGGGGTAGTTATAAGGCCGTCTCTGCGCGATCCCAGAAAACCTCCACCAGAGATCGCTTCGCTTTCAGCCGCCTTTTCAGATTGTTGAATAGCCTCGCTTTGAGCCTGCCGAGCCATGGTAACAGCGCCAATATAATTATTATTAGGCTTGGAGGCCTTTTCGTAGGCTGCCCAACCTCCCTGAGAGAAATCTTGGTTAAACTTTTTGAGTTCGCCGGGTTTAAAGTCGCAATTAAATTGACTGACATCGTTGCCTCCCCCGTTGCCAGATCCTGCTCCGGCTCCGACTTCACCTAAGACTTTGTTTTTAAACGTGTCGCACAATTTAGCTCCTTTAAGATCGACACCAAAAGCCTGAGCCCCGGTAGTGCGGGCACTTTTGAAATATGTCTCCCAATTTTCAACGAATTTTGGCGTTCCGCTGCCACCTCCTTGAATATAGCTTGTGATTTTGTCTTGGATTTTTCCTATAAGATTTTGCTTAAGATCCTGGAGATTGAATGTCAGTTTGAATTCATATAGTTTTTGAGCCGTATCAATAGCGGTTTTGATGGCGGTAATGGTATTTTCTCCGACGCCGATGGTGGTTTCGATGATATGAGCAATGTCAACCGTAGGTATGCCGGTCGCCAAGGCTAGATCCATTGGCGAGAAAATCATCAGAGTTGTCAGAATAATACCAAGGGTTTTTTTCATATTAGCCATTGAGATTATGAGTTGCTAGATATGCTGTCAGTTGATCGCCGATAGCCTGAATATTGTGAATGACTTCAGGTTCAAATTTGATGGCAATAAGGGCGCGCAGCGGGTCGACATCATCATTTTTGATAGCAGCAAAGATATTCTGTTGAGTGCCAAGGGCAGTGATCATGTCCTCATGGATCCCTACCAGATCGCGGGGAACATTGAGTGTATATAATGCAGAAATCGCCGCTCCCCGTTCAGCAATGAGACGTTCTAATAGCGGATCGCTCAGTGTATCGGCTGGTATTGGTGTTTTCAGATGGTCAAGAATCGCGGCCTGGAAGCCGGCAAGATAATTGCGGACAGTGTTGCTGTCAACCGGATCAATGACTTTAATATCAGTAGTTTTGATATCAGGGATCAATGTATCGGGTGAGAACTGATCAGGGGTCTGATTGATAGTTTCCTGGATCAGTGTTTTTGGATCATTGAGATTGAGTAGCGTTTTGCCATTTTTCGAAATCGGTCCCTCAGGATTATCCCGGAGCAATGTGTCCGCGAGATTATTAGAAAGCGCATCAGTCAGATTAAGAGTTGGTGTTTTAGGAGTAACTGAATCAGCGACCGTTGTATTGGTATTTGAAGGCCAGGTTACTGAGACCGTTCGTTTGTCGCCGAACAAAAATATCGTAACCAAGAAGATGGCAACAGCAAGTCCAGAGCCAATGAGCACTTTTTTTAGAATCCTCCCCATGGACTCTATTAGTATATCACAGAAAGATTGACAAGTTGCTCTATGGTGAGGTTTTGTCCTCGCACATCGCCTGAAATACCTAGTTTGCGCAGCTGCTCAAGGATTTCTTCCCGAGCGAGAGTGGGATGTTCTAATAGATTATTGAGTAATTTCTTGCGCGGCTGTTTAAATACTGTATGAATACATCGATAATAGGCTTCCAGGTCGGGAATAGTGCGGTTAACGGGCGTTAACGTAATAATTGCCGAGTCAACTTCAGGCGGAGGATCAAAATCATCAGGTTTGAGATACTGCAATATCTTTCCTGCAGCCCAAACTTGAGTCGCGGCTGCGAGAAGGTTCATGTTCGGCGGTTGTGTACAGATTCGTTGCGCTACTTCCTTCTGAATCATGAGTGTTGTATGAGCTGGTTTATTGCGAAGCTCGCCAACCAGTCGCAGCAGCGCGCCCGTAAGATAGTAAGGAATGTTACCTACTAATTTAAAGTTACTGAGTTCGCTCGCAAGCAGCGGCAGTTCTGTCAGTGCATCCCCAGTGCGCATGTCGAGGCCTGATTTAGCATGAAATTCAGCAGCAAGGGCGCTGGCCAGCATTGTATCTTTTTCTATGGCAATCAGGTGGCAGTGTTTTTGAGAGCATGCAGCTAAGAGCGGTCGCGTAAGTGCGCCCGTGCCCGGCCCGATTTCTACAACCGTCTCCCCTTCCCGCAAATCAAGCGAAGTAATGATCGTTTCAATCGCTTCCTCGTTTTTCAAAAAATGCTGTCCTAGGTATTGACCCATAATTTAGTTTTCCAGCCACATCTCGTCTTCGTTTGGCAGTGAGTCCATCCTGCCGGTCGGACTAATGAATTCGCAGAGCTCGCTTGGGATCTCGTAGAGGAAGCGCGACGGAAATGCATGGAATAATATGTAAAGACCGGTTCGCGCGCGCGTCATAGCAACATACATCAGCCTCCTCTCTTCTTCAACTTCGACATCAGTTTTTAATGAACGTTCGTGCGGCAGTGTCCCTTCGTTAACGCCAACAACAAAGACATAGTCAAACTCGAGGCCCTTGGCAATATGAATAGTCATGAGCTGTACAGGATTTTTATTAGTTTCTTGGTCCACGATTTTTCCGCTGGGAGCTTCCGAAGATTCAAGGAGCGCCGCGCGCTCTAAAAATTCTTCCAGGGTTTGAAAGCTTCCGGCAAAAGCAGTGAGCTCGGCAATATTTTCCAGTCGTTCCTGAGGATTGTTAAATTTAGCTTCTAAAAGCTCCTCATAGCCGCTTTTTAGGAGAAATAGCTCAATAAGCTGCGGAGTTTTGAGCTCAGCCGCACGCCCAGGCATAGTTTCAAGAACTCCTCTACTTCCCCGTTTGCCCAGTGATTTTTCCAGCCGCTCGACGCTCATGCTGTCGTCGGGGTTAAGAGCGAGACGCAGCCCGGCGAGAACATCTTTCACTTCTTTGCGGTCATAAAATTTTAAGCCACCAAAAATTTTATACGGAATATTTTCCGAGATGAGCGCCTGTTCCACTGACCGCGACTGGGCGTTGGTGCGGTAGATGATGGCGATACTCGCCTCTTTATTTCTCGCGCGGAGCGTGCGAATTTCATTCGCCAGCCAGATGCTCTCGGTATCGGGATCTTCCGCGGCGATGAGACGTACCATATCCCCGGCCGGATTATCGGTCCATAATTCTTTGGGCGTCTGCAGTTTATTATTTTTTATGACTGCCGAGGCAGCGGTGATAATATTTTTGGTTGAGCGGTAATTTTGTTCGAGCTTCACAATCGTCGCGCTCGGCCAGTCGCGCTGGAAATTTAAAAAATTTCTAAAGTCCGCCCCCCGAAAACTGTAAATCGCCTGAGCGTCATCTCCGACGACGCTGACATTATTGTGTTTTTGCGCGAGAAGTCGAACCAGCTGGTACTGCGCGGTGTTAATATCTTGGTATTCGTCTACTAGAATCTGAGAAAATGTATTCTGATATTTCTCGAGAATTTCAGGGTGCTGTAAAAAGATTCGCACGGGTTTTTCAATCAGATCATCGAAGTCAAAGGCATTGTTTTTCAACAACGTGCGTTCATAACGGTTAAAGATTTCCAAAAATATCAGATCGCGTCTATCAGACGAGTCCAGCAGCTCTGATGGATCTTTGAGCTCACTCTTAAAATCAGAGATTCGGCCGGCGATTGCTGGTGGTTTGACCTGTTCTTTGGACAGGTTCATGTCTTTGATGATTTGTTTGATTACCGAAAGCGAGTCATCGGCGTCAAAGATGGAAAATCCGGGTTTGTGGCCGGCGATTTTGAGCTCCTGCTTCAATATTCGAGCTCCTAATGAGTGAAAAGTACCGATGAATGGCTCTCCTCGTACCGGAAAGTTAGGTGACCAGCGTTGCTGGCTTTGCTCTTTGCCAAACACGCGCTCTCGCATCTCTTTAGCAGCTTTATTGGTAAAGGTAATGGCGATTATTTCGTGCGCAGGTGTCCCCCGTTTAATAAACTCCCTCAGTCGGCTGGTCAGAGCCTTGGTCTTACCCGATCCTGCCCCCGCTGCCATTAAAAGCGGCCCTCCCGGGTGATGTACCGCCTTCTCTTGTTCCTTGTTTAGACCGGTAGTGCTCATGTGAGCCTCTATTATATAGGTTTGGACAGGTGATGCCAAATCTGCTACAGTTAGAGCTTCGTGGGTAGCGAAAAATCATTGACTTTTACCCCACAACAGTATGTTACTAGAGCGATATAAACACATCGTTAAGAATATGTGGAGCCACAAGGGAGCCATTCCGGCTATTATTGTACTTGTCGGCGTAACCTTGAATGTCATCTTCACTTTTACCCCTACTACAACTGAAGCAGTCTATGGAGGCCCGGAGGATCAAACTCCGGTTTTTCAAACCCCGGAACAGGCCGCGTTAGCCACCAGTGACAGTGCCACCTCGGCCGTTATTGATGAAATCGGAGACGAACCGGCTCAGACTGCCTTTACTGGTGATGCTGCTTCATTAGATATGGTAAGTCCTTTTGGCGTTAGTTTTGATGTTCCAGCTAAGACAGCAACTAGCGCAGGAGGTCAGCAAAACCTTTCTGGTCCGGGGGGCATCAGCCGTACGAGCTATCTCCCCAAAGGCTGCCACTGGCCAGCCGTGGGTAAATTCATGGGTGGCGCACACGGACGCTATAATGCTCAAGACATTGCCAATGTTATTGGTACTCCGATAGTTGCAGCGTGTGATGGCGACGTCTCATTAGTTCAGGCGAATGGATGGAATGGCGGCTATGGAACTAATATTATTATTACTGATATTGACGGTTCAAAGACTCGGTATGCTCATTTGTCGAAAATATTAGTAGTTGAAGGCCAGCCCGTTAAACAGGGCGAAGAAATAGCTGAGATGGGAGATACCGGTAAGGTAACCGGCTCGCATCTCCACTTTCAAGTTCAGATGGATCAATAACCGCCCGACAGGTCGGTTTTTTTGATGGTATACTGAAGGTAATGCCTTCCGCAGCTGCCAGCGCACCAATGAAAACGCCGCCGGCTCCAGTAGCGAGCGAATCTTCTGCTCCGAAAAAAACCGGCAACTTTGATGTCATTGATTTAATATTGCTTATCGGGGTCGCCCTTCTCTTTGACCTCATAAGCGTTATCATCCCAGGCTTTGGAGATGTTGGGATATTGACCCATAAGCTGATTTTTTGGATGAAACATGTTGAGACAAAACTTATGAATACGCTGATGGTGGCTGGCGGCATTGTTGAAGTTATTCCGGCAATTTCCGCGCTGCCGGCAGTGACGGCGTTTGTGGTAATTATATTTATTGAATTTCAAGTACAGAAACGTCTACTAACGAAATTGGAGCAGAAAGGCGGGTTCGCGGGTGCCGGTATTGCGACCGCTACAGCTGCAGCTAGTTCACCCGCGCCAGCAGCCGCGGCAGAAGGTTCAGTCGCAAAATCCGGCGCCGGAGAGGCTGAAGTTTCTTCCGGGAATCAGTCTTCTCAGCAGCAACAGTCAGCTGGTGTGCCGTCGGCACAGAGCGGCGAGCGCACTGGAGCTGAGGGAGCGCCGCTTGCTGGTCAAGATGGCAGCTCAGATACTCCATATGCTCAACCAGAAGCTCAAGGTGAGGCGCGCGTGGCGCGTGGCGCTGCTCAGGGGTCAGTTGGGGCGTCTTCAGATCAAGATAGAAAAAAAGATGCTGCTGTCGGCGCTCCTGAAACGGCTCAGGAAAGCGCGCTGGCTGAGGGTAGTCCACTAGCAACTGGAGCGCCTCAATCGGATTATCAAAAACTCAAAGATGCTGGCATTACGAATATGACAGACTCCGAGCACTACAAAAATATGAGTGATACTGATTTGCAAAAAGGTTCTAAACAGCACAGCAAGGACTGGTCTACGGCGCGTACGACTAGAGAAGGCCTTGAGAAAAAAATGGAAGGCTATCGGGCACAGGGGCAGCATGACAAGGCGGACAGTCTCAAAGATTGGCATCAGAATGCTAAAAATCAAGAGGAGTGGCATGGAAGTGTGGCCGGAGCTCATAACGACGAGATGAATAGGCGAGGCATCAACTATGGCCAAAAAGCCGCTTGATTTTAAAAGAGTAGAGGCATACTCTTAGGGTAATTATTAACTGTAGGTTTAATTTATCTTTTTATGCCAGAAACAATGGGTGTGCCCGACATCGCTCCGAAAATTGAAGCTCCGGCTCCTGTCGCTGTAAAACCCTCAATTGTCGAGGCTCCGGCAGTTTCTAATACCAGCACTGGTTCTCTTGCGAATGAATCGTTATTAGACAAGAATGCTACAGGTACAGGTACGTATGCAGCCGATCCTGTTGAGGCAAGTTTTGATTTAAGTAAAGGGAATACGTCGGAGGTTCAAGCTAAGCAACCAGAAACTAGCGTAGAAATTGCAGAGCCGAAAGTAGATCCGCAGACCGAGCTTGATGGTTTGAGGCGTCAGGCACAGGATTATAATCGAAAGTTGGACGAATTAGATAAAAAATCTCGTGAGAGCGGGAAGCCGCTTTCAACATCTGATTATTTGAGTTCAGTCGAACTTTCCGGCAGGCTCCAGAGTACCCAGATGCTCAATTTACAGAAAGAGATAGAATTGGCAAAAGACGATCCGGAGAAGGCGAAAGAATTGCAGGGTCATCGCAGAGAAATCGCCGAGAAAATGCTCAAGGAAAATGATCAGATCCAAGAGGAGCTTGGCCAGCGAGCAGTCAAGGCATTTTTCGGTGAAGATCAAGAAGATCTCGGCAACGTACAAATCAAAGAATTGTTGGGTGCTTGGGCAAAAACGGAAGGGCGAAAGGATAATCTCAATGCTCTTTTAATTGATGCAGAGGGTTTGAACGAAAAGCAGCAGAACGTAGTTGAAGAGGCCATGCAAGAGTCGGAGACAGATGCAGAGACTGTTCCGGTAGCCGAAGCGTTGGATTTGCTTGGTGAACAAAAAACCGTCGTAGAATCATGGAAAGGCGTGACAGATCAGGTTGATATCAATTATCAGCTGGCAATGATTAATTTCGCGATGGCCATTGCGCTCATAGCAGAGGCTCAGGAAGATCCTCAAATGAAAGCCATCATGACTTCGGTAGTTGGTAATTTAACAGCTATGTTGGCCATTAGTATTGCTCGAGAGCAGAAGAAGTATAAGTTAGAAATTAAAAGGATTGCCACCGAAGACGCAAAAGAAAAAGAAGCAGCTCAGAAGCAAGAAAAGAAAAAGGGCTGGAAAGAACTCCTGAAAATGATAGTACGAAAAATTTTCAGTCTGGATGAAGAGAAGTTAGCTATCCAAGGGATGAAAGTTAAGCCTGAAGGTTTGAGTAGTCTGAGCAAAGGGGCACTCGTAGAGAAGATGGACGGTCGGGAGGTCGCAGATCGTTTGTCGAAACTCATTGCTGAGCCACCAAAATCTTCGAGAACAGAGACGGATTATAACGGTACTCAGAGTAGTTTTGTCGTCGATTTCAACAAAAAATAATACAAACACTATGAAAGAAGGATTAGGTATGTCTACCCCGTCTCCTGAAGAGAAGCCAAAGGAGAAAAAAGGTGGATTGGGATTGGTTGAGTTGGCAAAACAGGTAGGAAAGGCCATGTTAAAAGCAGGCGAAGTAGGCCCGGGAACTCTTCCGGGAGCCGGCGGGAGCAAACATGAGAGTCATGAGTAACGATTTTTCACAAATGCGGGCAAACCTAGAGGCTACAAAAGCCGATCTTGAAGTTGAGCTTAAAAAACTCAATGAGCCGGTTAACATGGGAGATGACATTGATTCCTTGGACGAAGAAGAGGATGAAGCTACTGAATTTAGCGCGAATCAGGGCATGATACTCCCCCTCAAGCGACGCTATCACCGCGTACTTGATGCACTTGAGAAGATAGACAAAGGAATGTATGGAACCTGTGAAACCTGTGGCAAAGCCATAGAGATGGAAATTTTGGCTGTTGATCCCGAGAGCCGGCTCTGTAAAG
>JAHFLG010000035.1 GCA_023244975.1 Candidatus Harrisonbacteria bacterium
ACGATGAGGAAAGTGATACAGACGTATACCATGAGAAAGACACATGGCAGGTAGTCCGTTGTCTAGGCTGTAATGCAACTGGATTCCGTCACAGAAACGATGACTATGAGAACGTATGGGAGGATCAAGAGGGCGTAGTGCGCCATAGCGTCGAGATTGATGTCTTCCCTCGGGTAATTCGAAATCACAAGAAGCTTGGTAGCCTCCATCACGTACCGTCTCTTATCAAGCGCGCATATACACAAACGCTTTCGGCCTACAGCGAAAAGGCTTTTGTCCTGGCAAGCATAGGTCTTAGAGCCACTATTGAGGCTGTTTGTAATCAGCTAAAACTAGGTGGTAGTTCGCTAGAACGACGAATTGACCAGTTGTACAAAGGTGGCTACGTGTCCAACGGAGACAAAAAGCTCCTCCATGCGATTCGATTTCTCGGTAATGACGCTGCCCACGAGATTAAAGAACCCAAGGAGTCTGAACTTCGGGTTGCTTTGGAAATCATTGAACATCTACTGAACTCGGTGTTTATCTTAGAAAAAAAGGCAAGATCACTTGAGACCGTAGTCGACACCTATGAAGAGTTCGTGCCTGTGCTTGCATCCTGCGCAAAGGCGTATGCCGGTGAAGCTGTATTTAGTTTGTCGACACTTCTTGGGCGACAAAGAAGGGTAGTAGGCCAAAACCTTGACGCATTTGAATCAAAGCTAAAGACCGAAATCCAATCGGGGGCAGTTGCTTACCTTCTCTTGGCAAAAGAAGAAAAAGTCGGCGGTCGCGACGTACAGCTATATTCCATCGGCAATACTGATGGTATTGAAGTCGATGACAACCTTCCGTTCTGAGATAGTGCCGAACCCATCATTCAACACGAACTGGCGCGATAAAGCCGCGCCAGCCGGTTAATTCGGACGTTAAGTTGCAGAGCGCTATGTCGAACGGCCTTTTCATCATCATCCAGTGCGCCCTGATGCTGGGGCCACCATGGCTTGCACTGCGTGCCGCAAGGGATGCTGCGGCAAAGGGTGCGCAGGCCGACGGCCTGATCCGCTGGGCTACCGGGATGCTTGCTCTAGGCGCTGCATCTCTTGCGTTTGGCTACTACTCACTCTGGGAAATCCACACAGACGAGGTTTGGCAACAGAGAAATGTCGACGCGCCAGGAATTGTTCTTGCGCTCGAAGCGCTTACGTATCCGCTGATGGCTTTTTTCATCACAATGCCATTTGCTGCGTTCATCTGGAAGCAGTCAAAGAACAGAGTGGCCAAGCGAGATGCAACTTAACATTTTGGTCAAGCGAACCAGCGCCAGCTTCGCTGGCTGGTCCGCTTACCGCGCACGTTAGACATTATGAAAATCCCTGCTATGCGTGTCGAGTATCGAATATTGATCAATGGATAGAAAATATCTTCTAACCTTGATTTAGAAATACCGTATTGATATATTCGGCACATATATTTAGCTTTCGGTATCGAAGCGCGGAGCTCGGGATGTCAAACCTCAAGATTACTGAAATCAAAGCATTCGTTCCGTCAAAAGACTTCGAGGTGTCCAAGCAATTCTACAAAGATCTTGGATTCATTATGGCCTCTGATGATGACGGCATTGCTTACTTTCATTTTGGTCACGTCAGCTTTCTGCTCCAAGACTTCTGCGCAGAATCTTTTGCTGAAAATTTCATGATGCATATCCTGGTCGAGGATGTCAGTGCATGGTGGCATCAAGTCCAGGAGAGCGGTGTGCTCACCAAGTACGGTGTCAAGGTCACAGAGTTGGAAGATCAGCCATGGCGCATGCGGGACTTCTGCCTCTACGATCCTTCGGGGGTTATTTGGCGCATCGGCCAAAATATCCAATAGCAAGGCACAAAACCCGTGTATCCAATAACAACTCCAAATCCATCATTCCAGCGGACTGCCTCCGGGGCCGTTGAATTCAAAATTTAGAGCACATCAATGGAAAGCCACATCCTTGCCAATGCTGAATTGGTGCGAAAAGTAGCCTTCGATCAGCTTGGCGAATCAATTCAATTCTACGAGGCCGGGGTGCGCTGGCTCGACAAATACATTGATGTCCAGCGAGAGAGCGCCAGCGCTGAAGTCAAGGCGAAATTGCCGAATACCTTAGGTTCATTTCTTGGGGAGAGTATTCGCCAAACATATGGTGGCCAATGGATTGAAGATCCAGAGTACGGGTGGATGGTTAGAATCGACGAAGGCGTATCGGTCTTTCCGTTTAACAAGGTCACCAAGCATCTGTCCAACGAAGATGGCGATTCCGTTCTCGGCCTATTCACGGCCATCCCAGGAATGCTCGAGTATGCTGCCAAGCAAAGGCAAGAAGTTGGCAGCGATAGCCAACCGAGTAACCGCCCTTGGTGGAAGTTCTGGTGAGCACGAATGCGCCCTAACCCATTAACTGAGAGGCGTCACAGAATACAAATTGAACCGCTTTCATGGTGGGTCTCAGAGTTTACAGAAATCGTGCCGGTAGGACATGTGCTACGCCCTTGCCTGTTTGACAATTGGACTCGATTTCACTCATTGCCTGAGTCCAAGCGATACGCTGAGGATGAAGTCGAATATGCGGAAATATTGCGCCGCCACTTGGCCGTTGGGAACGAAATATTTGAGCCGGGAGAGCAAATATATGTCTTTCAATCTCGCCTTGCTAAGGGGAAGAAGAGTGAGAAGCGAGCGACCTTCCTTGCAGGGCGACAACTGCGCCAGAAGATAATAAAAATTCCTTCGCAACAGCCAGAGAACGACGATCAATACTGCGTGCGATCATTAATTACGACCTGGATTCCTGACTTCTTCAACATGCTTAATCGCCAACTGGCGGACTGGATTGAATCGAACGTTACCTTCGTATCACCAAGAACGAAGAACATCTACTGCCCTTATGACGGCGGAATGGATGTCTTCACGTTCTCCATGCCGCCCGCCTCACTTGAAGAGAAATTTAAGTCCTGGATGTCTACTAGAGAGGACAGATTATGAAGCCCAACCCTTCGTTACAGTGATAAAGAGGATCAATAACAGGCAGGGAATGCTCAAGAATTTAATGGGTGAATGGTATAGACCGCCTATTAAACCCAATGACGGGATGGGGAATTGCGATGTTTAAAGTAACTAAGCCGCAGCCTAAATAATTGGCCTTAGATGGCACAAAGCCAACACCAGTAAAATAAATTAAAAAGAGTTACAATCAACGCACCGTCTTAATCACGTCATTCACCCTGCAAGCCAAAACTTTTGAATGACATGCTTAAGCGTTCATTCAAGCAGATTGCCTAAGGCATCCGTTTTCAAATGCTGAATATCCTCGTCCACATTGCCCACTAGGAGACGCACATGATCATCGTCTTTACCAGCTTCACACTACCCAAACCCATCACTCAAGAAGAAGCCCGCAGCATCTTCATGAGCACCGCACCCAAGTATCAAGGCGTACCAGGCTTGTTTCGCAAACACTATGTACTCTCACAAGATGGTGGCACCGCAGGCGGGGTCTATCTTTGGAATTCAAGAGCCGAAGCAGAAGCAATGTACACCGAAGCATGGCGTACCTTTGTGAAAGAGAAGTACGGCACTGAACCCACTGTTACCTACTTTGAAAGCCCAGTGACGGTTGATAACGTGGTTCAGCAAATCATTAGCGCTGAGTAGTGATGAACCATTTGAAGCTCAATGAAATTCTCCCATTGAGCTTCACTACCTGATGGCAACACTCCTTGCACGAGACTGTATTAGCTTGTGAGTGAGCTACCAGACTAGATGTTGATATGAAGATTTAGATTGATAACTTGGGCTGCTTTTGTCACGAAATAGGATAAAGTGCTGTATCCAATCGACATAAGCGTCTTCAGTGCGTATGGAATAATGCCGGGTACGAATACCGCTACGCAGTTGATCAAGAAGCTTGAGTGGTTGAGGATTTGGCTGAGTATCCATCCGCAAAATTTTAGGGTTATAAAACTGATCGGCAAACATCAAAGGCTTATCAATTAATAGAAAAAGTGAACAATGCTTGATTTAGACAAAACACCTTGATATATTTAGATACATCTATTTAACGTTGGGCGTCGCAAGCTTACTGGCGTGATCACACTCCAATCACTCTACAGTCTTGTTTGCATTTGCCCCACGCCAGTTCCTATTTGCGCAGAGCTTCAAAGGAGGCATTGATGTTTGAAAGCGGCATAGAACGTACCGTTGTTCTCTCAGCGATTGGCCTCTGGTTCGCCCACGGCTGGTATCTAAATTCCAGACTAGCCCAGGTTCATTCCAAGCTAGACCGCGTACTCGAAAACTTCAATGGCCTGCGTCAGTATCTATACGAAATCGATCCTCAGTTCAATGATGAGCGCTTAAGTGCGAACGCCTTCGAGCGCAGAGAATCGCTATTTGCTGGTATGAACCACATGGAGTTGCTTCAGAAGAAAAAGCAAGAGGGGAACCGTACGTTGAATTCGTCCTTTGTGGAGTAGTTACTCGTGCCGAACCGTACGACACCTAACCCTTCCTTCAAGCGGCCCCGTTCCGGCCAACTTAAGTCAAACGTTAAGCGTCGTAAATGACTCCCGATCCGATCCCCGAACTCTCTATAGAACTCACCCAGCGAATCCGCCTTGTACGGCGTGACATGGGCGATTTGCTGTTTCACTTCACGCGTGGTGCTGAGCCAATATGGCACGAGATGCGTGGCCACAAGTGGAACGTTGCCGAAACTGCGGCGACCGTTTTGATGAAGATCCTTCAGCAAGGGTTACGTGGTTCATCAAAGTGGACCTATGGAATCGACGCCGTATGTCTCACAGAAGCTCCGATCCAGGAGTTCAGTTCTTTGTTTTCGCTCGCTACTATTGCATCAGAAAAGCACCTTCGACCAAGATATGAACCATACGGCGTTGCTGTCAGCAAGTCGTGGCTGTTCGCTCAAGGTGGAAGGCCCGTTATTTACGACCATCCAAGTGCCAGGGACAAGTACCCAACAGACTTGCTGTACCGCTTCTGTCCATACGATCCTCTAAATGGCATAGACTACACTTGGGAACGAGAGTGGAGAGTACAAACAACTCAATTGAAGCTCGACCCCAAGCACACACTTGTAATCGTGCCGACTTCCGCTGAGGCATTTGAGATAGTCTACGAACATGCCAACCCCGAAGTCGACGTTAACGCGGACGGTAGTGCGAACGGCGTGTTCCATACTCCAACTTGGTTGGCGGTTTCTCTAGACATGTTTGGCTTCAACTATGGCGCGAACGACGCCTAGCCTAACCCCTCGTTCACCGGAGCGTCAACGGCAAGCCACCAAGCCCGGTTAACTCGAACGTTAAACTGCACACAATAGGCGTCATATCACGCCCGCCGGGTAATCACTTACTTAATCGGAGAACTATAAATGGCGGAACATCAGCCTGAAGGAAATCCACTATTGGTCATGGCCGCTGGCGGTTTCTTAGGTGGCTTAGTTGTCGGCGGCAACAATGCTGGCACGCTGTGGTTCTTTGTCATCACACTGGGCATGTCCTATCTCTCGCTCGTCCTCCTTGGTCACATCGCGAAGAAAGACGATGGCTCCGGTCTCGGAACGGCGCTTGGTCTGTCAACAGTGATCTCGCTTCCATGCGGCTTTGTCGGCATGATGCTGGGCAAATATTGGTGGGGGAGCTAGCGATGCGGCCTACCTCTTCATCAAATGGACCACCAAACTGTATGGCGCTGGTAATTAATATAAATAATAGGGTCAGAGTAAATTATTTATACGACTCTGACCAATAATCTTGAATCTAGAAAAACTCATAAAGCCAAAAGATATGTAATTTTTTCAATCTCAAAAAATTTCAGCCACACACATTGCCATCTTTTTCTCACATTCAAAATTTCAATAGCTAATCCATTTAATGAGGCGAATGAAAGAACTAAAAAACTGGTATCAATGGGGACATTGGGTAAATACCTCTCAAGGAATCTGTGTCTTACTATCGGTTCCGATTTGTTGGGTCGCGGCTATCGTAACAATGTTCTGGCCAACTGAAACCAAGCCCCTTTATTTGACGTCTGCGCCACTTTTTTTCTTTCTTACTCCCTTATTGGCTTTTCTCGTTTTTGTTCGCGGCGGCATGGTTCAAGTTAAGCCATATTCCTCCTCATTGTTCACGACGATGATTGTGATGACCACCATCGGATTGCCATTTTTCGCCCCCTATATTCGCAAACTCGGCTTCTAAGTAACTTGCTTATCAACTGGGGCGCGTCAGATTATTGGCAATTGGTCAGTTTATATAGTGGTATAGGGTATTTTTACAAGACCAATTAAAACGCACTATATAGGCCAATTTTTAAGCATACTCCTTAAAAAATTACTAATAAATGAGTAAATGAGACGCTTTGTGAAAAGCATTTTTGGTATGTGGTTTGGCGTTTTAAAAATGGAAAATTGGCTTGAGCAATATAAATAGGGTCAGAGTCAAATTATTTCGAAGGAGGCCCTCTAAGCGATCTATCATTACCCGGCGTAGTTTCAACGATGTTCCATCCTGAGGAGACCTCCATGAGCCTGATCGTCAATCTCCGAAATTGCATCGGCCTGACCGCTGCCGCACTTGCACTCGCGGGCTGTGCCTTGATGCCACCCGGCACCACGCCGGTCGGCGACCCGGGCTTCGGTTTCGCGCTATGGTCGCCGGGCCGCGTCGACAACGCGAAGCTCGAAACCCGCTTCGCCGGCAAGAACCCGAACAACGCCAACTGTGTCGGCGAGAACATTTCGCCCGCACTGGCTTGGGCACGCGCGCCGGCGGCCACGCGCAGCTTCGTGATCTTGATGGACGACCAGGCAGGTCGGGCAGGTCTTGGTGTAAACCATTGGATCGCCTATGGCATCGCACCCGAGGTGAAGGGGCTGCCCGAGGCTGCAGCCATCGCCGCGCTGGTCGGCTTCAACGTCGGCAAGAACTCACTTGGCATGCCCTACCTTGGCCCCTGCCCGCCGCGTGGCAATGCACCGCAGCACTACGCCTTCACGCTTATCGCCACCTCGCTAGAAGCCGATGCGCTGCCGCCCGGGCTGGACAAGGCTACAGTGCTGGAGGCACTCAAGGGTGGCAAGGCGCTTGGCGCCGCGAGTCTGGTACTGCGCTTTAACCACTAGCTCAGTGTTGCGCTTCAAAAAATTAAGAATAGAAGCAGCGCTAAATTAAATTGCAAATCAATTCTGTAAGGTGAGAAGCCTAGCCTAACAAGCTGACGAGAATCAAAGCCTTAATAAAATACAATCACTGTGTAGACACATCTGATTATTTTGATAGGGAACGTCAGTAGTAAATAAAGTCAGACTCAAATTCAATACAAAAGGAGAATCATCATGAAAAGCAATCCAGTTGGTTGGTTTGAAATTTATGTTCAGGACATGCCCCGCGCAAAAGCGTTTTACGAGGCAGTTTTTCAAGGAACACTGAGTGAATTAATGAATCCTGCTACTGACGAATTGCCCGGCATGGAGATGTGGGCGTTTCCTTCTTCGATGGAAAGTTACGGTGCCCCGGGCGCGTTAGTGCGCATGACTGGCTGCCCTTCTGGCGGCAGCACACTGGTGTACTTCTCCTGCGAGGACTGCGCCATTGAAGCTGCACGAGCCGCATCACACGGTGGAAAGGTCTTTAAGCAAAAGATGGCCATTGGCGAATACGGTTTTATTGCCCTGGTTGAAGATACCGAAGGCAATATGATTGGCCTGCATTCAATGAAATGAAGTTAAGACATAAGATTGCGCTCCGGGGGCGAGTATCAATAGAGGCTGAGTTAAATTAACCTACTAATCAAACATTTCTGCAGTGATACCGGGTCTCACAAGTCGGCAAGAATAAATGCCTTAATGACATACAATCACTGCAATGACGGCTTTAACTATACTGAATTCTGAAGACTGTCTTTACTGCCCTCCCCCTTGCCTCGCACTTTGGTGGCACCGCAACGTCAAACTTAAAGCGCCACCACATACTTCATGTCTAGCCATTACAACGTCACATTCAATACTCAACTCCGTACCGACTTATCGCCCATTGAAGTAGCTGCTCTTGACTATCTGTTTGGGGAGTGTGACAGCCCGCCGAGCCAGTTTCCTGATCATTGGTTTTTTCAACAGGAAGAGATCACTGCCACGGCGTTTTGGCACCTCAATCATCCTGTTCAGTACTCTGTACCGGGTTATATTTATCGACTCTGGCGATCATTTGACGAAACTAACACTCAATTAACTACATGCGGCGTCAATATCTACTTGCATGGCATCAAGGACAGTGCGTTGTGGAGTTACTGTGAGTTATTGGGTTTGTTTGGCTGGTTGGCCAGCCTGTCTGTCGACCATGGCTTGGCAGGTTCACACTCTGTCATGGATAGTGTTGAACTTATTGAAGCACAGACGACCACGCTCTACCTGATTCAAGATAATGAACTTTTTATTTCCATCGGCCAGATTGGTGAATGTCATTCGGTGATGAATAGCACCAAAAAATAAACAATAAATTAGGATAAATTGAATTATCCATCGCGGCATGGTGGATAAACATAGCGCATTAAGATTAATTTTTTAGACGCTATAAAATGCGTGCATTCATCAAAACCATCTTCATTGATTTCATTTCATGCAACAACATAACAATAAATGTTTGAAAGAAGGAACGCATCGTGATTGAGGCTCTCATTGGTGTTGCGGTCGGTGTTCTCACAATAGTCTCGGCACGAATGATTCGCGGGCAGCATTGGATGTATTCAATCGGCCTGCTCACTCTGCCAGGCTTGTACGCCTTCTTTGCGCTACAAGCCGGTGAACCGGCGGTCGGCATCAAGGAGATGATTTACGGTATTCCTTATGTGGTAGCTGGGCTGATCTTTGCATTGGTGAGGATGCGTCAGTCGGCGATAGTAGTCGCGGTATTCTGGATATTGCATGGGCTGTACGACTTGATGCATAGCCAATTGATTACCAATGTGGGCGTGCCGGACTGGTATCCCGTATTCTGTTTTTCGGTTGATGTTGTTATCGGTACCTATCTACTATGGTTATCGCGTCGCATCCCCAATGCCAATCTTCACCAAACGTAAGTCATGGCTACCTTTCTGTATAAATAGTGCAAATAGGGTCAGAGTCCAATTGTTTACTTTGGAGCACCCCCAATACACCTGCCAGGGCTTTTTCGTTTCGATTCGAGCTGGTTCAGAGTTTGATACGAAGCACTGTTCTGCGGTTATCACCGACAGAGGTATGAATATTGGGCTTATTTCTGTTCATCGCTCACGTCCCGACTAGGCAACCCTGCAAGGCAAAACGTTGATGAGAAAGGCTTTCGGGTTACGACATGGTCTGCTTCGACGTAGTTTTTGGGAAGCACCATCATGCCCCAACTCGTCATGACCAAATTTGACAAGCATGACAAGATGGTTGCCGTCTTACGCCAGATCAAGTAATGCGCTGGGCTATTCAATATCAATAATAAGTAACAGCGTCCCCCCGATCTAAAAACTTTGTGATCGTTATGAATTAGAAGGTTGCTGTGGCATTTTTTCTCAATAATATTGAGTTGCCACCGTCGGCTTTTTTAAGCCTCGCTTACTTTTTGACTCGTCGAAAAAGTGCAAGCACACCATACGAAATCAGGTTATACCCAACTCTATTTCATAGACCT
>JAHFLG010000036.1 GCA_023244975.1 Candidatus Harrisonbacteria bacterium
GTAGAAAAGGCAATTCGTTTTTTGATAGAAAAGCACGGCATCAGAGATTTTTTCGTAGAGACTATTAATGCCGAAAATCAGCTTTTATTCGATCGTTTGGTTCAGGATATCCAGCATTTTAACGAAGACATATCCGCAGGAGTTTCCGAAAGAATGGTTAATTATATTGGCGCGATGGCAGACTTGCGAGAGACATTTAAAACAGACCCTACTAAATCCGATCTGGATCGTGGGACGATTGCTGATTTTATGTTATGTCGCGTAAACGATTTGTTGACTGCCCAACATCAAGGCAAAATTCGTCTTACGACTGTTGAGGCAGAAAAATTAGAAAAACTTCGTTCTGATCTTGAGCAAGACCCTATGATTGCCAACGACATGTCGTATCTGTGGGGTGCGCCGTATAGAATGCTGGCTCGCGGCGAGATAACGTTTCATCGCGTTGAAGACGAGTCTCTTGCAGCACGGATTCGTACCCTGATGAATCAGTTGGAGTCTCTAGATGCTATACAATTAAAAACTCAGACAGATAAGGAAAAAATTGCAGCATTAGAGGCCGATCTGCTGAAGACTCAAAATCTCAGAGAGGATGCGATGGTGAGATTTATGTTGAAGTATCTTCAAGAGCATCCGGATTGTAAGGCTGCTATCGTGGTACTTGGCGGGAGTCATTTTTTGAAAGGCAATCTTCGGGCTCAAGAGGCTGTCGGAAATACTCAGGATATCGGCCTTATCAAGTTATATAATCTTGCAGATGAACGCTTTTTGGAGACAATCTCAAAGAATCCACGATATATCATTCCAGACCTGAGGGATGAAGCCGACAAAGAAAAATAATTATGAAATCACCTGAGTCCCAGACACCTCAAATCCAGGGAAAGGAAAGCCGTTTTAAAGAGATTGTAACATTGCCACTTTCAAAGCGGTTGCGAGAAATGCTACTGTTTGCCGCGCTTGGCGTTGGCGGTTGTGGGCCCGATAAACCAGACGCCGCTGAAGCGCCAAGGCCGCCCAAACAGTATGTTGAACACAAAACAGAGTATTCGCCAGTACTTGAGCTAGGGCCAATGGCAGAAAAATTTGAACAGCATGTTTTAATAGAAGGTAAAAAACATATTGTTCATCTGGGGCAGTTACACGGCGCGGATTCTCTTAAAGAAAGTCAGGAGGTGCTTAAAGAAATCATTATTGCTCAAAAAGATATTGAAGAATTGATTATATATCTCCAGCGAACCGCAGGGCTCAAACGAATTTATCTTGAAGGTCTGCTTACGGATGAAATCAGTTTCAAACTTTTAAGCGATTTTCAAAAGGAACTCCAGGGTTATGAGGCAGCCCAGGATTACACTCGTTTCTTTTCCAGGATTTATAATTTATATACGATTCTGGAAAAAAATAAGACTCAGTCTCCGGAGATGGAAAAGTTTAATGGCGTATGGACTTTTTTTCTAAAGGAGAAACTTGCTCATCGGTTACCGGAGTTTAAACAGCAAGCCCAGCTTTACGGACAAAGCCCTCATCAATGCAAGGTTCATTATCGAACTTTATTTGAAAATGCTGAGCGCGCTGGCAATAAACCGAATGTCATTATCGGATCCTACGAAAAATTGCTTAATGCTCTAGAAAATGATCGGCTCATTGCCAAGGACAACATCTATGTGTGGGGTGCTGCTCTTAAGCTTTGGGCAGAAGGTAAGTTGGTTATTGAGCCGACTAGCAACAAAGCCCTCGATGATATAAAACATCCGCTTGGTAAAAGGCTCCAAAGGCAGAAGACGTATTCTGAGAAAGATGAACAAGAGTATGTAGACATAACAAACCGCTGCGAAGATTTTGCCTTAGCACAGGCGCAAGGAGGTTTGGAGGCGCATCCAGAGGAGCAGTTCCAAGTTATTGACTATGGTGCCCGACACGATTTTTACGGCAATGTTACCAGGGCTAACAACACTGCGCAGGCTGCAGGAAGGGAGAAGGTCGGATTTATTGTCCTTACTTCACCTACTACGGAACGTTTTATAAAAACAGTTAAGGATCGGCTGTTGCCGGATATTTCGGACGAAGAAAAATAATGTATGTCAAAACCTGAGCAACCTCAAACACCAGAACAATCAAAAGAAGTCTCTATCTACGACCGCCTTAAACAACTGGGGGGATCTAAAAAAGCGCAGGCCATGTTTTTGTTGGTGACACTCGGTATTGGGGCAGCTGTTTTTGAACAGAAGCGCGAGAAGGCTACGCATGAGCGCGAAGTTGCTGCAGAAAAAGAGCGCAAGCACCCCATTGACTTAGGGTCGCTCGAAGGCCTCGTTGATGAAACGGTGCAGGTTCCGTCTACTGATGGAACATATATTATTCACATTGGTCAGTTTCATGGCGGTGAAACGCTTAAAGATACGCTTGAGGCAGGAATCGCTCCGGTTGTTATTGATCACCAGAAAAAGATTGAGCAGATAATGTTATTACTTAAGGAAAAATATGGCGTGAAGCGGTTTCACATGGAAAGTTTTGATACAACAGAAGGTACTTTTGTCGAGTATTGCTCGAATATGCAGAAGGATATGGATCAGGCGCGTCGTGAAGGGAGGCTCCTTAATATTTGGGAAGGATTATTAGTGATCCCAAAACGTATTCAAAAAAATGTGGGCAATCATCTCGCATTAGGAGATCGCGCCGTTGCGGCAATTTTGTATTATGTTCAGTGCCGAATTCAGGAAGAATTAGAAGCCATTAAGCATGCCGACGCTGCCTATACGTCGGCGCTTGCAGCGTTGGGTAAGGATCGCAGCGCTGACCTCATCGATCGCTTACAGATAGAAATTGATATGCTCAAAAACCATCCATTTTTGGTTAATGATCGGATATCTCTTGCCGGTGCTCACGTGAAGTTATTGGGCGAACGTGAAATCGAGATTGCTGCCGGTGATGACGGAGTTGCTAATCAGGCGCTCGCGCAACTTTCAAAAGAAACTAATAATTTCGAGACTCGTGAAGATGAATTTATTGCCATTAACAATCGGCGCGAAGCTACGGCCGTACGATTCGCAGGGGAAGACATACAGGCTGGTAATCGGTTTTCCGCGATTGTTATCGGCGATGGTCATGATCTTTCGGATGAAGCGCGCAAACAGAACATAGGATTGATCAAATTAACGCCGCACTTTTTAGAGGGTTTTGTTCAAAACCCTAACATGCTCCGTTTTCGCAGATTATTGAAGGATAAATAATAAAAAAGTAGACAAAAACTAGTTTTAGTGGTTGACTCAAGAGATTATGTTTACATCCATTAAGAAGGTGGCGGTTGTTGGTTTGGCTGCATTAGTATTAATTGGTCCGATGCCGGTCAGCGCGTCAACAAACGCTGAGTTGCAGGCTCAATTGAATGCCTTAATAGTTCAGCTTACACAGCTGCAGGCTGCGGCCAGCGCGCAAGGTAATACTAGCTACAATCGCGGAGGGAACAGTAACAATGGCAACGGAAATGGCTGCTCATTTACTCGGACGATTCGTATCGGCAACCGCGGAACCGATGTGAGCTGCCTCCAGGGCTACTTAATTGAAGAGGGATATCTGAAAGTTTCCGCGAGCGGATATTTTGGCACACTTTCGAGCGCCGCAGTTCGCGCCTGGCAGGTTGATCACGAGCTCGCTTCTACGGGCACATTCGGCCGGGACGAACAGGCAGCCTATAATGCAACTTATACTAACGACGAGAACAACCAGAATGACAACACTCCGGTTTACACTCCGCCGGTGTCAACGATTCCGGTCTGTGCTCAGGTCTTGAAGCAGTGTTGGAACGGCACCTATGTCAGCTATAAGCCCGGCACTTGTACCTACTACGACTGTCCGTCCTATGTCCCGCCGACAACGTACACGCCTCCGGTTGTTATTCAGCCTGTAGTTTCACAGAATAGTAGCTTTAATGGTGTTTCTGTTGCTGCAGGAGCAAATGCCAGCCGACTTGCCTCCTTTGTAGTGACTGCCGGCACTCAGCCGTTGAATATTTCTTCGCTGACGTTTGATAAAGATTTCGATGCGAGCATGGATCTGCAAAATATGTACATCATGGTTGGGGGATATCGCGTAAGCGGAGTTCATCCGACTATCAATGATGCCGAGGATTTTATCACATTTAACTTTACATCGCCGCTAACTGTCGCCGCTCGCGCCTTACTGTATATTGATGTCTATGCTGATCTACTTTTGACTTCAGCTGTAGGTAGCCACATATCAGTCTTTGATAGTACTGGTTGGTCGGCTACCGATAGCATGACTGGCGCCTTTGTCGCATTTCCGGGTGCTGTGAGCGGCCAAGACGTATATATTGTCGCTCCAGGGACATCATCAATAGGGTTTGATCTCAATAGCGCGTTTGCTAATCCTTCGGTTACCGTCGGAGGGAACAATCAGAGAATTGCTTCATTTAGAGTAACTGCAGGTAGTGCCGAGAGTATGCAGGTCGGATCACTGACCTTTGCTAAAATCGGTACTGGTTTTGAAATACAAAATTTAAGAATCATGATCAATGGCTCGCAGTTTGCCACAAGCAGAGCAGTGATTAGTTCTAATGAAAGCGCTATCACATTTTCCGGATATTCGAGTATCACTGTTCCGGCCGGAGGATCGTTGATCATTGATCTATACGCCGACGTCCTTTCGTCATCTACCGTTGGTTTGTATTCCTCGCCTATGAGCTTGATCGGATGGACAGCATTGGGTTCAGTTTCCGGAGCCTCTATGTCTTCGTCCTCGTTCCATAGTGGCGTCAGCGGACAAAATGTAACTGTGGTAACTCCGTCTGTTGTCTCTGGCGCGTCGGTCAGCGCGAATTCAGGATTCGCCAACCCGAGTTACGCAGTGGGCGATACGTATAAAAAGATCGCTTCCTTCGGGATCACTGCGCCGACAAGCCAGTCGGTGACCGTTGGTTCGCTCACGCTGGCCAAATACGGCAACACAAGTCTTGGTCTCCAGAATATGAAAATCATGCTTAATGGATCATCGCAATTTGGTACGACTAGGGCAACAGTCGGAACAACGGAGTCTTCACTCGTGTTTTCAAGTGCTAATCCGGTTACGGTACAGGCGAGTGGTTCAGTTTTCTTCGATGTATACGCTGATATACTCTCATCTTCAGCTGCAGCGACCTACCAATCCGTTATCAGCTTGGTTGATTGGTCAGTAGGTGGCGCTGTCTCAGGATCCATGATGGTATTCCCGGGCACTGTCAGCGGCCAGAATATAATCGTGCACTAATTGACATCTGTTCTAGTTATCGGGTATTATTTCACCCATGCTATCAATTAAGTTAAAGCGAATTGGAAAGAAGCACCAGGCGAGCTATCGCGTGGTTGTGTCTGAGCGCCGCAGCAAGTTAAAAGGGGACTACACCGAAGACCTCGGCTGGTACAATCCGCGCACTAAAGAGATGAAGATAAGCGCTGACCGGGTCAAGTATTGGATGAGCGTCGGAGCCAAGCTCTCGGATACGGTTCATAACCTACTTCTTAAAAACAAGGTCATCGACGGCAAGAAGATTGCTGTTCACAAGCAGCCTAAGTCCGCCGAAGGCGGATCCGCCTCTGGCGGAAAAGTAGCTCCTGCAGCCGCTCCCGCTCCTGCTCCTGTTGCCGCTCCCGCGAAATAAATTTTCGGCGGTCTTGTAGTATACTAGAGTAAGCTTCGTATTATAAATAAAAAGGTCGCAGTATTGCAGTTTTGCACGATATGGAAAAATTTACCGATCACGAGTTTTTGGAATATTTAGTAAAGTCGATTGTTGACCACCCCGATGATGTTAAGATCGAGCGCCGTGTCGACGAAATGGGAGTCCTTCTTCTTTTGAAGGTTCACCTTGAGGACATGGGTCAGGTGGTTGGCCGCCAAGGCGCCACTGCTAAGGCGATTCGCAGCTTGCTGCGCATCGTCGGCATCAAAAACAACGCCCGCGTTAACTTGAAGATCGAAGAGCCGGATGGTTCAACTCATGTTCAGGCTCCGCGCGCTGCTGGTTCAGGCTCCGCATCGTCATCCGCAGTGCCGAAGTTTGAGGGACCGGTGGCCGACGAGCTTGCGCTCTAGTTTAGTTTGCTCCCTCCCCAGCCAAAAGCTCCGCCCCTGAACAAATTCTCCTCGCTCAACCGGGGACCCTCGGCATCACTGCCGCGACCCCTTTCGGATTTCGCTTCGGGAATTTGTAGTCAGGGGCTACGCAGGGCTGGATCAGGAGCAAAACTGAACTCTCGCTATTTTGTAAAAACCCGCCACGTGGCGGGTTTTGTGGTGAGTAATTTTGCTGCTGGATTTTCGTTGTAATCAGTGATATCGTACGTATATGGCTACAGTTACTATCAACAAAAAAGAGGTTGAAAAGCGCGACGGCGTGGTTATTTTGTCGCTCAAGGAATACCAGCGCCTTATTGAGGGCACTATCCCAACTTATTATCTCAAGGGTAGAGCCGCAAAAGACCTGGATAAAATGGTTAATCAGGGTCTGAAAGATTATCGGACTGGAAAGACGAGGACTATCAAGTCGCTTGCCGACTTAGATTAATTTTATGCGGATAGAGCGGATAGATACTCATCCGACGTTTGAAAAGCATTACAAACGTTTATCGAAACGCATCAAGAATGCGGCGAAGGCAAAAGAAATTATCTTTCGTGAAAATCCACATTATTCCGTTTTGAAAACGCATAAGCTTCATGGTCAAGAAAAAGATGTTTGGTCATTTTCCGTGATTCATGCATATCGTATCAAGTTTATTTTTATTGATGCGCAGAGTGTTTTATTCTTAGATATTGGCACGCACGATATCTACCGCTAGTATGAAATTTGATATTCTGACAATTTTTCCGGAGATGTTCGATTCCTATGTGAACGAGTCGATTTTAAAGCGCGCCCAGGAGAAAAAATTAATTTCTATTAAAGCGCACAACATCCGCGCCTATACGAAAGACAAGCACCGCAAAGTTGATGATCGGCCGTTTGGCGGGGGAGCTGGCATGGTGATGATGTTTCAACCGATTGCCGATGCAGTCGCGAAGATTAGAAAACAGAAGCTAGGTAACAGAAAAAAGAGAAAGACGCGGGTTATTTTATTTTCTACGCGTGGGAGAACCTTTGACGCAAAGGCTGCTCAGCGTTTAGCCAAATACGACCAGCTGATTTTTATCTGCGGCCGATATGAAGGCGTGGATGAGCGCGTAGCAGACGCGATTGCTGACGAAGAAATTTCAATAGGGGATTTTGTACTCACCGGCGGCGAGCTGCCGGCCATGGTGGTCATTGATTCGGTGTCGCGCCAGATTCCGGGCGTCCTCGGCAAGGCGGAATCTTTAGAAGAAGAACAGGGATCGTATAAAACCTACACCCGTCCGGAAGTTATTGTCTGGAATAAAAAGAAGTTCAAAGTTCCAAAAGTTTTAACCGAGGGAAACCATAAAAAAATACAGGAGTGGAGAAGTTCAAATTGACTTTTACGAGGAATTAGGTATAATAATATTTAGTTTTTTAAAAATAAAAAGTCAAGAAAGCAAGAGTTTTGTGGATCATGTCATTCCCGCGTAGGCGGGAATCTAGGTCTTCATAACCCTTGCTTTCTTGTCAGTCGACATTGGGGCCGACTGGGGATTGCCGGGAGGGACAAAGACTGCGGCTTAAAACCGCAGCACAGGAGACTCTGCCTATGCGAAGGAGAGTTGCACTGGCGTTTGGGGGGTCGGACGTTGCAACGGCCGCCATCGAGGGTTTCGATCTCAACACTGACGAGGTTCCGGAGGGAGCCGAGCAGGAGGTCGAGGCGGTCGCGCGCGGGTTCTGGGAAGCTGGGGTGAAGCGTTCGCCTGGCAACCCGAACGAGGTTCTGGAGCACAGGAAGACGCGGGCGAGGCCGCTCAACGTGATCAGGGAGCAGCTTCGTGACGCGGCGGAGTCGCTCACTCGTCATCAGTTCCGCCTCACCGTCGAGGCGATCTGTTCGGACGATGAGGCCTCGAAGTTCCACAAGGCGATCGGGGAGTACGCCGAGCGTCTCCTCGCGGAGATGAAGGCCAAGCGCGAGAAGCGCTCGCGACGCAAGTTGCGACTGAAGGCGCTCGAGGCCCGGCAGGAGCGGTTCGTTCGCCATCGTTACGACGAACGAGTCAATCCGGTACACCTCGTTCCGGAGACGAAGATCGGTCTGACGCAAACCGTCCTCGCGGACGGCTGCGCTGACTGCGAGGCGTGTCTGATGCGGCACGAACTGACGAAGGTCTGTGTCGCTTGGTCGGGATTCAACGTCCTTCAAGCGAAGGACGACAACAGGATCTTCCTCGTCGACCAGCCGGTCGTCGATGACGGCGACGACGAGCCGGAGTTCGAGCCCCGACCGAGGACGACGCGGCGGAATCACTACCGCGCCTACGTCCGGCATCGTCTCTACCTCGAGACGTGCGCCGAGAACGCAGCACGCCGGCGCGAGCCCGAGCCCGTCGTCGGCGAGCCGAAGACGGCCAGGCTCTACCGGCTCGGCAAGTTCGCCGTCTAGGGGGACGGCACACTACGCGCCATGGTGGCGCGAACCAGTCCAGGTGGGTGAACCTGGTTCTAGGGCCGTGGGGAGTAGAAGACTACTACCCACGGCCCGCATCACAAGAAAATTTTATCCCTCTTGTTATCATGTACTAGTACGCTATAACATGAGGGCTAACATTGACTGACGAGCGCGTTGCAGTATTATCGAAGTTAGTTCTTGCTCTGGTTTGATCCGTCAACCGACGGAGGCCGGAGGCACCGTGTTCTGAGGCACAGTGAGGTGAATCATGGTGAGTCCTAAGAAGGGCGGTGACAATGTCCCGCCTCCGCCATTTCGGCGGCAGGATCCGGCCAATCTGGCCATCCTCGCCCGGTCCGTTGTGAGACGTCAACGGAGAGGGCGTCGCCACAAGGCGACGGTCAAGGAGCTCCTGGCAGAACTCCGAGGCCGGCAGGCGGCGAAGCTCGCCCCCGAATAGTTCCCGTCCGCGCCGGCCACCGAGAGGGGGCCGGCGCGGGGATTGACAGGAAAGCAATGCTACGGTATAGTCTTTCTACGTCCAAAGACAGATGGCTGGGAATATCCCGCAAGTCCATCCAAGGGCAGAACCCTTTTTGTTTTTAGACAGAGGGATTTTTTATTAAAATTTACTGGATTCCTGCCTTTGCGGGAATGACAAGCCAAATGCTTACAAAAACACAAAAGAAAGAACACGTAGCCGCAGGTGGAAAGGCGATAGCCGCTTCCAAGAGTCTTATTTTTGCCGACTTTACCGGCGCCCCGACCAAAGATGTAAACCAGCTTAAGAGCGAGCTTCGTAAGGCTGGCGCGACCTTTAAGGTCATGAAAAAGCGTCTGCTTAAAATCGCGCTTAAAGAAGCTGGTATTTCCTATGATCCATCGACCTCCAAGGCTCCAATCGCGACTATTTTTGTGCCGGGTGACCTGACT
>JAHFLG010000009.1 GCA_023244975.1 Candidatus Harrisonbacteria bacterium
CCTGTTCAGTTTTACTCAGAACATTATATTGCGCATCATTTTTGAGCGCCTGCTGAGCATACTGCGCGAACAACGTATCAGTTTTCGTGGTCAGGCTAAAATTTGGTACCACATACTCAATACCTGTAATGCCGGAGGTGCTAAATCGGTACGCTTCATAGGAAACACCTCCCGCTGTCTGATACACGCCGATATACAGGAGCGCACCTAAAAAAGAAATTCCTGTGATGAGCCCGGTAAGCACCTTTGAACTATACCGCCAAAAATGAATCTTGAGCGTACTGTTCATCTCGCGCTTAGCGACGTTCAGTCCCCAAGCGTGGCACAATATGAACAGCAGTCCGGCTCCGATATACCATATTGAAAACGGCCTATAAAAATATCCAAACACGCCGAACGTTTCAAGGAACAATAAAATCAGATTGAAATATAGACTTTGAATAAAAAACGACTGAAAGACAACGATCAATAAAAACGCGCAGCACATGGCTCCGGCGGCAATCAGCGCGCCGGCACTGGGCGCCGATCCAAACACCGCCAAAAGATAGCTGAAATAGAGTCCGCTTCCAAAACCAAGTAGGAGAAATATCAAAAAATATTTCAGCGTTGAATCAACTTCAGCGCGTAGCACCGGAGCTGCCGGCGTTGACATCCCAGTCTCACCTCTACTCTGCAGCAATGAATTCATGATTTCTCTACGAAATACTAACGTTTACGAAATTACGAATAAGTATAGCATACAACACACGGTTCGTATGTTCGTAGCTATTCGTACTTCGTAGAGACGACCTACTGCTGCGGAGCATCCTTCGGCGGCTCCTGACCAGCCTGGCTCTTGTTCATAGCTTGTCCGATTTTTTGAATTTCTGTGGATAGCTCCTCGCTCGCCTTCTTGATCGCCTCTGCATCCTGGCCACCGGCGGCAATTTTTACTGCTTCAATCTTTTTAGTAACAGCCTCTTTGATATCAGCCGGCACTTTGTCTCCGGCATCTTTAAGTGCCTTTTCGCTTACATAGATTAAATTCTCAGCCAAATTGCGAGCCTCGACAAGTCCTTTCTTTTTCTGATCAGCTTCACGGTTAACCTCGGCCTCGTGTTTCAATTTTTCAATTTCCTCTTTTGAGAGCGCCGTCGAAGCTTCAATACGCACGGACTGACTCTTGCCGCTCGCCTTGTCTTTGGCAGACACGCTCACGATGCCGTTAGCGTCAATATCAAACGTAACTTCAACCTGCGGCACGCCGCGCGGAGCCGGAGGAATCCCCTCAAGCATAAAGCGCGCCAAGGTCTTGTTGTCACCTGCCATCTCGCGCTCGCCCTGGAGCACATGAATCTCTACCGAAGTCTGGTTGTCGCCGGCTGTTGAAAATACCTGACTCTTGGAAGTCGGCACGGTGGTATTTTTTTCGATTAGTTTGGTTGATACGCCACCAAGGGTTTCAATGCCAAGAGAAAGCGGAGTAACATCAAGCAACAAGACATCTTTGACTTCGCCAGACGGACGGCGACCCTCTTCTTTGGCAGACAAAATCTCGGCTTGCACAGCAGCGCCCACAGCAACCACTTCGTCAGGGTTTACACCTTGGTGCGGATCTTTGCCAAACAATGCTTTAACCGCTTCAACCATGGCCGGCATACGGGTCTGGCCACCGACCAGCACAACTTCATTAATATCAGCAAGTTTAAATCCGGCATCTTCAACAGTCTTACGCGTCAGCTCAACTGAGCGGTCGATCATGTCCTGAACCAAAGAAACCAATTTAGCGCGGGAAAGTTTCAGATCAAAGTGACGGGGTCCTGACGAATCAGAAGTAATAAATGGCAGGTTGACCTCGGCCTCCTGCGCGGTCGAAAGCTCATGCTTGGCACGCTCGGCAGCTTCTTTCAAACGTTGAATGGCGAGGGTGTCTTTGCTCAGATCAATCCCCTCGCGCTTTTTATACTCACTCACCAAAAATTCCTGGATTCGCTTGTCAAAATCATCGCCGCCAAGATGCGTGTCTCCTCCGGTGGCGCGCACTTCTATGGTATTGTCGGCAATTTCCAAAACCGAGACGTCAAAGGTCCCACCGCCAAAATCATAGACAACAATTTTTTCGTCTTTAGCTCTGTTAAGTCCGTACGCAAGAGCAGCTGCAGTCGGTTCATTGATGATACGATGCACTTTAAGACCCGCAATCTCGCCGGCATTTTTTGTGGCCTGGCGCTGACTGTCATCAAAATAAGCCGGCACAGTAATGACCGCGTCAGTGACCGGTTCGCCTAACCGAGCTTCGGCATCAGCTTTCAATTTAGTAAGTACCATGGCCGAAATCTCTTCAGGCTTATACCACTTCTCCCCCATTTTCACTTCTACGCCACCGTTAGCCGACTGCTGAATCTCATAGGGTAACCACTTTTTGTCGTTACCAACCTCTGAATCTGAAAACTTACGGCCAATCAAACGCTTCACCGAAAAAATCGTGTTTTTCGGATTGACGCTACCCTGACGCTTGGCCAGGAGACCAACCACACGCTCGTTGGTTTTGGTCATGGCGACGATTGACGGCGTGGTCCGGTTGCCTTCGGCGTTTTCTAAAATTTTCGGACTGCCTCCTTCAACCACTGCGACTGCTGAATTAGTTGTTCCCAAATCGATACCAATAATTTTACCCATAGTGTGTTAATAATTTTAAATTTCGTAATTTTGTAAAAATTCGTACTTCGTAGAGCTATCTCCCGACTTTCACTTTTACTGCCCTGATGACCTTAGCGCCGAGCATATATCCTGGAGAGAGCTCTTCGACTATCTTCCCCGAGTGCTCCGGATGGTCGGGAGTATCTACCGCCATCACCGCCTCATGCATATTCAAATTTAGTTCGTCGCCTAGAGTCACTTTGATTCGCTCTACTCCTTGGCGTTTAAGTGCCTCTTCG
>JAHFLG010000037.1:0-5736 GCA_023244975.1 Candidatus Harrisonbacteria bacterium
AAAAATTGCCGATGCCTGCACGTTTGAAATGGAAATAGGTAAAATCCTGTTGCCCAAATTTGATACCCCGGACGGCAGCGACTCCAAAGTATATATGCGCAAGCTGGTGGCGGAAAAATTAAAAAATCGCTATCCAAACCCAAGCGAAGTCGTCAAAGAGCGCGTTGAGTACGAACTTGGAGTCATTGAAAAAACCGGTTTCGCGGATTACTTTTTAATCGTCCAAGACTTTATCAACTGGGCTAAAGATCGCGGCGTGGTGGTCGGACCCGGCCGCGGCAGCGCTGCCGGCTCGATCATTTCCTATATATTAAATATCACCGACCTCGACCCTATTGCCTATGACCTACTTTTTGAACGCTTCTTAAACCCGGAACGAATTCAAATGCCGGATATCGACATCGATATCACCGATGTGCGGCGCGACGAGGTCTTTGGCTATTTGGTTGAAAAATACGGCAGCGATCGCGTGGCCCACATCATTACGTTTGGAACCATGGCCGCGCGCGCGAGCATTCGCGACGTCGGCCGTGCCCTCGACATCGAGCTCAGCTTCTGTGACCGCTTGGCCAAACTCATCCCCTTCAACAAAGACCTGGATCAGGCGCTGCGCGAAGTTGATGAGCTCGCTTCATTATATAAGTCTGATGAACGAGCTAAAAAAATCATTGACGCGGCTCGTAAGCTTGAAGGCGTCGCTCGCCACGCCTCAGTGCATGCCTGCGGCACCGTGATTGCTGCTGAGCCACTTACCAAACGCGTCCCACTCCAGCACGCGCCGCAGGACGAGAATATTACCCTCACCCAATTTGAGATGCACTCTATTGAAGACCTGGGCATCCTTAAAATGGATATTCTCGGTCTTAAAAACCTCACTATTATTGAAGACGCGATTCGGCTCATCAGCGACATGACCGGCGACCAAATAGATGTCAGCAAAATTCCACTTGATGACAAAAAAGCCTTTGAGCTCTTCCAGCGTGCCGACACTGTTGGCGTGTTTCAGTTGGAGTCCGGTGGTATGCGGAGATATTTGAAAGAGCTCAAACCCACCGAGCTCGAGGACATCATCGCCATGGTCGCCTTGTACCGACCGGGTCCGATGGAACTAATCCCCTCATACATCGCCCGCAAGTACAACCGAGAAAAAGTTACCTACCTCCACCCTGAGCTTGAACCGATCCTCAAAAAAACCTATGGCATCGGCATCTATCAAGAGCAGATGATGCGCATTGCGAGTGACCTTGCCGGCTACACCCTCGCCGAAGCCGACACCCTGCGCAAAGCCATTGGTAAAAAAATCAAAAAGCTCCTCGACGAGCAGGAGCAGAAAATCGTCTCCGGCATGATTAAGCATGGAATTGCTGACCGCACCGCCCGCGCCATCTGGGAGCTCTTCCCTCCGTTTGCCCGCTACGGCTTCAACCGCAGCCACGCTGCGTGCTACGCCATGATCGCCTACCGCACCGCCTACCTCAAAGCCAACTATCCGGTTCCTTTTATGACCGCGGTATTCAATGCCGAGAGTGGCGACATCGACCGGATTGCGTTTTTAATCAGCGAAACCAAAAAAATGGAGCTCGAAGTTCTAGCTCCGGATATCAACAAGAGTTCCGCGGTCTTTACTCCGGATGTCCCGGTGACCAAAGGCTCAGCAGGTGCGATTCGTTTCGGACTTTCGGCCATTAAAAACGTTGGTGAAAATATTGTCGAGGCAATTATCGAAGAGCGCAGCAAGGGCGGCGAGTTCGCAAGCTTTGAGAGCTTCATCGGCCGGGTCAAACACAAAGACCTTAACAAAAAATCACTGGAATCAATGATCCGATGTGGCGCTCTCGACAGCTTTGGTATCGAGCGCAACCAGTTACTCGCCAATATCGAAGATATCACTAAGTATGCCCAGGCTAGCCGCAAAGATTCCGCATCCAGCGCGCAAACCGGACTTTTTGGAGCGAGTTATGTCTCCACGGCCGCCCAAAAAGCGCTCACTCTCAAGTCAGCAGAGCCTGCTACGCCGCAGGAAAAACTTGGCTGGGAAAAAGAGCTGCTGGGACTCTATGTCTCTGAGCATCCTTTGACTCACGCAAAAGACAAGCTCGCGGCAACACGTCCGACCGCCATCAAAGATGTCCTCGCCGAGCGATCGGCAGTGAAAAATTACCGCGTGGCCGGCATGATTAGTAGCGTCAAATCAATTATCACCAAAACCGGCAAGCCGATGTGCTTTGCCAAAGTCGAAGATACTAGCGGCTCTATTGAAGTCGTGGTGTTTGCTGACACCTTCCAAAAATGCAGCTCGTTCCTGCGCGAAGGCGCTATTGTGGCTCTCACCGGCCGAGTCAACTTCCGGGGTGGCGAGCTCTCTATTGTCGCGGAGGAGATAAAAGAGCTACTATAAATCAATGGAAAACGAAAGACTTGAACACATCCGTCACAGTCTCGCCCACCTGCTGGCTGCGGCGGTACTTAAGAAATGGCCGGATACAAAACTTGGCATCGGTCCGGTGATTGAAAACGGTTTTTATTACGATTTCCAGTTCAGCTCACCGATTAGTGATACTGATTTGAAAGACCTGGAAAAACAGATGAAAAAATTTATCGGCGCTAAGCTGGCTTTTACGGGCACCGAAATGAATGCCGATGAACTAAATAAAAAATACGCCGCGCAACCCTTTAAACTTGAGCTGATCAGTGAGTATGCTGGCGAGGGACGAACGCTCACTAGTTACAAAACCGGTGATCCGCCAACTGGCGGATTTGAGGATCTCTGCAAAGGCGGACACGTGGAGAATACCGCTGAGATTGATCCGGATAGTTTCAAGCTCACTAAGCTCGCCGGAGCCTACTGGCGCGGTGATGAAAAAAATGCCCAGCTCACTCGCATCTACGGTTTGGCTTTTAGTACTAAGGAAGAGCTCGATGCCTATGTAACCATGATGGCCGAAGCTGAAAAGCGCGACCACAAAAAACTCGGCCCGGAGCTCGATCTCTTTTTATTCTCCCCACTCGTTGGTCAGGGTCTGCCGCTCTGGACACCAAAAGGCACACTCGCCCGCAACCTGCTCAGCGACTATGTCTGGGAGCTGCGCAAAGCGCGTGGCTATGAACAGGTTGAGATTCCGCATATCGCCAAGAAAGAACTCTACGAAACTAGCGGGCACTGGGACAAATATCAAAACGATCTGTTTCAGATAAAGACCCGCGAAGGCCATGTGTTTGCCATGAAGCCGATGAACTGCCCGCACCACGCCCAGATCTACAACCGTAAAAAGTGGAGCTACCGCGAGCTGCCTCAGCGCTACGCCTCGACCACTATGGTCTATCGTGATGAGCAGAGCGGCGAACTAGCCGGACTGTCGCGCGTCCGGTCAATCACCCAGGACGACGCACACGTCTTCTGCCGGATGGATCAGGTAAAAGCCGAAGCACTGAAGGTCTGGGATATTATCCATGACTTCTACGGAACCTTTGGTATCAGCCTCAAAGTCAGACTCTCTCTGCGCGACCCTAAGCACCCAGAAAAATATCTGGGCACTGCTGCGGCCTGGGAAAAAGCTGAGGGCATACTTCGCGAAATTATTTCTGAAAAAGGCGTACGGGCACTTGATGGCACAGGTGAAGCCGCGTTTTATGGCCCCAAGCTCGACTTCATGGGCCGCGATGCTATTGGCCGTGAGCATCAAGTGGCCACAATTCAGCTCGACTTTAACCAGCCCGAGCGGTTCGATCTCTCCTGTGTCAATGAAAAAGGTGAAGATGAACGCATCGTGATGATGCACGCGGCCATCATGGGCGCGATTGAGAGATTTATGGCTCTTCTTATCGAGCACACCGCCGGCCACTTCCCTCTCTGGCTCAGCCCGGTGCAGGCGCGCGTGATTGCGATTTCAGAAAAATTCCAGGACTATGGCACTGACATCTTCAATCAATTAAAAACTGCTGGTATTCGCGCCGAGCTCGCTGGCTCAGACGAAACTCTGGGCAAGCGCATTCGCGCCGCGCAGACCGAAAAAATTCCGTATGTCCTCGTTGTCGGCGAACAAGAGCAAAATGACAAGACTGTAGCAGTCAGACATTTTAAATTGGGTGACCTCAAGGCCATGCCGGTAGCAGACCTGATCAAGCGTCTTCAGGAAGAAATCAACAAAAAAACCGCGTAGCGCGGTTGGTTGGGATTTTGATTTTACAGATAAAATCCCAAAGAACTGTTGCTATCACGACGTGTCGTCGTACATCGCGACCTCCTTCCGCCCCACAGGACTACTTCTTCCGAAGAGCAGCATTTTCTTCGCGCAGTCGGATGTTCTCCGCCTGCAGCACCAACATCCCGGCGACGAAGCCAAGGATGAAAGTGATCGCGAATCCCCAGAACCTGAATTCCTTCATCGCGACCTCCTTGAGACTTCTTCAGCCCACCAGTATTCGATTCGCGGGTGGCCGGTCACGCGGCCGACTGGAAACACGAGCACTGTGTCCTCAGGATGAACTGCCTCGATCTGCCGAGGGAACGCCTCGAGATCACAGGCCGCGTCGCCCGTGCGACCGAGCCACTGGAATGTCGGCAGGATATCACAAAAATCCTGCTGTGAAACCTTCACGATCTCGGCTCGCCGCAATCGCCGACGAATCCTCCCCGCCTGCTCGTATCGCCAGTACAGCACAATGCCGGGCGGAACAGTCATCCGGTTCAGCGATGTCCGAGTGAAAATCCAAACTCTGGCCATGGTCGGCTCCTTTCGGTGCCTACACCGCCCCTATGGCGATGATATCGTGAGAATAAAATAACTTCTTATGTGCGTCAATGTAAAACCGCCTCATTGGCGGTTTTTGTTGGCTCGTTGTTTCCGAGCGCGCGCAGCCGAAGCCGCGCGCGCCCAAGACTTTCGGAGACCTGTTCTCATTCGTTGCCGCGCTACGCACGCGGCAACGTGATTCCTGAAACGCCGTACCGCTCGATGATGGCGGTAACCGCACGACGCAGACCCTGAGCGTCCACTTCGAGCATGTACATCGACTCGAAGTCGGGATGGTCATCGACGCCCCGAAAGTGATTCCCGGAGGAGAAATGAACGAGGATCCGGAGATCCTCCTGCCACTGCCTCCCCCAGGCCTCGTCCTTCCCGCTCTTCCTGGCGAGCTTCTTGAACCGATCATCGAAATCGATCCAGAAGTTGTCGATGAAGGCCTGCATCGCGAGAGCAGTCGACTTGTCGTCGACAAGCTCCGCGTTGTGCCTGTCAATGCACCGCCCGAACAGCTCAGGCAGCTTCTCAACGAACTCGTGCTCGATCGGGTCGTCGAACCCGAGCCGCTTGAGCACGAGAGCGCAGACCGCGCTCCACTCCTTGGACGGCTTGCCGCCGAATATCCCCATCGCCACACCTCCTGTTCTGTCTCCGATATCTACACCTAATCACATGCTGCTTATCTAGTCAATAAAGTAGAAATTTCGTCAATTTTATTGCTTGTAAAACACTTCAATTTTTGCTATAATGTACCAATCATTTATGACTATCAATTGGTACGGCGAAGGGTGTTTTAAAATTCAAGAAGGCGGGATTACCTTACTCATTGATCCGGTGGATATCACTAACGGTCTGAGTGCTCCCCGCTTCAAGAGCGACATCATCATCAAGACGGTTATGCCGGCTCTTAAGCCGGGTAAACAAACTCCAGAGGCAACCGATGGCGAGGCTCACGTGGTCACCGGCCCCGGCGAGTACGAAATAAAAGGCG
>JAHFLG010000037.1:5746-9274 GCA_023244975.1 Candidatus Harrisonbacteria bacterium
TGAAGCTCTCAAGAGTGTTTACCGAATTCGTTTTGATGATCTTACCTTAGGATTTTTGGGTGGACTGTCTGCTGCCAACGATCCGGAAATCTTTGAAGAGCTTGGTGATATCGATATGTTATTTATTCCCGGAGGCGGCAAGCCGTATATCGACCAGGAAGCCGCGGCAAAACTGATTCGTCAAATTGAACCACGAGTTGTTATTCCGACTCACTTCGCCGTCCCTGGACTTAAACGCAAAGCCGAGACGGTCGCAGAATTCCTCAAAGAGGTCGGACAAAAAGCTGAACCCGAAGAAAAGCTGACCATCAAGAAAAAAGATCTTACGGAAAAAATGCGGGTGGTTGTATTAAAACTATGAGCTTTATCAACAACATTAGACAATCCGATAATCGTACCAAGTTACGCTATGTAATCCTGTTTTCCGGGATTATCGGCATTTTTGTTGTCGCTGCCTGGGCATTTTCAGTGCGCGGTATTCTGGAAAAAATTAGTACTCCCGGCGAACTCAAGCAGGAGTCAGCGTCACTCACCGCCAAAGTAGGCGGCGCCTGGAAGGGAATTAAAGAACGGACCGGCAACACGGTTGATTTTATTAAAGAAAAAGCCGGCGCAACAAATGAAATAATAATCAACAAAGAATAATATGGCTGAAGATAAAAATATTGATAAACGCGAAATAACCGAAGAACTCCAGGAGTCCTACTTGGACTACGCAATGAGCGTTATTGTCGCGCGCGCCCTTCCCGATGTCCGCGACGGATTAAAGCCTGTACAACGGCGCATCCTCTGGGGCATGTGGGACGCGGGCGTGACCGCCGACGCTAAGTTCCGCAAAGCCGCCGATGTTGTTGGCGAGGTTATGGGTAAATACCACCCGCACGGTGACTCTTCTATATATCAGACCATTGTCCGTATGGTTCAGGACTTCTCGTTCCGTTATCCCCTGTGTATTGGCCAAGGTAACTGGGGATCAGTTGATGGCGACGACGCGGCTGCCATGCGTTACACCGAAACCAAACTCGCTCGCATTGCCGAGGGCATGCTCAGTGATATTGAAAAGGAAACAGTGGACTGGATGCCAAACTACTCCGGTACCAAGCAAGAACCAAAAGTTCTGCCGGCGCGCGTCCCCCATCTTTTGTTAAACGGCACTGTCGGCATCGCCGTTGGCATGGCTACCAACATCCCGCCGCACAACGCCTCCGAAGTTATTGACGCGGTCTTACATCTGACTGAGCACCCGAAGGCTGACGTCAGTGAACTGATGGAATTTGTTAAAGGCCCGGACTTTCCGACCGGCGGTGTTATTTACAACAAGAAAGATATTTTAGAGGCCTACACCACCGGCAAGGGACCAATCACCATGCGCGGCATAGCTGAAATAAAAGAACGCAAGGGCGCCAAGGGGTTTGATATCGAAATCACAGAGATCCCCTACCAGGTCAACAAGAGTGAGCTCCTAATCAAAATGGCCGAGCTCGTCAGCGACAAAAAAATCGAAGGCGTGCGCGACATCCGTGATGAGAGCGACAAGAACGGCATGAGCATTATAATCGAGCTCAAAAACGAAGCCAATCCGCAAAAAATCCTCAATCGCCTTTTTGAATACACCGACCTGCAAAAGAACTTTGCGGTAAATATGGTGGCTCTGTCCGACAAAGGGCTGCAACCACAGGTCATGTCCTTAAAAGACATTCTCGAAGCATTTTTGGAACACCGTAAAGACGTCGTTAAAAAGCGCGCCGAGTTCGATCTGAAAAAAGCCAAAGAGCGAGCGCATATTTTGGAAGGTTTAAACAAAGCTCTCGACGCGATTGATGCCATCATCTCATTGATCCGAAAGTCCGACAGCCGTGATGATGCCCACAAGAACTTAATGACCAAGTTCAAGTTCACCGATCTCCAGGCCACCGCGATTTTGGACATGAAGCTCTCGGCTTTAGCCGCTCTCGAACGTCATAAGATAGAAGACGAACTCAAAGAAAAGAAAAAATTAATAGCCGAGCTCGAAGCCCTGCTTAAGAGTACTGTCAAAATTCTGTCAGTGATTAAAGATGAGCTTAAAGAAATGAAAGCTCGTTTTGGCGACGAACGCAGAACTCGCGTGGTTGCCGGCGGCCTCAAAGAATTGGCCGAAGAAGATCTGATCGCCGATGAGGAAACTATTATTACCCTCTCTCAAAGTGGTTATATCAAGCGCGTGGCACCTTCGAGCTTTAAAACGCAAAACCGCGGTGGCAAAGGCCTCATCGGAAGCGATGTCAACGACGAAGACTTTCTGATTCAGGTCAGCTATGCCTCAACCCACGACAACATCCTCTTCTTTACGGACAAGGGACGCGTCTTCCAGACCAAGGTGTATGAAATTCCGGCTGCCTCGCGGCAGTCTAAGGGCAAGCCAGTGCATAACTTTTTAGAAATTCCGACTGAAGAGCGCGTCAATGCCGTTGTCACCTATTCGCAATCAAAGACAGCCCCAACCGGATTCTTAGTGATGGCCACGGCTCAGGGAGTTATTAAAAAAACACCGCTTGCTGACTTCCAAAACGTTCGCCGCTCTGGCATCATCGCCATTCGGCTGCACAAAGACGACGAACTCAAGTGGGTTAAGTTCAGCTCCGGCTCAGATGAAATCATTATCACCACCACCCAAGGCCAATCTATCCGTTTTAAAGAAACTGATGCTCGCCCCATGGGCAGAGCTACAGCCGGAGTGACCGGCATCCGCCTCAAAGCCAAAGATGCAGTGAGTTCCATGAATGTTATCAACAAAACCGCGGCTAAAACCCAGCGCATGCTCGTGATCATGTCTAACGGCTACGGCAAACAGACTTTGCTGTCAGAATACCGCCTACAGCACCGGGGTGGCTCTGGTATTAAAACTGCTAATATCACTGCAAAAACCGGTGTCCTCATGGACGCGCGCATCGTTGAAGAAGAAAAAGAGCTACTCGCCCTTTCCGCCAAGGGTCAAGTCATCCGCACCGAGCTCTCTACCGTCCGCACCGCGTCGCGCGCCACCCAGGGCGTGCGTATCATGAATGTTGAAGCCAAAGACCGCCTTGTGGGCATCATTTGCTTCTAGGATTGTGATATACTGTAGGCATGAAGCTGACGCCAATTCAGATTGGTTTAGTAGCCGTTGTAGTGATCATTGTCGTCGCCGCGATTTTACTTTTTACCGGTGTGATTCCCGGCTTGCGACATAACAACGAGGGTGTTGTTTCGGGTACTGTCACAATATGGGGAGTGTTTGATAGCGAGCAGACCATCAATAGTTCTCTGATCGCTGATTTCCAAAAGGTAGCTCCGAGTGTCAAGGTCAGCTACCGCCAAGTTGATGCAAATACCTACGAACAAGAGCTCGTTAACGCGCTTGCCGCCGGTACTGGTCCTGACGTCTTTTATGTCAAAAATACCTGGCTCCTCAAGCACTCGGACAAATTACTCCCTCTACCCGTTGCAGATTTTCAGCCGAGCAAGATAGCTGCTCTCTACCCCGGCGTTATCAGCAACGACTTTGTT
>JAHFLG010000038.1 GCA_023244975.1 Candidatus Harrisonbacteria bacterium
TTTTGGGGGGATTGGTTTCGTTTTTGTCGCCGTGCGTGCTGCCAATCATCCCGGGATTTCTGGCGTACTTGGCTGGCGCGTCACTGAAGAACGCGGGGAGTCAGCGCAAGGAGATATTTTTAAACAGCGTATTTTTTGTCATTGGATTTTCAGCCGTGTTTGCTTTGCTAGGCGTCTTGCTGAATACCGTCTTGGATTCGGTTGCCTATGGCGCGCAGCAGTGGCTCTCACGCATTGGAGGCGTGCTCATCATTTTTTTCGGCCTGTATCTTACCGAGCTGATTAAGATTCCGTTTTTGCAGCGCGAGTATAAGCCGTCGGTCAAATTTCAACTAAAATCTCACTATCTGACGTCGTTTATTTTTGGCGCGGCCTTTGCTGCCGGCTGGACGCCCTGCGTTGGTCCGGCTCTGGGCAGCATCATCGGCATTGCCGCCAGTCAGCCGGGCAGCGCCCTGTATCTACTATTTGCCTATGCGCTTGGTCTTGGAGTGCCATTCATGGTTGTGGGACTTTTTGCCGCTCAGGCTGGAGCGCTTATCAACAAGTACGGGGGTGTCCTGCGGTATGTGAGCATTATTTTTGGCGTACTGCTCATTATCCTTGGTATCTTAGTCTTTACCCAGAGTCTTAATCTGCTAGCCAACTTTGATTTTCTTAATAGCTTGCTGTTGAAATAACCATCATGAAACGAAACAGTATCTTGATTATTGTCCTCGGTGTCATTGTCATCACCATTATGTTTTTGCAGTCAAAAAATCTCAGGCAGCAGAGCCAGGGGACAGTGAGCGCACCACTTACAATAACCGAGCCGCCGATTACTTCTACATCAACTCAGCCGGTTGCTGCGCCTGTTGCAGCCCCCGGAAAAAAGTATCTGACTGTGGCACAAAAAGCCAAACAGTATTCGGTTGGCCGCGAGCTGGCTGGGATTAGCGGCTATATCAATCTTCCTGAAGGTCAGTCAACGATTAACTTAAAGGACCTGGTTGGCAAAAAGGTTATTCTGATAGATTTTTGGACGTACTCCTGCATCAACTGTCAGCGCACTATTCCATATGTAAATGCGTGGTACAAAAAATATCATGATGCCGGGCTCGAGATTATCGGCGTGCACACTCCAGAATTTGATTTTGAAAAAGATATCAATAATGTCCGCGCTGCCGTGGCCAAATTTGGCATCAGGTATCCGGTGGTTCAGGACAATGAGTATGCGACCTGGAGTGCTTACCAAAATCAGTACTGGCCGCGCGAATACCTGATCGACATTGATGGCTTTATTGTCCATGACAAAATTGGCGAGGGGGAGTATGACCAGACTGAGGCCGCTATTCAAAAGGCTTTATCAGAACGAGCCGACAAGCTTGGCGCGGCCTCAGTGCCAGGCGGAACTGTAAGCCCGAACGCGACAGCAGCTCCGAAAGTCGCTGTGAGCCCAGAGACCTACTTTGGTTCTAAACGGAACGCTGGTGCTGCCACTCAGCTTTCCGGAACCTGGGATATCAAGCCTGAGTACATCATCAACAAAACTGTTGGCGATACGATTACCTATCCCTACGTAGCTCAACATATTTACATTGTAGCGAGCGCGGACACCCCGATTATCATGAAAGTTTTGCGTGATGGTAAGCCGCTGACCGCTGACATTGCCGATGAAGACGTGAACATTGGTGCTGATGGCATGAGCACGGTCACCATCAAAGAGGCGCGCCTGTACCGTCTTATCAAAGAGTCTTCAGTGTCCCAGCACTCCCTTGAGCTCATCCCTCAGTCTCCAGGCTTACAGGCCTTTACGTTTACCTTTGGTTAGGTGATAGAATAGCGGTGAGATGAAATTCATCGCTGATCTGCATATTCACAGTAAATACGCGCGGGCGGTGAGTCCGCTAATGACTCTCCCTGAGCTCGATCGCTGGGCTGATGACAAAGGGATATTGGTCATGGGCACCGGCGATTTCACGCACCCAGCGTGGGCGGCCGATATTAAAAGTCAGCTTGAACCGGCCGAGCCAGGGCTATTTAAGCTGAAGGCTCAGCACAAACTTAAAACTATTAAAAACACCTTTGCGCAGACCAGATTTTTACTCAGCAGCGAGATATCACTGGTGTATACGCGCGATGGCCGGGGCAGGAGAGTGCATGTGTTAGTGTATCTGCCGGATATCAAATCCGCAGAGGCGCTGAGCGCCAGGCTGGACAAGATCGGCAATATTAAATCAGACGGCCGGCCGATCATTGGCCTTGATACCAGGGAGCTCATGAAGATAGTGCTGGACATCAATCCGCAGGCCATGGTCATTCCTGCGCACGCCTGGACTCCGTGGTTTGGTATTTTGGGCTCTAAGTCAGGTTTTAATTCTTTTGAAGAATGCTTTGGCGATTATACGAAATATATTCATGCCTTAGAAACAGGGTTGTCTTCTGACCCGGTCATGAACTGGCGCGTATCGGCCTTAGACAGATTCGCCCTGATCTCGAACTCTGACTCACACAGCCTGCAGCGCATCGGCCGCGAGGCAAACTTGTTTGATACCGAGCTTTCTTACAACGGAATTTTTAACGCGCTCAAACATAATGATCCGAAAGAATTTTTAGCGACTATCGAATATTTTCCGGAAGAGGGGATGTATCACTTCGACGGTCATCGGGATTGCGGTATCAGTTATAATCCAGCAGAGACTCGCAAGCACCGCGGCATCTGCTCGAGCTGCGGCAAACCGGTGACCGTTGGTGTGTTAAATCGACTCGAAAAGTTGGCTGACCGCACTGAGGCCGAGCTTGATGTTCATGAGGTGAAACTCGGTGAAGTTACCGGCAAGGGAATGAAAGGCCGTGTACCGTTTGTGAATTTGGTGACGCTCGACTCAATCATTGGCGAGGCTTTAGATATCGGTAACAAGAGCAAAGGCGTCAAGCGCGAATACGACGCCATGATCAATATGTTTGGCAGCGAGCTTGATCTGCTCATGAATATTCCTTTTGCCGACATCAAGGCGCAGATTGCGCCACAGATCGCCGAAGCTGTGCGCCGCATGCGGGAGCGAGAGTTGTCTATCACTCCGGGCTACGACGGTACGTACGGTGTTGTAAAAATTTTCAATCCAAACGAAAAAAAGAAAATCAAAAACAGTCAGACTAGTTTATTTAGTTAGGGGCGAAGCCCAGGCAAGTCTCTGCTATACTGAATACAATGAGTTTTTCATTGATTTACCTGTTGCACCGCCTAGGGTATCGGATCTGGATGTTTGTGTATAACTGGTATATCGGCGGTTTTTTGTTTTTTTATCGCCACATGACCAATGTGCTTGAACGTTTTGACCGAACGTGGGCCTTTCAGATTACGCTTAAAAATTTATTCCAGCCCATGTATCAGGATCAGACCATTGTGGGCAGAATTCTTGGTTTTATTTTCAGATCGTTCAGAATCGTGATCGCCGGTACTATCTATGCGTTTGTGATTTTAGTCGGCATTTCGTTGTATGTGATGTGGGCGGCGATCCCACTCTATATTATTTCCCGCGGACTGGGTTTTGCTTAACACATCATGAATACGAGTGATCAGGCATTTTATTATCAGGAGTCGAGACTCGACATGACGGTGCCCGGTCGCTTTATTGTGCGACTTGCCAGTTATTTTGCCTATGGGTTTACGATTGTGGCATCTATTATTCTGTTCCTTTCGGACATCAAGCTTTTTCACGCGATCGGTCTGCTCGCGATTTTATTTCTGTTGGAACGTTTAATTCATTTCGGACGTCCTGAGAGATTACTTACTCGTGTTTCCTTGAAAGAGCCGAATATCCGCGCGTATCTTAGCCCGGAGACGCAGCGCGTCATTGAGGTGGTCTTTGATCGGACAAATATCTCAGGCGGCAGCTTTCCCCTTCATTTATTGGCTGAATTAGTACGGCGGCCGGAGGTTCGTAAATCACTCGTCAGGCTTGGCGTGAACCCCGATGAATTTGAGACAAAAACAGAGAGCTATTTAAAAGTCACTGTGGGTAAGAAAATTGAAAAGACAGAACTACTTCGATTGGTTAATCGCATCGTTGTTTCCGCGTTCGTAAAGGCCACGAAGCATTATGAGGCAAGCGTGACCCCTCAGGATCTGTTTGGAGCCTTGGGGGAGTTGGGCGACGAGCAGATAAAGAAATTATTTGTATTGTTCGACATGACCCCGTCTGATGTCGAAACGGCATTTATTTTTGCGCGACAGTCTCATGCGAAAATCGCCGCGTTCGCTCATCATGCCCATAAACAGCGTCATCGGATCATGAATCGCGCGTGGAGCGCCCGGCCAACGCCATTTTTGGATACGTATAGCACTGATTTGACTGATTTGGCCCGCACCGGGGGCGCGGGATTTTTGATCGGGCACGAGGACGAATATCAGAGGTTAGTGAGCGTTCTTTCTCGTCCGGGGAATCCCAATGCATTACTAATCGGCGATCCAGGCTGCGGCAAGGAAACGGTTGTCGCGCATCTGGCATTTCAACTTATTAAAGATCGAGTGCCCAAGCAGCTTTTTGACCGTAGGCTTGTTTCACTTTCTGTTACTCAACTGGCGGCAGGTGCTTCTGATGCTGAGCTTTCCGGCAGAGTTAAAAAAGTTCTCGATGAGATTATAATTGCAGGAAATATTATTTTATACATTCCTGATATTCATGAATTACTAAAGACGTCAGGAGAGCGAAGTTTTTCAGGAGCTGATATTCTGATTCCGGCGATCAAAAGCACTGAATTTTCAGTAATTGGCGGAACCTATCCGCGAGAGTATAAGCAGCTTATCGTCCCGAGTAATGATTTCGCCAGCTCATTTGAACCAATTCAGGTTGAGGAGCTGACGCCGGAGCTTGCAACTCAATATCTTGTATATGCGAGTCTGGTGCTGGAAGTGCAGTCAAAATTAATCATTACGTTCAGCGCCATAAAGCAGGCGGTTAAGATCGCCCATACCTATTTTCATCAGAAGCTGTTACCGGCGAGCGCCGAGGATTTGTTGAAAGAAACCATTGCGGCAGCTACGATAAAGCATAAGAAAGTTGTTACCGCAGATGATGTCATTAGTACAGCGGAGCTTAAAGTTAACGTCAAAATTCATACTGCTTCAAGCGCTGAGGCTGACGAATTGCTCCATCTGGAAGATACCATCCACAAGCGTTTCGTTGACCAAAACGAGGCGGTTAAGGACGTTTCTGACGCGTTGCGCGCGTATCGGAGCGGTCTTGCCCGCAAAGGCGGGCCGATAGCGAGCTTCCTGTTCATTGGTCCGACCGGTGTCGGTAAGACCGAACTTTCCAAAATTTTGGCGGATACTCAGTTCGGCAGCAAAGATGCCATGGCCAGATTTGATATGAGCGAGTATCAGGACAAACAGAGCTTTTTCCGGTTAATCGGCTCTCCGGATGGAGTGACGCGTGGCGCGCTAACTGAGGCCGTCCTAGAGAAACCGTACAGCCTGATTCTGCTTGATGAATTTGAAAAGGCCTATCCCGACATCCTGAATTTATTCTTGCAGGTACTCGATGATGGCCGACTGACCGACAATGTGGGTCGCACGGTGGATTTTCAAAATGCAATTATCATCGCGACGAGCAACGCTCATTCAACTCTCATTAAAGAAGAGCTTGAAAAAGGGACCGACATTAAAGAAATTGCCGATATTCTCAAAAAACGTCTGACGGAATACTTTCGGCCGGAGCTCATCAACCGATTTTCTAATATTGTTGTTTTTAAACCCTTATCCAAAGACGACATTGCAAAAGTAGCTCGTTTGAATCTTGCTGAGCTTGCTAAGGCCATGAGTGAGGCTCAGGCAGTGGACCTAGTGTTTGAGGACAGCGCGGTACAGGCGATTGCTACCATTGGCTACGATCCGGTCTTTGGAGCACGACCGCTGCGCGCGGCGATTAACGAAAAATTGCGCGCTCCGCTCGCAGAGCAGATTCTCAAGAGTGCAATAGTCCGTGGTGGCACTATCACCGTGAAGTTTGATGGCACCAGCTTTATTTTTGAAGCGAAATAGTTGCTAGCTTCACCCTGCAGCTTCGCGAGTAGGAAACCATGTCTATACTCGCTCAGGCTGCAGGCCGAAGCTAGCAGAATATGCTATTATATGAACAATGGATTCAGTACACGCCCCGGAGCAGAAAGGGGTTAAAAAAACAGTTTCTGCAGGTATTATTGTATTTCGCAGAACTCAAGACGGGATTAAGTATTTACTGCTGTATCACGGCCGGGATTATTGGAATTTTCCAAAGGGTAAACTTGAGGGTGATGAGCGCAGTTGGCAGGCGGCCTTCCGCGAGATCCGCGAGGAAACCGGCCTCAAAGCCAATGAGTTGAAGATGGTGGGCAATTTCAAGGCCTTTGAGCGTTTCTATTATCACCATGGCAACGAAAAGATTTTTCGAGTAGTGATTTTGTATCTCGCTGAAACTCATCAGCGGTTTGTGACCGTGCACGGCGAACACGAAGAGGGCTATGGTTGGTTCCGTTTCAACGAAGCCAAGAAGATGTTGAGTAAACATAAAGACACGTTAAAGATCTTAGAAAAGGCGCACAACTATCTGCTGCGACATCGTAGTCAAACAAAAACTCCCGCTTAAGCGGGAGTTTTTTATTTCACCTTCGCAACTATCTTCTTGAAAACGTCTGGCTGGTGCTCGGCGAGGTCAGCGAGGATTTTGCGATCGAGGCCGATATTTGCCTTTTTGATGGCGGCGATAAACTTGCTGTAGCTAAGACCTTCTGAGCGGACAGCGGCATTTATTTTGACCTGCCAGAGGCTGCGGAAGTCTCGCTTACGCTTTTTGCGGCCCATGAACTGGTGGGTCCAGGCGTGGAGGAGGGCTTCTTTGGCGGCGCGCTCTTTCTTAGAGCGGTCCCATTTAAAACCCTTGGTGTACTTGAGGATCTTTTTTCGTTTTGCTACGGCGTTAACGCCACGTTTTACTCGTGTCATGTGTTTGTAGGTATTAGGCTCGCATCATATCCTTAACGATCAGTTTTGAGTCTGAACCAAAAAACTGAGAGGTGGCGCGACCGCGGCGCTTCTGGGTGTGGCTCTTGCGGGTACCATTGTGACCCTGAGCCATGTGGCGCTTGATGATTTTGCCGGTCGAGGTGATTTTGATGCGCTTAGCAATGCTTTTCTTCATATAAAAACGAATGGGTAGATAGTATCAGATAGGGGGAGATCTGGCAAGCTTACTTGCGGGCGACGATAACCTGGAGGCCGCGGCCGCCGGGCTGAATGGGGGAGATGATTTTGTTCTCTACTGATATGTACGGCAGGAATTCGGCCAGTTTGCCTTTGGCAAAGTTGATATTGCCCTTTTCTCGGCCGCGCAGGCTCATGACAACTTCTACCTGGTGACCTTCAGTGAGGAACTCATCGGCGCGCTTAGCCTTCATCATCAGGTCGTTTTTTGCCTCGCGGACGCTGATTTGCACTTGTTTCATGCCGGTGTTCTTTTGAGCGGCTCGCTGCTTTTTTTCTTTCTTCTCTTGCTGATAGCGGAACTTGTCGTGGCTAATGATTTTGGCCACCGGCGGGACGGCTACCGGTGAGATCTCGATCAAATCAAGGCCGCGCTCCTTAGCGAGCTTTAAGGCATCAGCCAGCGACAATACACCGACATTGTTGTCTTGTTCGTCGATGAGGCGCAGCTGCGGCGCGGTTATCTGATTATTGATCTTAAATACCATGCGGCCTAAATGTAGCAGGGCTAACGAGCAGCGTCAATTTTTTTAAACTCGGCTTTACTTGGTTTCGTGAGATTTGACTTCATTTTGCCCCATACAATTTCAAGATTACCATTTGCTCCTTTTCTTAAAGAGAGTAATATATCTCCTTTCTGAAACCGATTCTCTCGAACATTGCCGACTTGATAATTATCAAAAATTAATTGAACAAGATCGCCATTTTCTTTTACGTCGGCCAGTAGCCTACTTTCAGTTTGGAATCCATCAATATTTAGTATTGCTCTTGGTGAACCAGCTGGCAGGGCCATTCGCAGTGAATACACCCAGGTTTCATCCGGGGGAGCAAATTCAGTATATTCATAGTATCCAAACCACCAAGGAAGAGGGTCAGAGGGTTCAATAGCGCCATTGAAAGCTACGGTATCGGCCGCCGGCACTCCATTATTTTTTTGCGACAGCACGATCGCGCCTATAGCAATCACTGCCATCAAAAGAACCCCAATAATGTATTTTTTCATATAGTAAGTATAGCAGTGGAAGTGGGGATATTGAAATCCCGTCCAAAAGTTTTTAACATATCACTCTACAAGCTTAGGATCGAAGTAAATCGAAGCAAATGAATTTCAAGGTTTTCGTGACGCGCGTAGAAATTCAATCAGCGCATCCTTACCCTCAGGTATAACACCAGGGTCTAGATATGAGGGGTCTCTAGTCTGATGGCTATCGCATTAAGCGGTAGCTAAAGCAAAATTGCTCGTTCGAGTAAAGTTGGCAGTTTATGTATTTGAGTCAGATTTACGAGTTAACTCTGCTCGGCTTGCATGATATATCAAAGAACAATTGTCGAAGCCTGGCACTCCCGTAACAGTGGAAACGAACTCCCTAGGAATTCATTACCTGTCGAATCTCGCGGCGGACCTCTTTTTTCTTAAGCGCGGCACGTTTGTCGCGATCTTTTTTGTGCTTGCCAAGACCGAGTTCCACCTTAATTCGATTGCCCTTATTATATACTTTTATAGGCACTAGTGTCAACTTTTGTTCGTGAATTTCACTCTCTAGGCGCTTAATTTCTTTTTTATTAAGCAGGAGCGGCCGTGCCCGGTTCGGGTCATAGCTGTCCGGAGTGTTGATCGGCTGATACGGTGGGATGTCAGAGCCCATCAGATAGGGGACGCCGCCGCGGAAAATAACAAAACTGCCGGCAATATTCATTTTGCCGTTTTGGATAGCTTTGACCTCGCTGCCTAAAAGCACCAGGCCGGCCTCAAGCCGCTGCAGGATCTCGTAGTCAAAGGTGGCTCTTCGATTTTCTGCGTATACCTTGGATTCCATACTAATACGATATACTATTAATCCGTATGTTGAAACTAGTTAAAGCTGAGCTGGCCAAAACTCTG
>JAHFLG010000039.1 GCA_023244975.1 Candidatus Harrisonbacteria bacterium
TATTTATTTCACATGAGTTCAATACTCAAAAAGTCTGTGAGCGGCATACTCACCGGACTACTCGTTGTCTCGTTTCTGTCCCCGGCCCTGTCTGCGCTCGGAGATACTAATTCCGCGGTCGCGTATTTAAAAACAAAGACAGTAAATCCGTGGGTTGCCATGGCTTTGGCTTCGGCCGGTCAGACGGTTGATGTGAGTTCACTGAAAACGGTGACTGGCGACAAGGCAACTGATTATGAAGCTGCTATTCTCGGCCTGACGGCCAACGGCAAAGATCCCCGCACCTATCCCGCTACCGACTTTATTGCCAAACTAAAAACGTTCTACGCGAACGATCAGATTGGAGACGCAAGCATCATTAACGACGATATTTTCGGGATTTTAGCGCTGGTCTCCGCCGGTGTCACCCAAACCGATACGGTAGTCAGCGGATCAAAGACCTATTTGCTTGCGCATCAAAATAACGACGGCGGCTGGAGTTTTGCTTCAAGCGGAGGCTCTGACACTAATACGACCGCGGCCGCGATTATGGCGCTGCTTGAAACCGGAGTTGCCAAGACTGATCAGTCGATTACTAAGGCTGTAGCGTATCTCAAAACTGCCCAGAATATTGACGGCGGTTTTACGTATGATCCGGTTAGTCAGTGGGGCACGGCTTCAGACAGCTCCAGCACAGCCTGGGTGCTTTCGGCTATCAACCGGCTTGGCGAGGGTCTTAGTGGTTGGACTAAGGGCGGAAAGACACCGACCGATTATCTTCTCTCGGCGCAATCCGCTGACGGTTACTTTCCGTATCAAGCCGGGAGCAGTGCCGACTCATTTACGCCCAATACAACTTCTTACGCGGTTATAGCGCTCAACGGAAAATATTTTCCGGTGGCTAAATTTTCCTCTTCAGTCTATCCAAAAGTAAGTTATAGAATTGCGGGAAAAAATGCGGATCTTTGCGAGGGCGACACATTTGCTCCAAATCCGTTGGAGCTTGTGAAGCTCGTTGCCGTCAGCTGTGGTTTTGACTATCATCTTACTGAAACCAGTTTTGGCCCGTATCTTGACCGCATCAGTAGCGACACGGCCGGAGGCGTGGTTGGCTGGCTTTACAATGTCAATTATGCCGAACCGCAGGTTGGAGCCGCTGATTACGTCCTCAAGGCAAACGATGCCGTACTTTGGCACTTTGATGACTTTAACAACAAGCTAACCAGAATTTCACTGAATAAGTCAGAGATTGATACTGCCGGTTCGGCAGTGGCAACCGTCGAGAGTTTTAACGGGACGATCTGGTCGCCGTTTTCGGGAGCCAGCGTTCATTTTGGCAATACGCTCGTATCAACCGATGAGGCCGGTCACGCGACCCTGATGCCGGCTGACGGATCGTACAAAGTATTCGCCACTAAAGACGGGTATGTGCGCTCTGAGGCTGATCCGCTAATCGTCGGAGCGAAAGTTATTCAGGATCTTAATCTTTCAGTGACATTGCCCGGCTCGCCTGCCGGAGGCGGTGGCAGTTCCGGAAATTCCAGTATTGCCTTTACGGTCGCTGCTCCCGGTGACAATGCGACCGTCGGTTTTGGCAGTATTGAAAAAGGAAAAGCATACAGCAAAAATTTGACCATCAGAAACACCGGCCAATTTAAGATCCATCTTGAGGCATCGGTGACCGGCGACGAGGTATTTAAGAATTATCTGACGCTCGGTAATTCTTCGTGGCGCAGCTATGCTGACTTAATTGATCAGGCTGGGGGCAAGACGATTGGCGTTGCACTCAATATACCCGATACCTATCCCAGCGGGGGCACTAAGACCGGAAAGTTAACTTTCTGGGCCATTACGGCAAATTAGATATGAAAATGATAAGTCGTATAGGTCTAATAAGTCTGATAGGTCTTATATTCACTGCCGCGCCGGCTACTGCCGGCGCGGTCGGTGTGTCTGTCGCGCCGGCCGAGCTCAAGATTCAGGCAACCTCTGGCAACGAATCAGTGGTGAGACTGAAGGTGGCGAATCCTTCCCGCGACGTTACCTTGTTTGAGGTCTACCCGGATGACTTGGAAAATCTTGTTACGGTAGCTCCATCAAGCTTTACGCTCGAGAGCCATGAAGAAAAAGATGTATTAGTAAAGGTGAAGGCTGATACCGAAGGACAGTGGCTGACAACTATTTCCGTAGTTGGACGGCTCATGGCCGATAGTAAGTTCCAGGCCGGCAGCGGCGTCAAAATTCCGCTGACGGTTACCGTAGCGAGCTCTGAAGCGAGCGGTCTCGCTTCAGCTATTACTCTGCTTGGCGATGGCTCCTGGACTGGACTGCTCGTTATTGTCGGGCTCCTTGGCTTAGTCTTTGGCGTTCGATATTGGAGAAGCCGTAGCGCTAGCCAATAGCTGGATGCTTTTTGTGCCAGTCGGTGGCGGTTTGAAAGGCGTGGCCGACGTTGAAGATCTGCTGCTCACCCCACTGCGGGCCGATGATTTGCAGACCGACAGGTAAACCTTGAGAAAGGCCACATGGTACAGAAAGAGATGGTAGTCCGGCGAGGTTGCAGTTAACCGCAAGTTGGTCAGCAATGTAGGCAAAGATCGGATCGTCTTTAGCAACGCCGGACTTTGGTGCGACGGTAGGCGAGGTTGGAGTCAGTAGGACATCAACGTTCTTGAACGCTTCATTAAATTCGTTGATTATGAGTCCCCTAATTTTTTGCGCTTTTTTGTAGTACGCATCATAGTAACCATGACTGAGTACATAGGTGCCTGTGAGGATACGTCGCTTAGCTTCGGCGCCAAATCCTTCGCCGCGAGTTTTCATGTAGACTTCGAGGAGATTCTCGGCATTCGCGGTTGAGTGGCCGAAACGTATACCGTCATATTTTGCTAAGTTCGATGAAACTTCCGAAGGGCAGATGATCGCATAGACCATTTGTCCATATTTTGAATTCGGTAGGCTCACTTCAGTGATTGTCGCCCCTAGCTTTTCAATATCTTTAATTGCGTCTCTGACGAGTTTTTCTACATCTGGCTCCATGCCAGCAACAAAATATTCTTTTGGTATACCGACCTTCAGTCCTTTGAGGTCAGTTTTTAATTGTGAATGATATGTTGGCACTTCCTTCGCGCCGGTAGTTCCGTCGTACGCATCTTGGCCAGCAATGTATTCGGTAATGACGGCTGCATCGGCTGCTGACAAACAGAGGAAGCCTATTGTATCGAGGCTGGAGGCCATGGCAATGACGCCATAGCGCGAGATGCGTCCATAGGTCGGTTTATAGCCCGTTATGCCGCAGAGCGAGGCAGGATTGCGGATAGACCCTCCGGTGTCAGTGCCAAGGGCATATGGCGCTATTCCTGCGGCCACAGCGGCTCCGCCGCCGCTCGTAGAGCCTCCAGTCATTCTCGTAGTATCCCAAGGGTTTGCGGCAAATCCGTATGCCGAGCTTTCTCCGCTGGAGCCGTGGGCAAACTGATCCTGGTTATTTTTACCAAGCAGTACTGCTCCGCTTGCATTCAATTTCTCGATAACGGTTGAGTTATAAGGCGGCAGATACGTGTCTAAAATTTTTGACGCCGCAGTCGTTCGTATTCCTTTGGTCAAGAACATGTCCTTGGCTGCATAGGGAATACCGAGTAGCGGCGCAGTGCCCCCTTTTGCAATCCGCTCATCAGCAGCCTGGGCTTGGCTCAGCGCATGAGCTTCGGTAACCGTGAGGTAGGCGTTAAGGCTTGGATTGATTTTTGCGATGCGCGTCAAAAAGTGCTTGGTCAGCTCAACAGAGGATATTTTCTTTTCGTCGAGCAGTCTGCGCAGCTCGCTGATTTCTAAAAATTCGCTGTCCATATTATTCAAATACCGCCTTCACTTTTACATATCCGTTTTCGGTTGTGGGTGCAGCTTTGAGTAGTTCGCTTCGCGTGGCCTGAGACGGCGCTAATTCATCAATGCGAGTGATATTTTTAAGTCCGGTAACTTGGGCAACCTCCGGCAGGCCGTCGGTGTTTACGGCTTTAAGCTCCTCGACATAGTCGAGAATTTTTTGTAGGTCCCTGGTAAGTGTCGGCAGCTCTTCCGAGGTAATTTCAATGCGGGCCAGCTGAGCCAATTTTTTGACGGTTTCACTATCAATCATAGGGATTAGTATAAACGTTATTGCAGTAATTTCAAAAATGCCTGCTCGTCGAGAATCGTTACTCCAAGTTTTTCAGCTTTATCTTTTTTGGATCCAGGTTCGGCGCCGGCGATCACGTAGCTTGTTTTTTTGGAGACCGACTCACTAATATCGCCACCCAGCGAGCGGATTTTCTCTTTGGCTTGATCGCGACTCATGGATGAAAGGGTGCCGGTGAGCACGAACGATTGGCCGGTAAATTTCAAATTTTTAATTTCTAATTTCAAAGGTTGGATCCGGATACCGGCCGAGTCGAGTTTTTCAACAAGCGCAATATTCCGCTTTTCTTGAAACCAGCTACAAATGCTTTTTGAAACCTTCGGCCCAATGTCCGGAATCTTTTGCAAATCTCCAATAGACAATTTTTTGACAGTCGATAGAACATCATTTGGTTTTGAAATTTGAAATTTGAAATTTGAAATTTCGCGCGCCAGCACGATCGCCGTTTCTTCGCCGACGTGCATGATCCCAAGGCTGTAGATGAATTTTGGAAGTGTTATTTCAGATTTGCGTGCAGCCAGTTCGGTAACCAGATTTTCGGCGGATTTTTTACCAAAACGTTCCAGCACTTCTATTTCATTGACCTCAAGAGTAAACATATCGGCCGCATCATCAATAAGCCCTTCGTCGAGAAACCGGTCAATAATTTTCGATCCCATACCTTCGATATTAAACGCTCCGCGTGAGACAAAGTGATAGAGTTGCTCACGGTGTCGGGCGCCACACTGCGGATTTGGGCAGCGATAAGCTACGCCGTCGCGAATAACAACAGAATCGTCGTAGGGGCAGCGGCTGGGCATTGCAAAGGCCTTTTCATGGCCAGTACGGAGCTCAGGCAGGACTTTAATGATTTTTGGGATGACGTCGCCGGCGCGCGAAACAATGACCGTATCCCCAATCTTGAGTCCAAGGCGATCTATTTCGTCGGCATTGTGCAGTGTCGTGTGTTTGATAGTGACACCGGCAACATGGACAGGTTTTAGCACTGCGACCGGAGTTAAGGCGCCAGTGCGGCCAACTTGCACAATAATGTTCTCGACAATGGTCGTTCCCTCAGCAGCGGCAAACTTATAGGCAATCATGGCGCGAGGCGCCTTGCCGATAACTCCGGCTGCTTCGTGGATAGCGAGGTCGTTTATCGAGACCACGATGCCGTCGATCTCAAAAGCAAGTTTGTCGCGTTTTTTGAGTATCTGCTGGTGGAATTTAAAAATTTCTTCAAGCGAATGTACTACCGCGCCTTCCGGATTGACCTTGAAACCAAATTCGTGAAGAGCTCTGTACCGCTCGGCAACCGTTTTATATTCGATTTCTGAGTTTTGAATGAAGTAGCCATAGAAGTCGAGTTTGCGTGCCGCAGTTATGGTTGGATCAAGCTGGCGAAGTGAACCAGCCGCAACATTGCGAGGATTGGCAAAGGGCTTCTCGCCAGTCTTTTCCTGCCCGCGATTGATACGCGCAAATTCCTTTTTAGTCAGAAAGCATTCACCGCGGACAATAATTCTCCCTTTAGAAAAGGAGGAAAGTGAAAGAGGGATGGCTTCGATGGTTTTGAGGTTTTGAGTTATGTCTTCGCCGACTTCGCCGTCGCCGCGCGTTGAACCGCTGATAAATACGCCGTTCTCGTAGACGAGTTCAACCGCCAGACCGTCCATTTTGAGGTCGCAGTAAAATTCAGTCGCCTCTACTGAGTCAAGATAGTTAGCCAGTCGCGTGAGCCAATCACGCATATCTTGCTCACTAAACGCATCGTTAAGCGAGAGCATCCGGGTCTCGTGCTTTACTTTTTTGAACTCATCGAGCGGTTTGCCGGCAACGCGCTGGGTCGGCGAGTCTGAGGTGACGAGATCAGGAAACTCTTGCTCAAGATCAAAAAGCTCTTTTTTAAGCGAATCTAAAGCCGCCTCCGAGATGTTAAGTTTGTCGAGTACGTGGTACTCGTAGCGATATCTATTGATTGCACCCTTAAGATGCTCAAGACGGTCTTTTACTTGTTCTTTAGTCATCTATCTATTTTAGCGGTTTTGTAGTCCATAATCCATTGTGATATGCTTTTTGTAACGCCATCGGGACGCGACGAGATTCCTATCCCTGGGGATTTCGGGGTGCTCGTCGTTTAGAAACGAACAGGAAAGGTAGGGGGCTCCCTCATGCCCAACACGCAACCCCACCCCTACCAAACCCCGCTCTAACCGAGGACAACAGACTCGGCTAACGGTACTGATCCTGTTCTATCCCGGTGGCACCGCGAACAACGAGGAGGTTGGCCCATGCGCTGACCTCCTCAAAATCATTTTAGACGCAATTTACTGAACAAGGCTGAAGTACCACTTAAGCAGCGGCTCGGCGTAGAAGATTGCAATAAAAATGCCAATGGCAAGATACGGTCCAAACGGAATACTGTCTTTGAATTTTTTGGTCTGGCGAGCGAGCAGTAGTAGGCCGATAGCTCCGCCAATAATAAAGGCGGCGCTGTAAGCAATAATAACATCCGGCCAGCTGAGGAGAAATGCCATAGCAATGGCAAGCTTAAGGTCGCCCATGCCCATGCCTCGCCCTTTGGAGAAGAGAATGATTCCTCCAAAAATCGCAAGTGCCAGAAGAATGGCAAAGATGACGTTCATGCTCACAGTTGATTGAGCCCCAAAAATTTCAGTGTAAAATGATGAAAACGATCCTTGGTAAGGGAAAAATTTTCCATAGGAATATTTCACGGTAAGTATCGCTATGCCGAGCACCGCGAGGAGCACATTGCTTTGGTCAGGAATTATTTTAAGTCTGAAGTCTATAACCGAGGCAGTGATGAGCGTATAAGCTGTTATCAGCCAGAGTCCAGAAAAGATATAAAACCATTCATATGGCTGACCCTGAAGAACCGCCTGTTGCACATGGAAAAAAGAATAAAAGAAGAGAGGGATAAAGGCGGTTATCAGTCCGGTGATCGTCTCAACAATCGGGTATTGCCAAGAAATGATATGGAAACAGTGCCTGCATCTTCCGCGTTGCATCAGGAAACTCAGGAGTGGAATAAGTTCAAACCATCGTAGATCCTCTTTGCACTTCATACAGTGGCTTCTGCCGCGAGCGATATGCCAACCAAGGATGGTTTTGCCTTCTTCGTAACGAAGGCTGAGTACATTAAGGAAGCTACCGATAAAGAGGCCAAGAATAAAAAGTAATAGAAAGACCATACTCAACGCAATTTATTTATGAATCATTAACCGTAGCTCGGCTGGATTCGTGGAGTAGAGCTCCGCATTTTCGAGACTGATCTGCTTTTGCCTCACAAGATTAGATAGGCTGCGGTTAAGCGTGATCATGCCCTCCTGCAAGTTGGTTTCAATAACGACATCTATTTGATAGGCTTTTCTCTCGCGAATCAGATTACGGATCGCCGAGTTAACGATCATAATTTCATGAGCCGGAATTCGACCCCCGTTAACATTTGGAATCAGTCTTTGGCTTACGATCGCGACAAGAGTCGCGGCGAGTTGTGAGGTCACTTGGCTTTGTTGGGCGGCCGGAAACGTGTCGATGATACGATCAATAGTTTGAGCCGCGGAGTTTGTGTGCAGAGTAGAAAATACGAGGTGGCCGGTTTCTGCCGCGGTCATCGCGGTCGCGATGCTTTCGGCGTCACGCATTTCACCGATCATAATAACATCGGGATCTTGTCGGAGAACCTCTCTAAGTCCATTGGCAAATGAGTTTGTGTCGATACTGACTTCTCGTTGACTTACAATTGAGCGATCTTGAGCAAACTGATACTCAATAGGATCTTCAATAGTTATGATGTGATCTTCGCGAGTGTGATTGATCTCATCTAACATTGCCGCGAGAGATGTTGATTTTCCATGCCCGGCAGGGCCGGTGAGCAACACAAAGCCCTGAGTGAGTTTGCAAAAATCATGCAGGATCGGCGGCAGATTAAGTTCTTCGATAGTTCTGATCTTCGGCTGAATAAGTCTTAGTGCGGCTGCCATATACCCCTTTTGATAGTAGACATTAGCCCGGAAACGCGCGTTGTCACCATCATGATTATATGAAAAATCGAGCTCCTTTTCTTTTAGAAATCGCTCTTTATGAGCCTCGGTTAAAAGACCCAGTACGAGTCCTTCAGCTATTTCGGGAGTGACAATCGGTTCTTGCTGTAACGGCACCAGCAGTCCATCAAGCCTAAGTGTCGGTCGCCGTCCTACAGCAATGTGTAGGTCAGAAGCACCTTGTCTGGAGGCAGCCATAAGAAGATTATCTAATTGTTGCTTGAAGTTGGTCATAGTTTTTTTAAATTAGATTTTTTAGCGCGAGTCCAATTGCTACGGTGAGTGTTGCCCCAAGTGAATGTGCCACTGACGCCAATTCCGGAGGATACGAAATAGTACTGAGTGGATTCGCGGTAATAACCGGTAAAGATAGCTGCTGAGATAAATAGGCGTCAAATCCCGGCATGTTCGCACCACTTCCGGATATGATTACACCTGCTACTTTGCTGGAATAACTATTTTCAAAGCCCGTTTTAATACGACTTGCTTCGTTAATTATAACATCAATAATCGGAATCAAGATGGTGGATAACTCATGATTTCCGCCCTGACCCACGATTTGCGTTTGATGTTTAAGAGCGTCGGCTCGCCGAGCACTGATATTGAGTGCCGAAGCAAGTGCTTGTGTCAGAGAACCACTTGAAAAATC
>JAHFLG010000040.1 GCA_023244975.1 Candidatus Harrisonbacteria bacterium
CTGCGTCGAGCCGGTACCGGTGGCGGATGGTGGTCGCGTTCGTGACCGTGGGCTGGGTGCTGAGAGCCCCCCAGTCCCACTTGTTGGCGAGCGCCGACGTGGCGCTCCCGAGCAGACTGGCCACGAGGGCCAGCAAGACAAGCAGTTTCTTCATCGGATTTGCCCCTCCTTTCAAGGGCGCGAATCGATGTGGGCCCTCGAGGCCCGGTTAACGAAACGTTGTGCCAAGCCCACAGTAGACCGGCACACGAGTAAATGTCCGAATTTCAGACCTTTACTCGTGTGTCAGTACATAGAACTTGCCTCTACCCCCATAACATAAATAAGTCTCATTTGTCAATGGCACTTCAGCTTGAATTGTTGACAAATGAGATTAAACGTGCTATTATGTAAGCCGCTCTACAAATAGCGGAAGGACCAGTCGGCTCGGGGTGTCCCGGGCTTGGTTCAACCGTGCGAATCCCCATTTGGGGAAGGATGGAAGAGATGCGGAAGTCAACGAGGATGTCCGGTGCCGTGAACACCTGGGTCGCGACGTTCGTCTGCCTCATGTGCGCCGCGATCGGAATCGTCGGAGCGATCGCGCTCCGGCCGACGCGCGACGTACCGCTCGAGTACTACGAGATGAAGGTGGCCCTGCGCGACAACGAACGCACGGTCGCCGACAGGGAGGCCGAGATCGGCCGCGTCGAGAAGCAACTCGACGCGGAGAAGGACCGTTACGCGAAGCTCGAGGCCGCGAAGGCAGCCGTCCAGCCCGCGATCGACGGTCGCGACGACCGGATCCGCGAGCTCACGAGAGTGGTCGCGGACAAGGATGCCGCTGCCGCCATCCTCGCCGCCGAGCTCAAGGCGGCGCAGGAAGCGAAGGAGAACACGACTGCAGCTCTGCAGGCCGTCGTGAACCTGAAGGGCGGAGGGGTGACAACGGTGCCCCAGCTCATCTCGCAGGCCGACCTCGACTCGCTCCATGCGCGAGTCGACAACCTGCAGACGCTGCTTGATCGGGAGCGTCGCGAACACGACGCCACCCGCACCCAACTCAAGGCGGCGCAGAACACCCCACGCGCGATCCAGGTCTCGAACTCGCCCCGCAACATCTGGGACGTGTTCGCAGGTCAGAACGGCTGCTGTGCAGGGCCAAGGGCACTGAGCAGCTTCGTCGAACTCGCCCGTCAGGGCAAGTACCGCGACGCTTGCTGTCACCTGGCCTCCGCACTGGAGGAGATCGACCCATGCTGGAACGGGCAGACGTTCCGCTTGGAGTTCCAGTTCAACTGAAGCTTTCGGGCTTCAACGGATTCAGCTGACTAGAGAGGCAGTCAGCGAACCGTACCAACTTTCAAGCCTCGAAGTGGCCGCCTGTCTTCTTCCCGGAGGGGAACGAAGCAGGCGGCCTTTCATTTTCTATAAAATATGGTACTATGTGGTTCGGCAGCAGAACGATTAGGCCGTGAGATGGCGAAAGCCTATCTCTCTGGTCAGGAAAATCGGGACTCCCTCCGTCATCCGCCAATCGGCGGAGACGGAAACGTAGCGGCTAACAGCCGCCATGCGAAAGCAAGAGGTGCGAGCAGTGACGTCCACGGCGAAAGCCAAGGAAGACCTAATCTCAGGCCAACAGGTCTAATCCAGCGATAGAGATAAAAAAGCTGGGGTGAAACGGCTAAATCCTTACGGGGTGCAAGACTGTGTCTGTCATCCGCCAACTGGCGGAGACGGAAATGTCGCTCGAGCTGGTACGTAAGTACCGGCCCAGACAAATGTCGTTAAAACAGAATCCCGTTTACTCGCTGCCCAACTAAAAACCGCCGAAAGGCGGTTTTTAGTTGGGCAGGTTACTAATAATTCACGTTCGCTAACACAAATGGCATCAGTGTAGCGTCGGTCGGAATATTAGTTTTCGTACCGTCGCTGTAGGTAAAATCATTTGACCCGGATATCATGAGAATCAAATTTTCATTAGCTGCGGAACCATCATAAAAAGCGCTTGAGTTCACCCTGACTTTAACCGCCCTATTTTCTCCGGCATTAACCGTCAAATTGGGAGTAAAGGTGACCGCACACCCATTTGAACCCGGAGTACACGTCTGCTGGGTCGCGATAGGAAGACCTGTGGTCATATTAATCAAATCAACGGTAAACGCGGTTGTCCCTGACTTAATAGCGCCTCCTGAAAATGTCACTTTAAGAGTATTGAGCGTCGCCTGATGGGCAGAATCAGCAACCAAGGCAAAGCTCGCGATGTCATCAATGACAACACGTGATCGGCTAGCGGAACCAATCACGGCGGCATTTTTCGGTAATAGTATCGTTCGATATACTGACATCGTATTGCCGGAAGCGGGGTTGGCAAGAACGGTCACCGTGGTAGCCGGAGAACTTACGGAATTCACCTTAATATCGGATCCTTTGTCAATGTTAAAGACGTGCTTTGAACCGCTGACCGCGCCGCCTGAAGTATAGGTCGCGACATCACCGCGCAGAGTCAAAATTTTACTTGAATTTTTCGGTATCACCAATCCGCTACCGGTGAGAGTAAAAATAACTTTTCCTCCCACGGCAGAAAATGATGACATCGCGAACTGACCGGCGACGCGCGTAGCGCCGTCGTACAACGATAGATTAACAAACGAGGGAAGATTGTTCGCATTGTTCGTAATCGTGTCAGTAATCGTGATATCGGTAACCCGTAGATCATCAACTGAGTCGGCTGACAATCTAAGACTGAAAAGATCGTTATTCGTAGAACCCATCACAAGTGAACGCGATGCTCCTATGTGATTATCTGAAGCAGACAACGTCGGACGCTGATTACCCGATCTGTCAAAAGGACTCAGCAACACAATCGGAAAGGACCCGTCAGGAAGTGTGTGCTCAACTCCATCGGTATCTGCCCAGACAAAGTCACTGGCCTTCTCAAGTGTGACGCGTGTGTTTGGTCCAGCCCGCATACTTAGAGCCTTAATCGTGCCCGGCAATAATATATAATCGGGGCGGAAGGTTAGTGTACATGGAACTCCTATGGTAGGACAGTTCAGTTCCTGACTTGATCCAAAGAAACTTGCTGTATTTCCATCAATGATGCTGATGAACTGATCGGATGACGTAATAACGCGCACTGTTATGCTCTTCAATTTCGGTCGCGACCCACCGGTGACGCCGATAGAAAATGTGTGGGTATTTGGATTCTCGGGATTGATCTGGAAGACTGCTGGAGTTGTCGGCGGAGCGGGAGGAGCGGGAGGCGTTGGTGGAGCTGGAGGAGCGGGAGGAGCGGGAGGCGGAACAGGAGGTAATGGAACAACTACAAGAAGAGTGTCGTTGGGGACTACATCAACATTTTTACTGGTATCTTTGCTATTTTTCGGCTCACCTACGACAAATCGAGCAAAGTTAAACATGCTCAATTGAGCCTTGGTAATTGTCGGAGAGAAATCAGCATAGGCCGAAATGCTGTGACTAACGCCGGGCGTCAGATTAGTAAACCGATAATTCAGTGGCGCATTTGGATGACCAAAGAAGCAGGCAAATGTGGTGCCGGTAAAGCTGCACTTTCCAGCTCCTTCGCCGCTGATGAGCTCTGGCATTGAAGCGATGGTTTTTCCGGTCGCGTCATCAATGAGCAGTAGATTATTAATAGACGTCAGTGCCTTCATCGCATCTAACCAACGAACGTTGCTAGCGGTGGTATCGGTCTGATGGAAACGTACCATAACATACTGCAAGGTCTCTTCTGGGCCAGCCGCCAGTGTGGTCGCGGTCATCACCTTCACATACTTGTCTCCGGCAGTGATCGTTTGTCGCAGCGGATACGGCTGCGCTTCAAGGAACGATCCGGCAAAGGCAACGCTCACCGGACGGACAGCGCCAGACTCACGCGGAGCAACTACTAGTCCGAGCGTGTGCTTACCGGCAGACAAATCAGGAAGCACAAAGAATGAACTCTGTGATCCATTTGATGATTTGACAGTCGTTCCAATCATTTTGCCGTCCAAATGAACTTTCGCGTGATCAACGGCGTAGACCCAAATCACACCCTGAGTAACGGAATTTTTCAATCTAATAGTTTTTGTAAATTTAACAACTGTTCCAGATGGAAATTTTTGAGCATTGGCGGCGGTAGGATTTCTCCGGTAGCTGATCCAAGCCGCGTTGCCCGGGATTGAGTCAACCCAGTTCGCTCCCTGATTGTCTTTCGGGACAGTTACGGCTTCCCCGGAAGTCGGCTGAGACTGAGGCGTAGTAGCGGGACCACACGGACCTTCGCCAAGGCAAGTTCCCTGAAAGCTTGATCCTCTCTGAGATGAGTCTTCGCTCACAACGAGTGCCGGAGGTACGATAATTTCATACTGTTCACTACCGTCGCTGGCAAATGACACAATAATGGGCGTCGTCATTGCAGAAAATGGCGTCCGGGAACCTGCGGCGATTTCACCGCCGATGTCAGTGGCCGCCTGGCTCGCCTCAAACTTGCCCTGCAGATTAGCGACGTATACCATCGCCATCGCCATGCCAAATACAATACCGACGATAGCCCATGCGTACCATCCGTGAACGTGGTGTCCTCCGACTATTTTAAAATCCTTGCTTAACGCATCAATCGTCTGATCTCCTATATGCTGTGTATTATTGTCCATAATTATTATAATAAGCTATTCAAGTTGTGGAATCGCGGCCTCATCGATCTGAGCCGCTTGTTTAGTTAATGATTCAAGTACGCTTGCCTGGGCTGCCTGACCTTCGCGTTCAACGACTCCACCTCCGACAATATAGGCGAATACCAGAAGAATAAATATAGCGACAAACGTGATAAACCCCTGATGATGATTATAGTTGTTCATACAATAATATTACTCATATGTTCCTTGAAACTCAACAAAAAGCCCGGCAGTCGGCTCAAGTCCGAATCCGGAAGTTGTCCCATCGCTGTAATTCAGATCTCCGCTGGCATTTACTATGACAATAAAAGTATCATTAGTACTTGCCGCGTTAAGGAAACTACTTGAATTAATCTGCACAATCACATTCTTTTGAGTACCCGCTGAGAACGTGTATGAAGGATAAAAAGTGACTGCACACAATCTCGTAACTGTTGAAGGTGTGCAAGTCTGAGTCGCACTGCCCCCTAAAGCTATTCCGGTACTCTGGTCAATGAGATCCACACTGAATGAGGGGGCGGCATTTCCATTAACGATTGCGCTACCAACAAACGTCAGTTTAATACTATTAAGGGTTACGCTACCTGCTGAGTCGGCTATAAACCCAATAGCGGCAATCCTATCGGCTAAAGTCCGTACTTTATTAGTAGTGACAGTACCCGGAAGAGAAACTGGTATTAATGTCAGCTTACTCCGAACCACGGTTGCCTGATTGCTAGTCGCCCCACTAATACTTGGTGTAACAGCTGAGCCGCTGACGCCTCCAGTCGCAGTAAGTCCTTGAAGACAAAAAGCATGAGCTGATCCGGAAACGGCTCCTCCGGAATTAAATGTAGCAACATCTCCTCTTAAGAGAGCAGTCACACTGCCATTCGCAGGCACAGTAATCGGAGTTGAAAGGGCAAATGTAATGACGCCGGCATCGCTACTCTTCATGACCATCGCGATCGGTCCGCTCGCAGCCTGTTGACCCACATAGAGTCGAAAATTTTCAAATGATGAGACTAACTGGCTCGCGTTGTTAAAAATTGTATCCGAAAAGACAAGGTCTGAGATCGTATTGCTCTGCGCGCCACTTGAAGTAAAGCGAATTCCAAGAACCGCATCTCCTGTGGTTCCCATAACCGCATAATGGGCTGGTGGCGTATTAGTATCAAGTGTTGCAGTCAGCGCGCCGCTACCCTGCGATGTTGGGCAGGTGACCGTGGGAGCAGATGCTAAAGACGGAACCGGAGTAAAGGACGTAGTAATGGCATTACCCAATTCAGCTGAAGGCGCCATAATCGTGATCATACCCGAACCATCTTGGCTGATAAGATACCCGGTATTATACGAACTTTTATCTTTCCAAAAAGCCTTAGTATCGGTTGGATCAAACGGTAACAAGGCCAGATATTTTGTCACCAGACATGGGGCAATATCGTACTCTCCTTTGCCACTTGACATGAGTAGCGGAGTTTTCGGCAACGAGCCACTCGAACAGGTAAACACGCCCTTATTATCACTCGCATTTTGCGCGATAGCAGCCAAAATAATTCGGATATCATTCGCACGCTGATCATTGCGGCTCACTGCGGCCAGCCGCTCGGATTCAAAACTTATGTAATTAATAAAGACCTTATAATTGAGTCCGTATGGCGCCCCGTCTTCAAAATCGTTCTGCCGAACCTCGAAAATAAATTCATTATCTCCAGTCTTTAAATCTGATCCCTTGAGCGCAATAATTTCAGGGGTTCGAGCAATAGCCTTTTTCCCTTTATGTTGAAATAAAAGCTCGCCATTTACAAAGACCTTTACGTCATCATCCGCCATAACCAGAATGCGGCCGTTTTGAGGAGTACCTACGATGGATGCCATTTCAGTAAATGTAGCGATCCTGCCGTTTACCGGACCCTTGCCATTCTTTCCGGTCTTGTCACGGAAACTAATCCATGAAGTTCCTTCAATGGGATCAGCCCATTTCTTAAACTTGTTAATGATAACCGCAGTACCGGAAAAATCCCCGGTCTTTTTATCAATAGTAAACTGCTCATTGCCGTTGCTTCCAAAGGACATCTCAGTCACCGGTAGCGGCGCGGTGGCGGCTGAGGAGCTGCTAAAGTCTCCGGAACGGTTAGCGACATAGATGATACCGAGCGCCATGCCAAAAACAATGCCGACCACGGCCCAGGCGTACCAGGCATGAACCCGAGAGGATCCAACAATCTTAAAATCCTTCTGTAAATCCGTGAGAACTCGATCCGCTGGCGATATGCCTTGTTCCATTAGATTAGTATACTACTAAAGCAGTCGAGCGTCTAAAACTTTATTCACCATCGCGTCAGCTTTTGTATTGCGCTCGCGCGGCACATGAACGAAAATCACTGATTTAAAATCAAACCGCAAGTTCCAAATTTCGAAAAATAATGGTTGCAGTCCAACATTCTCAATCCGATACTTCCCCATCAGCTGTTTGCAGGCCAGCTCGCTGTCCATGCGGACCTCGAGGTCGGTTTGTTTGGCAGTGTTTTTCCCAAGTGTTGCTTTTGCTTTTTTTAGAGCGGCCACGATAGCCTTGTACTCGGCGATGTTATTCGTTGTTTCACCAATATACTCGCCATAGCCCTTGTCGCCGATAACATAGCCAATAGCCGACGGTCCGGGATTGCCGCGACTGCCGCCGTCGGTATAACACACGAGCGTATCTGAAAAAAGTTTAGCGTTCATCCTAGTCTTCGTTTCTATATTTCCACGGCAGCAGTGAATCAAGTGGCAAGGTAAAGGCAGCTGCGGCCTTGTGTCCGCCGCCGCCGTATTTTTCCGCGAGTTTGGCGATATCAAACGTCCCATCACTGCGCAGCGACACCGCGATTTTACCGTGGCGCACTGACCAAATAATGCCAAAAGGTGGATTGTTAGCCGCGGCTAGGCGGTTGCCAATCTCGGACACATAGACGCTCGAGTTAACGCACATCACATCGTGACCTTCAAACGTTACGGGGTTAGCGCGCCGAAGCATATCGGCAATGAGCGTCTCTTTGTAGCGCAGAACAACGGTACCCTCTTCTATATATTTCGCGCGGGTTGCCACATCTTCTACCTCGGCAACAATCTGGCCAAACTTAACAAAGTCACCATAGGGAAAAGGCAAGCTATTGATGGCTGCGAGAATCTCTTTAATATTTTCAGTTTTAAACTTCCACAAATCCTCTTCTTGAATCAGGCCGAGCAAATACGGCATCGGCTGCTCCGGAAAAAAATACTCCCAGGCCAGACCAGCGCCAGACTGATTGTCAGAAAACAGATGCTTCTGTGCGGCTTCAACTTCTTTCTTGCGCATCAGGTGGTGATCGAGCACCGCCACTTCATTACGTGCGATCAGCTCCTTCATCACCGGCATCTCATAGGTAATATCGAGCATATACACCTGCCGGCCACTCAGGCTACCTACGATTGAGGTGTTGTTGTGGAACATGGGTAGGTACTCGGCCATGTCGCCAAACTTTTTCCACGCAACCCACGCCGCGGCAAACCCGTCCGGGCACTCGGCATGATATAACACAACAATAGCTTTTTCGTGCATGACAATAGATTTAGTTAAGGACTTCTAAGCCCGGCAAAACTTTACCGGCCAAAAAGTCTAACATAGCTCCCCCTCCGGTGGAAACAAAGCTAATCTTGTCTTCAAGTTTGAGCTGAGTGACAACCTGCGTAGTTTCACTACCTCCCACAACTGAAAACGCCTGGCTGGCGACAATGACTTCGGCAAGAGCTTTTGATCCGGCAAAATAGCGAGGATCTTCAAACATCCCAACCGGACCACTCCAAATGACGGTGCCGGCGGTTTTAATTGCGTCGGTAAACTGGGCAATAGATTTCGGGCCTAAGTCGTAAATCTTCCCGTCGTCGCTCACCCAGTCGGTCGGAAGAATAACCTTGGGATCAGCTAGGTGTTGCTTTACTTCATCTAAAATTTCGTCATCAACTTTTGATCCGCCGACATCAACACCTTTAGCTTTTAAAAAGGTGTTAGCTAACACTCCGCCGATTAAAAACTTACTCGTCTGCGCGTAGAGATTCTTAATGACCGCAAACTTGTCGACAGCCTT
>JAHFLG010000041.1 GCA_023244975.1 Candidatus Harrisonbacteria bacterium
ACTCCTGCGGATATGTCTTCGTTAAAATGCTGGATATCCTGAACCAAACGATCGAATAAAAGCTGATTTTCGGCATTAATAGTCTCTACGAAAAAATCTCTGATGCCGTGCTTTTCTATGAAAAAACGAATTGCCTTTTCTACATTTTTTTGCGATTCAATAATCTTTTGTATGCCTCCAGCAGACAGCTCACTTTTAGCCTTACTGGAATCTTTATGATGCCATTGATCAACTTGGATAATCACCCGATCTCCTTGAATCTGCACTTCTGGACGGAATACATCCTTGAGCGAATCAAATGAAAGTTCTTTCTCGACGAGCTGTTTCAAGGGCTCATGAACATGAGGTGCGTCTTCAGGGATCTTACTTGAAATGAACGCTCCTATCCCGAGGACTGCCGGCAGCATGAAGCGCCTTAGGCCTGATTTTTTAGGCTTTTCTTCTGGCTGCGAGATAGGGCGCTGATCAGGTGATTTCATATTATGGCTTCTCAATTACTTTTTCGGCTTCTTCGAGTTTAATAGAAAGCAATCGAGTGGTGCCGTCTTGGTCCATGGTGACGCCATAGAGCACGTCGGCGGCGGCCATAGTGGCGCGGTTGTGGGTGACGATCATAAACTGGGTTTTGCCGGAAAAGTTTTCAACCAAACTGGAAAAACGCTTCGTGTTATTTTCATCGAGCGCGGCGTCTACCTCGTCGAGCACCAGGAATGGCGGCGGGCTCACTGAAATAAGCGCAAATAAAACCGCAATCGAAACCAAACTGCGCTCGCCACCGGAGAGCAGATCTAAGCCTTTGATATTTTTACGCGGAATTGAAAGCTCAACTTCCAGCCCCGCTTCTTCCTCTTCCCGCCCCGGTTCATCGGGGCGAGGCTCGCCCCCTTCGGGGGCGGCTTCCTCCTGTGGTACTACCGATTTTTCCTTTTTCTCTAAATGTAATTTTGCTTTGCCACCGTTGAACATCAGGCGGAAGTAGTTATTAAACTCATCATTAACCAAAGCCAGAGATTTTTTAAACTCGTTATGGATTTTTTCTTTGAGTTCGGTAATCAGCGCCTTCAGATCAGCCGAAGCTTTTTCTAAATCCGCTATTTGAGCTGACAAAAACGTGTAGCGCTCCTCCATGGTCTTGGCTTCGGCGATCATAGCCGGATCTATTTCACCGATAGCCGCCAGCTCGCCCCTTAATTTAAGCAGCCGATTTTCAACTTGTTCGAGTTGAAAATCGCCCTGAGCCGGTCGAAGGGCCTCGAACTCCTCAAGTTTCCTGCCATACTGCTGAGCCTCGTGCTCTAGCTCGTTGCGCCGCATCACAATCTTTTCTTTTTCAAACTGAAAACGGCTCTTTTGATTCTCGAGCGCATTTATTTCATTCTGTTTACTTTGCACCGCCTCAAAGGCTTTTTTAAATACTAGGTTAAACTCGCGCATCTCTCCTGCCAGCTTACTTTCAAGGTTGCCAAGCTCACCGAGATTTTTCTCAAGCTGCTCAAGTTCTTTACTGAACTGATCCTTCAGGCCGAGTAATTCCTTGTGGCGGCTCTGCACCTGGATATTGCCGCTGTCGAGCACGCTCTCGATCTTTTTAGAAAGTTCCTTCAATAATTGTTTTATTGCTTTGAGATCATCGCTCGCCACAGCCTCGGCAATGGCTGCTTTGGTGTCTTTAACTATTGAAAGTAACTCAGCCTCTTTGACGGTTGCTTTGGGTCGCGAAAGTAAAAACTCTACTTCAGCTTCAAGGCGGCCAAGCTCTTTTGCAATCGCGCTGCGGCGGTTAAGCAGATCGGACTGCTGCTTTTTGAAATCTGTAAAATGCTTGTCACCTTGCGGTTGATTTTTCTCTACACGGCCGAGCTCCTGCTGCAACGACTGCAGCTCTTTGGTTCGCGCGCTGATTTGCTCGTCTACATTCGCTGCCTGAGGAGCAATCTTGGCATCATCCTGGGCGAGCTCAAACAACTTCGCGCCAAAATACTGAGTTTCCAAAGCAGCGAGTTCAGTTTTAACAGTATCGTGCTTTTCATAACGGCCAGCTTGACGGCGGACTACGCGCAGATGTGGAAGCAGCTCCTCAACCAAAGCACTCGCTTTGTCTAAATTTATTTTCGTAGTTTCCAGTTTTGTTTCTGCCTCATGGCGCTTGATCTGATACTGGCGCAGACCAAGCACCTCTTCAAGCATCACTCGCCGCTCGATGGGACTGGCTTTGATAAAGAGGTCGCTGTTGCCTTGGTTGATAATAGAAAAGCCCTTGGTGCCAAGCCGGGCTTTAGAAAAAAAGTCGATGACGTCGCGCAGCCGCACCGGAGCTTCATTTAAAAAATATTCAGAAATACCGTCACGACTAACCCGCCGCCGAATCGTTATCTCGCTGTAATCAACTGGAAAAAAGTGCGTGCTGTTATCAAAGGTAATTGCCACCTGAGCAAAACCGGCGCGCGGCTTATTGAGCGTGCCACTATACAGGAGGTTCTCGCTTTTTTCAGCGCGGATATTCTTGGCCTCGCGTTCGCCCATGATCCAGCGCAGAGCATCAACAACATTGCTTTTGCCGCTGCCGTTTGGCCCGACGATGGCCGTCACCGAACCCGGAAAATCGAGAACGGTTCTTTGAGCAAATGATTTAAACCCCTGAAGCTCCAGTCTCTTCAAATACATGCCCTCTATTGTACTAGAAGCCTATCCTCTACGCCACTTCAGCCTGATAGCAGGCTTCGCAGTACACAATCTCGGGTTGATCAGGAGCATAACAAGTTTCAATTGCCTTCTGGCACTTGGCGCACTGGCGGTCGTATACCTCTAATTTTGTCCGCTGGCTGATACGGCTAAAATGTCGACAATTGGGACAGAGTCGAGGAAGCGGCAGCTTCATTGTCCGATAAAAAGTTAATTCATCCGCGAGGATGCGAAATGCAAGAGTACACTGATCGTTGCAGGTGCTCTGGTGGGCACAACCGATTATCTCTGAAGTTATCGTATCCGGAACATCCTTAATATCGTTCGGCAAATGCGCGGCCGGAAGGGTTATCTTGTACGTACGTTGAGCAGTATCGCGCCAGGAAAAGCCGCTTACTAAGACTTCTTCTTTGGTTTGCGGAAAATTTTCCTGAGCCAGCGTTTCGTTATACGCAAACGGTGATATCTCGGTTGGAAAAAATTCGCCGTACTTATATACCCTACCCTTCACGTCAACATACGGCATCTCGTCCATTTGGGCTTTTATCTTTTTTACCAAAACTTCATATTCATCTTTTGAGTACTGTTTGTTAAAAATACAGTACTGTTTCTTGCGAAGACCGATGCATCCAAATAGATTGGAAGAGCTCTGGCACATATATGAGTATTCGATATCGCGAACGTTTTCTTGAACGTTGTAGCAAAATTTTATGTTGTGCGCGCCGATACCGCAGGCTGTGCATTCATATACCAATTCATTCGCGTCTCCCCAAGCCGTGTAGTCATAGCAGTTCTTGCTGCCCGGAAGCTCCTCGAGATATTGGCAGTAACGAAGATCCTCGCCTTCGCGAACCAAAAACGACTGTCGGACGTTTTTGGAATGATCGACATAATTACCGGAAACATTCGTGTTCTGAAGGCCATTGATGTATCGGTTTGGAAACTTGAGCCAAAATGCTTTCGCGCGATCGCGCATAGCTTGTAACTGCTGGCAATTGCCGAGATCAAACTCTTGCATCTTTTTCTCATACTCTTCTTTAGTATATTGTTCGTTAAAAATGCAATATGATTTTTTACGCAGCCCTACGCAGCCAAAGCAGTTACTCACGCCCACGCAGTTTTTGCAAAAAGCAATATCGTATGAACTCTCGCACTGTGACGAAAAAATAGCGTTACGGCAGGAGGTGAGCCAAAAACACTCGTAACACCGCTCCCCTTTTGAGACATGGGAAATATCCACGCAGGATTTTGAAAAGGTAATGCCATTGCCGTACATGCAGTCCTCTGCCATTTTGCCCATGAAAACCAAGTAGCAGTTTTTGGGATCGGTAAAATTATTGACGTAGTCACTATTGACCCCATTGACGACATTGAGATTTTTGAGCGGCACCGTATGAAGAAAATCTTTAAACTGCTCAAAAAATGGCTTGGAAAAATCATAATCTCGGCCATAGGTCATCGGATCCCAGAGGTCAGAGAGCCAGATATCTTTTTCGTATACCTGAACCGAGGTTTCTGGCGCGAATGGAGAAAAAATCTCCTTGCCAGAAAAAGCACTTTTTCGCTTAAACAAAAATTGCGCGTTACGAAACGCCATCCGCCGCTGAGCGCGGCAGAGCCAGCAAAAGGTTGGCAAAGGCACGCTTACTTTTTTGTAAAAATCTAAATCCGCAGAATCTATTACAAAATCCGTTTTGCAATTTTGACAATTTTTTGTTTCAACCATAATGCTTGCTATAGATTAATAGTAGCATTCAAAAGCAGCGGGCGACGAGTCCCCTGCTTTTAATGTAAGTCCAAACGCGCGATCGAGCTCTGTCCACGCACTCAGACCTAAATTCAATGCCATTTGAATATAGCACTGAATTTAGGTTTTGTCAATGTTAAGTTATTTCTCCCCCATCACGTAGGTGCAACCCTCTGGGCCGACCTGAGCAGAATGCACGACACCCTTCGGAACTGGTCCGCGATCGCCCGGCTTTAAGTTGTGAGTTGTGCCGTTCATCGTCAGACTGATGCTGCCACTCATGACAATGTGATCAAAAATACAATCGTGCGTGTGCTCAGGATAGACTTTGCCCGGCGGATCAACAACAACTTTAACATTTCTAAATCCCTCACTTGCCAGCTGCGCCTCCCACTCCTGTTGTGTTTTCATAGTATTTTTATTAATTATATCCTATGCAACTTCCTGTTGGTAGCACGGGATGCAATACACGCGCTCCGGCCTGTCAGGACTGTAGGAAGTCTCAAACGTATTTTCGCAGCCGGGCTTCATGCACGAGCGCGGCCACAGTTTGAATGGATTGCGCTCTTTCAAGCGGCTGTAGTGGCGGCAGTTGGGACAGAGACGCGGAATCGGCAGATTTGCATTACGGTACATCTGTAATTCTTCAGGAATAATGCGAAACGCGGTCGTACACTGGTCATCACACGTACCGGCGTGGGCGCAGCCGATAATCTGCTTGAGAATATCGTCAGTAACATCGCTTAAGGCATCAGGGATCTCGCCAGCCGGCAGGGTTATTTTATACTTCTTTGCCTCGCTCTCGCGCCATGGAAAGTGGCTTGCAGTTGCCTCGTCTTTTGAAATCGGATAAAACTCCTGCGACAAAGTTTCATTATATGCATGCGGCGAAAGCTCAATTGGGAAAAACTCACCATAGCGATACACTCGCCCGCCTTTGTCGACATACGGCAGCTCATCCATCTGCTTTTTAATTTTTTCCACAAGCTTCTCGTACTCCTCTTTTGAATATTCTTTGTTAAAGATACCGTATTGACTGTTACGAAGACCGATGCATCCGAATAAATTTTTACTGCTGTGGCAATTCATCACATATTCGCTGAAGGTGAGTTGGTTCCAGCATTCATTGCCAAAACTAACATTGCCCAGCTGGATACCGCAGTTGACCGCTTCATAGATCATCTCTGAGGCGTTGCCCCACTGGGAGTAGTCCATCACGTTTTTCGCGGCAAACACCGACCAGCAGTGGCGCCCATCTTCAATATTTTGACAATTAAACGAGTCGGTGACATTTTTACAATCCTCTACCCAGTTGCCGGTTGACCCGACGCTGCGACGAGTGACTAGGGCGGGGACAATGAACTGCTTCTTGAACTCGCAGAATTTTTTTCGCAGTTCACTGACTGCCAAAGCGCTGCCAAGATTAAACTCTTTTATTTTGCTTTCATACTCCTCTTTTGTGTACTGCTCATTAAAAATGCAGTACTGACGGTTACGCAGGTTTACGCAGCCAAAACAGTTGCTCACGTTCTGGCAGTTATGGAGCAGCCAACTGTCGCGGCAGTTGGTGCAGTCGCGACAAAATGCCAGACCATAACAGTTGGTTGAGTCATTGGTGGCGTAGCATTTTTCTGATTTGATGGTGGCATAACAGTCCTGACACTCTTTGGATCCGTTGATACCCACGCTGTAACGCGAATATTCAGAAACAGTCGAGCCAAACACCAGATAACAGTTGCGCATGTCGGTGACGCGGTTGGTGTACTCGCTATTTACAATATTCCCCTGATGAATAACGCCGGGCCGCGGCACGTCATTACGCAACTCAAGCATCTGTTGGAAAAATGGCTTGCTAAAATCATACTCTCTGCCAAAACTCTTTGGATTCCACGAGTCGCTCCACCAGCACGGCTTACAGTAGACCGGAAACGGCGTGACAGCCGGATACATCATGATTGATTCCTTTTTGCACGAGTCACAAGCGCGCTTATAGAGACTGCGTTCATTGCGAAACACATTACGACGAATAGACCGACAGCGCGGACAGAAAGTCGGGTCGGGAACTTTCAGAATATCCAAAAGCTCGCGGTCTTTTACCGTGATTTCAAAATCTTTTTTACAGTTTTGACATGACACTGGTGCCATAAAGAAAAACTACTAATATAGTAGCATTATGAAAACAAGCATGGACGACATGCCTGCTTTCAATACAGATCTAAGTGCGTGATCAGCTCGTCCCCGCGCTCAGACCTACATTCAATGCTACGGATAGAATATAGCACTCAAATCTGGCCTTGGCAACTTTTAATCGACTAACGTGACATTACGCAGCTGTCCCACCAAAACAAGAAGCTCTTTTCGCGATTCTTCAAATGCATCTTCAAAGCCTTCCATTGGCCGATAGGTGAACTCATTAAATCGTTGTTTGCTGATCGCCACCGGATCCCCCACCAAGAGCTTGCGCATATCTCGCGCGTTGCATTTCCCGCCAAAAAATCCATGTATCCCTTCGAGTAGGTCAAAGTCAAAGACTACGCCTTTTTTATTTAATGCTGTCAGTTTTGCAAGCAACTCCGGAAACGCCGCTTCGCGCATATACGCGTTCCGCACCTGCTCGAATCCGACGAGAGTAGAGAGCGCATCAATAAATCCGGCTTCCTCTAGGTATTCAGTATTAAAAGTGGGTTGATTTTTCTTGGAATGGTATTTCTTAAAAAACTTCTGTACCAGATACTCGGTCATCGTCTCATCAATACCACTGAAGTGCTTGCCGGTGAGATCGCCTCGAAACCCGCTCTTCCGGGGTGATTCATTACCAAGGGCATGAATGTATTCGTGAAGAGCAACGCGAACATAATCAATATCCTTACCCACAACAGCTGAATTTTGACCGCTGTAAACAAACGCACGCCGAGTCTTCGGATCATACCGCCCGTTATAGTCTCCTTTTCTACGGCGCTTGTCATATCGATGAAGTACTCCGGGCACGAAACAAACTTTGATATCACTCGGAAATTCCGAAAGATCAAAAAATTCCTTAAAATCTTCGACATGTTCGACAAAAAATCCTGCCACGAATTCTTTAATACGAATTGCCTCCGCTTTCTCCTCTTCGATATATTCATCCACTCCTGCCTCGCCCTCGGGACTTTGGGTTACGAGCGCGCGCCTATCATGTTCCGGCAACTTACGGATCGGATAAAAATCTTCAAAATGAATTGCGTGTCGCTCTAATGCCTCAACATTTGTCTTCGGAACATCCTCGGAAGGGTAGAAAAAATCAAGGCGTGTCATTATGGGTAGAGCCGTTACAAAATCGGTTTGCGTTGAGAATCAAACGTCTCTAGGGCTTTTTTGGCGGCATCAACTTCGCCATCCTGCTTGGACGGACCGGTTCCCTGGGCAATAAGCTTGTCGGCAAAGTAGACGCCGATGGTGAACATTTTTTTGTGATCCGGACCTTCAGAGCCGAGCACTTTGTAGACCGGCGTAAGTTTCAGAGTTGCCTGTACTTTTTCTTGCAGCTGGCTCTTGGCATCCATGTACAAACTCTTTTTCAGGACCTCGTCGAGTCGGCTGAGTACTACGTCGTTAATAAATTTTTTGACCGCAATATAACCGCCATCCAAATAGATCGCACCAATAACCGCCTCAATCGCGTTCGCCAAAATAACATCCCGGGCGCGGCCGGTATCTTTCAGCTCGCCACGCGAGAGCAAAATATATTTCTCCAGTCCAACCGCGCGAGCAATCTCGGCGAGCATCACATAGTTAACGAGTGCGGCACGCACGCTCGTCATCCAACCCTCTTCTTTGTCGGTGTAGCGGTTAAATAATTCTTCGGTGACCACCAGCTCAAGTACGGCATCGCCAAGAAACTCCAAGCGCTCGTTGTTGCGCATCTTCCACTGTGGATTCTCATTTAAAAATGAACGGTGCGTTAAAGCCTCGTTAAGGAAGTCTTCATTTTTAAACGTATATTTTAAATTTGATTGTAATGGCTCAGTACTCATAATTATTTCTTTTTGTCTTCTTTCTGCATCTTGCTGTAGACGGTGCCGAGTACTCCGTTGATGAACTTGCCGGAGTTTGGCCCGCCATAATTTTTGGCTATCTCAATCGCCTCGTTGATGGCTACGGCTGCCGGCACTTCTTTCTTGTCGGCATAGAGCAGTTCATAAAAACCGATGCGAAGCGCATTGCGGTCGATAATGGCAATGGCCTCGAGCGGCCACTCGGGCGCGGCTTTGACGATAAGCTCATCAAGTTCTTTGAGATGCTCCACGACACCATTAGCGATACGCCAAATGAAATCAATC
>JAHFLG010000075.1 GCA_023244975.1 Candidatus Harrisonbacteria bacterium
CGCTGAGCGGTGTCGTAGTGATCCTTGCCAATAATGTTAACGTTGAGCGCCGTTGAAGTCGAAGACAGCGGGTCCACGGCCGGATAGATACCCAACTCGGTCAAAGCGCGAGAGAGCACCACCGTTCCATCGAGGTGAGTAAAGGTCGTGGCAGGCGCTGGGTCGGTGATGTCGTCTGCAGGCACGTAAATGGCCTCCACGGCGGTAATAGAGCCGTCCTTAGTCGAAGTAATGCGTTCCTGCATCTCACCCATTTCAGAGGCTAAAGTCGGCTGATAACCCACGGCTGACGGCATACGGCCAAGAAGCGCGGAGACCTCAGAACCGGCCTGAGAGAAACGGAAGATGTTATCGATAAAAAGCAGGACGTCGCGCTTGTCCTCATCGCGGAAGTGCTCGGCCATGGCGAGGGCGGCCAGTGGTGTTCGCAAACGCGCTCCCGGCACCTCGTTCATCTGACCAAAGACCATGGCGGTTGATTTGATAACACCGGACTGCTGCATATCGTGATACAGGTCGTTGCCTTCGCGGGATCGTTCACCAACTCCGGCAAAGATAGACATACCCTTGGCCTTCTCAGCCACGTTGCGAATAAACTCCTGGAGCAGCACGGTTTTCCCTACGCCAGCGCCACCGAACAGACCAACTTTACCTCCTTTGACGAACGGAGCGATCAGGTCAATAACTTTGATACCGGTCTCAAACACTTCAACTTTTGGATTGAGATCCGGAAACAACGGCGGCTTACGGTGAATGGGCGCGCGCTTACTGAACTCTTTAGTTCCCTCATCGATCGGCTCGCCAAGCACGTTAAAAAGACGGCCAAGTACCTCTTTACCAACCGGCACCGAAATAGGTGCGCCCGTGTCAGAAACTTCTGCACCACGCACCAATCCTTCAGTTGCTCCCAAGGCCACCGCACGTACGCGGCCATTACCCATGTGCTTAGCCACTTCCAAAGTGAGCATCTTCCCATCCTGATGCTTCGTGTGTAGGGCGTTATAAATCGCCGGAGCTTTACCCTCGCTAAAATCTACATCCACCACCGGCCCAATAATCTGCGCTATCTTTCCTGTTGCTTGTTCCATAATGTTTTTTAATTATTCTATTTACTAGTTTCTATATTCTGTCTTCTCTTATACTACCGCGTCTGAACCTGATGTTATCTCTACTATCTCCTGCGTAATCTTTGCTTGTCGACCCTTGTTATATATCAGCGTGAGGTCATCTACTATCTCTGCCGCGTTATCACTTGCCGTCTTCATTGCTACCATTCTCGCCGAGTGCTCTGAAGCATTGCTCTCAAGTTGGATGTGATAGAGCTGCATCCGGAAGAGCCTGTCCACGAGCTCTTGGATAACTCGCTCGCGACTCGGTTCATATAAATAGGGCTCTATTTCTGTTTTCTGTTTACTATCTTCTATATTCGAAAATTTTCCGGTCTGCGGAGTTAAGTTGCCGATCATCTCGATCAAATTCTGTCGGGTAATGGGAAGCACTTGGCGCACCACCGGCTCCTGACGCAAGGTGCTTAAAAAGTTAGTGTATACAAAAACGACTTTTCCATAGGTGCCTTTTAAAAATTCACTGCTGATAAAGTCGTGGAGTTCGTGTAGCTCAGTGATATCAACATAATCTCCGTGGCCGACAAACTCTTTAACAATCTTGTGTCCGCGATAGCCAAAATACTCGCGGCCCTTCTTTCCTACAGTTGCGAGGTCGAGCTCGCCTTTTGATTTTAGCTCTGTGAGTAAAACCTGGGCCTTGCGCATCACGTTGGCATTGAGTGAGCCGGCCAAGCCTTTGTCAGAAGCAATAATAACCGCGAGCGTTTTCTTGGACTTGTTACCGGTCAGTAGCGCCGGAAGCTTTTCCTTCTCGCTCACCTTCGCCGAAGCATTAGCAAGCAGATCAAAAGCGGCAAAGGCGTACGGCCGCGCCTTGAGTGCCAGCTCCTGCGCGCGGCGCATCTTAGTCGCACTCACCACCTCCATCGCCTTGGTTATCTGCTGGGTGTTGGCAACTGACTTTATTCGCTTTTTGATGTCCGCTGATGATTTCATGTTTTACTTCTGCGAATTCTTGAAGCTCACGACAGCCGCTTCGATGGCTTTGACGATTTCCTCGCTTAATTCTTTCTTTTCGCGGATGGCGGCGACAACGTCTTTTTCGTGGAACTTTTTAACGTAATCAAGAAAAGCGGTCACAGTCTCCCCTACTTTTTCCTTGGCGACGCCATCAAGGTGGCCTTTAATACCGAGATAAATCGAAAGCACTTCAAGTTCGAACGGAAGCGGCATTAACTCGCCCTGCTTCAAAAGCTCGGTAAGGACAATACCGCGGCTGATGCGGGCGCGAGTGCCGGCGTCGAGGTCGGAGGCGAACTGCACGAAGGCCTGAAGTTCACGAAACTGCGCCATTTCCAAACGAAGCGTACCGGCAACTTTTTTCATGGCCTTGGTCTGCGCGGACGAACCCACGCGGGAAACCGAAATGCCGACGTTAACGGCCGGACGAATACCTTGGTTAAAGAGCTCTGGCTGAAGATAAATCTGGCCGTCGGTAATGGAGATGACGTTAGTTGGGATGTATGCCGAGACGTCGCCAAGCTGGGTTTCGATAATCGGAAGCGCCGTCAGCGAACCGCCGCCGAGCTTGTCAGACAAGCGCGCTGAGCGCTCCAGCAAACGAGAGTGCAAATAGAAAATGTCACCTGGGTAGGCTTCA
>JAHFLG010000042.1 GCA_023244975.1 Candidatus Harrisonbacteria bacterium
AGAAACGTTGTCGCCATAGATGTCGAAAAGATTATTGAATTTATAGAGTTCGGGGGAAATAAATTTTAAACGTCGCAGTTCTTTTTGATTCCGTTCAGGAGTAAAGGTAGAAACGGCTTTTTCCGTGCGTGGCATGATGCCGCGAGCGGGGATTTTCAATCGGGCACGATCGCCCCAATATGAATCCAAAAAATCTTTTCCGAAACCAAGCTCCAAAAAATCGGCTGACACGAATGAAAGCACTTCCGTAGGATGTTGCTTGAGCGTATCTTTCAAAACAGTTTTTATCCCCTCTTTGCCTTCGTAAAATAGCACTACCGGTTTTTCTGCGGACATTTTATATAGAGATCTGAATTCAGTCTTCAGGGAGCCGGCTTCTTCTATTAATGTCTCTAGCTCTGTTTTTTTAGCCCCCAGCTTATCTTGCAGGGTTTCTAGGTCTTCAGCCTCGAAATAGCGGATAGTATTCCCCTTTTTCGCCCTGATCTTTACGAGGCCTTTTTTTGACAGGCGCTTAAGAGCTTCATATGTAGTGACTCTATTTAATCCGGCCGATGAGGCGATCTTGCTGGCAACGGCCGGGCCAAGCTCAAGATGAGCCAAAAAAACCTTTATTTCGACGTCATTAAGGCTTAATTCCGACAAAATTTGCTTTAGCTCTATGCGCATCTGCTTATTTGTAGTAATCATATTACAACAGAAATAACCTGTAAATAGGCTCAAAATAGGACTTGAAGGATATTTTTGTAATTCTAAATTTACATATCATTGCCAAAGCTTTACGGTACTATGGATGGATTTCCCAAACAAACAACTCAAAACAATCGCCCGTCTCGAAGGGACACCTGTTTTTGTTTATTCGGAAGCGGTTATCAGGCGTAATGTACGCAGGATTTTGGGTGCAGCGGATCGATATGGATTACGCGAGAGGATCGGTCTATATGCCGCCTATTTCTGCAATTCGAATCCGCATCTTTTCAGGATTGTCAGAGAAGAGGGCGCGGGGATCCTTCTGCAGACAAAAGAAGAATATGTTCAGCTCCAACAAGCCGGTGTGCGCGGCAACATGACTGTTTCGCCGGCAGTTCTTTCCGATGATGAAATAGATTTCTGGGTCAAACAAAATATACCAGTGAATCTTTCGAGCCTTGAAGAAGTACGATATTTCATCTCTCACCATAAAGAGGCGCCACTAAGCTTCAGGATCGATCTTACTAAGGAGGGCAAGCAGCGGACGGCTATTAAAAGATACCAATTGCCGGCAGTCGCCCCGCATTCTTTTCATGTCTATGCCGGCACGGGCAGTTCTTGCAAGAAATTATTAAAGAATTCGCGAGAAGCATTTAAAATTTTTCAAGATTTTTTCCCGAACGTTCAGCATATCAACTTGGGAGGAGGCTTTGGCTTTGATTATTTAGCGAATACAGCTGATAAAAAGCATTTTTCATGGGATCAATATTTTAAAGGGCTTAAAACGCAACTTGAAGAATACAAGATCCCCAAACAGGTTAAGATCATCCTTGAGCCGGGTAGGGATATTTTTGCTGATGCCGGCAGATTCTTACTTTCTATTAAAAGGATCATCGCACATCGCCGGAACAGTAAGATTGCCACTGACGGTTCGTATGTCTACGTTCCCTCGTCAACTATTCGCAAACGCCAGCATCGGGTCCACTTTTTTGGGCAAGATTTCAAGGAAATGAAAGTCTCAGCAAAACGGGGTTTTTTGAGCGGCTGTACGACGCTTTCGAGCGATTACGTCTTTCCGGGGTCGATAGCAGTTCCGGAAAAGATATCCGCCGGGGATTTTGTTTTTATCGAAGATATGGGTGCATACGCCGCGACTCAGCACATGGAATTTCTTAATAAAAAGCCTTGCTCGGAGGTTCTTATTAAAGCTGACGGAGGCGTGGTAAGATTGACTCGGAGGGGCGATGACAACGATAAGATACGATATCTCACTAATCAACCAATACAACTATGAACTTTAAATATTTTTCAAAGAATGGAGAGGTTGTACCAATGCAGGACGCGGTCGTTTCGTTGAACAATATAGCGTATGCCTACGGCTATGGTGTGTACGAGACCATCAGGGTCAATAAAGGCATTCCGTATTTTCTTGATCATCATGCCGATCGGCTATTGCGCTCGGCTGAGGTGATAGGGTTAGGGCATCGGTTTATCAAGAGCGGCATTATGAACGCGGTTCGTTCACTTTTGGCATTCATTGAGGGCGATACCTATAATCTCAAGGTCCTGCTTATCGGCGGAGATACGGTAGCCGATTCAACTTTGTATATTGTTCCGCTTGCTCCATTTTTTCCGGAGCGCAAAGTACATAAAGAGGGGGTATCGCTAATCACGACTCAGTATGAGCGGATGTTCCCCGACGCCAAGACGCTGAATATGCTTGGCAGTTATCTGGCATACAAAAAAGCAAAGTCCTCGGGCTGTTATGATGCCTTACTGATCAATAGGAGCCGTGAAATAACCGAAGGCACGAGAACTAATTTTTTCTGTATCAAAGGAATGACGCTCTACTCTCCCCCACGTAATGAAATACTCGGGGGGATCATGCGAAAAACTGTTTTGCATGTCGCGCTCAAGAACGGATTCACTCTCGAAGAGAAAAAAATTCCTTTAACTTCAGTTTCTGAATATGACGGCTGTTTTTTGACCAGCACCAGCTCGCAGATCATGCCGATCAGCACAATTGACAGTCAAGCGGTTCAGATCCCCGAAGGCCTCGTTAAACTTATGAAAGTTTTTAAAGAATTCTATGAAAACTGTAACGGCATTTTACCCGAAAACTAGTTTGTACCGGTCAGCGGAGGACTATCTCAATGGTCCGGAGGGAATGAACAATGAAGTGCAGATGTGGTTTGTTGCGGGCGGACTGCTGCTACAGCACCTATCCAGCAAGATCGGGAATAATAAGTTCGGGGGGCTTGTGGATAGAGTCGGCTCAGAAGAACAATGGAAGCTTAAAACTCTTTCAGTCCTTGATTTGTGTAGCGGTGCGGGTGATTTTATTAATCATCTGCTTTTCAGCCATCCTAAGTTAGAGGGCGTTTGTTTTGATACGAACGATGTTTTTGTAGAGAGTGGGAATGAAAAATTCGGTCGGCACAATATTAAATTTATCAAAGCCGATGCGGTGAGATTAGATCTTCAGAAGAAATTTGATGTTGTTGTTGCCAGTTCAGCGTATCATCATATTCCTGATAGGAACAAGGAGAAATTTTTGGGCGTCATTAGGCAACATCTCGATAATAGGGGTATAGCGATCATATGCGATAATTTCTTGCCCGCATATGGCAACACCGCGCAGCGAATGGTTGCAGTGGAGCGATATTACGGATCCTTGCTCGAATATTATAAAAACGGTAATGCAACGAAGGGCGGGATCAAGGCGATCAGTGAAGCGTACGCCTTGGAGCGTGCAGGACATATCGAACATAAGGTGCCGTATTCATTGTTTCTCAGGCAGATCAAAAAAACGAATTTGAAAATAGTTGCCGATGTGATCGTCTGGCAACCCAAAAATTTGAAGCAAGATAACGCCGGTTCACACGTTATCGTTTTGAAGAAAGCTTAGCAGTGTTCTTTTTTGTAGGTCTCAAAGTCGGCCTTCATCACGTTTTCAGGTACGGCGACAATCCAGCCGACGAGGAAGTTTAGAAAGTCTTGGCGCCGGTCTGTCTCTCCATGTTCAAGCAGGTGGTCTATCGGGTGCGCTTCGGGCGTTTCTTCGAAATGTCCGCGCACTTCGCCGTCATTAAAGACTCGTAGATGGTACTGCTCATTAAAATTGACTCGCTTGCGCCAACTCAAGATCTGTCCGGTGTCCTGCCAGGCAATGAAGTGATTGCCAAAGCCCCACTTCGTGCTGAGATACTGCTTAAGTCCTTCAACGGTTTTGCCAGGAGCAAGTCTACCAAGCAAGAACGGTTGGCGGCCTTTGTGGCGAATAATATGAAGGCGCAGCAGCAGACGTTGTATAGCCGGAAACACCGGCGTTAAAAATCTCCATAAGAACCGCTCAGAGTGCTCTTCAAATGTCATTGTTATTTTTTCTTGGCAGCAACAACGCGAGCTTTGGCGATTTTGAGTGCAGCATCACGCGGCATCATCGTGCCCTTGCCGACGATCTCAAGAACTTCTTTCGTGTTCGGGGTGATCTTCTCGCGGATCAGTTTAAACATTCGCTTGGCGTCATACCCCTTATACTCAGCATAGGACGAGATGACTCCCCCGGCGTTGGCCAGGAAGTCAGGGATGATAAGTATGTCCTTTTTGTGGAGCATTTTTTCGTAGTGCTCACGCATCGGGATATTGGCGCCTTCGATAATACTTTTTGCTTTTACTTTGGCAACGTTGGTTTCGTTGATGACATCGGTACCAGCGGCCGGAATCAACGCGTCAGCCGAGAGTTCATAAATTACTTCGCGGGTCAGTTTTTTACCACCCGGGTAGTTGGTGACTGAGCCGGTTTTTTGCTTGACGTCGTTGAGTTTGGTGAAATCAAGTCCGCGCCGGTCGTAGATGGTTCCGCTTGAGTCGTTGACGGCAACGATCTTGGCTCCCTGCTCCTGCAGGAATTTGTGGGCAAAGACGCCGACATTACCATATCCGGCGATGATAATCTCAGCTCCGGCAACCGATATCTCTAAGTGTTCAAGCGCGGCAATGGTTGCGAGTGCTACTCCGTAGCCGGTTGAGCCGAGTTCGTGCGGGAGTCCGCACCGTTTTTTGCCACCAACACTGCTGCAAAAGTTTGCCGGCTTACCGGTGCAGGCATCCCAGCTGCCATTAGCTTCGCTGAGCCACTGCATTTCGCGCTCAGTGGTGTTGATATCCGGTCCGGCAATGTAGTATTTTGGCGCCAAAGGGCGGATCATTCGTCCAAAGCTTTCAATAATAGCCTTTTTCTTAGCCATACTCATGCCCTTGGGATCAACCATAATACCGCTTTTACCTCCGCCAAACGGCAGTCCGGCGAGCGAGTTTTTCAGGGTCATAGCTCTGGCAAGGCGGGAAACTTCAAATGGGCTGGTAGTGCCGGTCATACGGATACCTCCCTTAGCTAAGCCTAAATTGAGGTTATCAAGCACGGCAACAGCTCTAAAATTGAGCTTCGGGTCATACATATGAAAGACGATTTCCGGGCCAAGGTCATCAAAAACAATCTCTGTCTGATTAAGTGTATCCATGATTTAGTGAATAATTATGCGGATAGTATACCACCAAATCCCCAGCATTTTCAAGATTTTTTGACGAGGTCGTTGACGTTGCCGGCTCCCATTAAAACAATCACTGTGCCGGGTTTTTCGTGGGCGGCGATGAATTGTTTCGCGGCGGTTTCATCGGCTAGGTAGCTCACCTGTCGGTGCTGTATGCTTGTTGCCTCGGCTAAGTCTTTTCCATTGACTGGTCCGGATGATTCGCGCGCTGACGGATAGATCTCCATGATACCGACAACATCGGCCGGCGTAAAACAGGCGGCAAACTCTTTGAGTAGAGCTTGGGTTCTGCTAAACATGTGCGGCTGAAAAAGAGCGACAATAGTTTTGCCAGCATACATTTTTTTGATTCCTTCGAGGGTCACCGTGATTGCTGTCGGGTGATGCGCGTAATCATCAATAATAATGCAGTCATCGGGATTTTTTCCGCCGGAGGCGGATCCGCCTTTGGCAGATAATATTTCAAGCCGACGCGCAGTTCCTGGGAAGGTCGCAACTGCTTCAATAATCTTTTCGTGTGAAACACCCAGGTGGACTGCGGTGGCAAACGCACCAGTGGCATTTAACACATACTGCCTCCCCGGATAGGGGACTGTCAGATCGTATGATTTTTCTTTGTGTTTGATTGTAAAACACTGTTTTTGTTTTGTAATTGCCTCTTCAGTGATCTGAAATTCGTTGTCTCTGCCAAAGCCGTAACTGTACGTTTTAACTCCGCGTTTTTTCGTGGCATCTAAAATTTTTACCACTTCTGTGTCATCGCCGCAGCCAACCAGAAAACCTCCGGGCTGGATTTGCAGCGCCATATTCTCAAAGGCTTCAATGTATGACTTGGTGGTTTTAAAATAGTCCGGGTGGTCGTAGTCGATGTTGGTGATGATGGCTCCAGTCGGATAGTAGCGCAAAAAGGCTTCGCGATATTCATCGGCCTCAACAACCATCCAAGGTCGTTGGCCTTGCCCTGAGCCATGCCTACCGGCAGGCAGGCTTGTCGAATGGGCTACCCGCGCGTTACTTTCCCAGCCATTCACTTTTGTGCCAACAACCACAGTTGGGTCGAGCTTGACCTGCTCCAATATCCAGCCGAGCATGGCAGTCGTTGTTGACTTGCCATTTGAGCCAGCCACAGCCAGAACCTTGTACTCTTTGGCGATGATGCCAAGAGCCTGAGAGTAGAGAAAGACCGGGATTTTTTTACCAAAGGCAGTATCAACTTCTATATTATTCAGCGAGTGACCTTGGTGCAGATAGGCTCCCGAGGCGATAACGGCGTCAGTATCGTCTGAGATATTAGCTTCAGAAAACTGCTCGGTAATCGGAATCTGCAGGTCGGCTAAGACTTTGTCAGTAAAGAATTTTGAAGGGCCGTCTGAGCCGGTCACGACAACTCCGCGAGCTTTTAAAATTGCCGCTAACGCCGTCATCCCGACCCCCTTAATTCCGATGAGATGCGCCTTACTCCCCTTGTCGAACATAGTATAAGCTTATCATAGAAAGAATCGTGGGGCCGACGCGCGAGCGTCGGCCCCTTAGTCGTCCCAGAGAACGTGTCGCCGATTCGAGTCGGCGGCATTCTGCCTCTGGGCCTCCTGCTCGCGACGACCGACCGCGAGAGCGTCGCGGGCGAGGTCGGCGATCGGGCCCTGGCCGCACTCGGCGATCTCCTGGAGATCGTGGGAACGACTGGTTGAGCCGCCCTCTCCATGCGCGATGCGCCAAGCCATCAAAGCTGCCTGGCCGTTGATCGCCCGGGCGAGCCGCTGAGCATCCCTGCTCAGCATCCTCGTTCCGTTTGGAACGTTCTTGATGGGGATGTCCATCTCCCCTCCTTCCTGGACAGGGTTTGTCCGTGCTCTATCCTACTCCAATCGTTCCTTCCGTCAAGAAACTAGTGATTGATTTTTACAAATTTGCGTGGACCGACTTGAATAAAGTTGACGCTAGCGACATCAAGGGTCTCAGTCGGATCAGTTTTTTTCACATCATTCACCTTGACCCCTCCCTGCTCAATCAGCCGGCGCGCTTCGCTCTTGCTCGGCGCCATCTGAGTCAACACTAAGAGCTCAGTCAGTGTGGCGGCGTGCACGTCAATTCTTACTTCTGGGATGTCGGTTGGTAGCTCCCCTTTTGAAAACTGTGCCTCCCACCCCACCCCTGCTTTTTCCGCCGCTACTGTACCATGGTACAGTAGCGTGATCTCGCGCGCCAGCCGGAGTTTTTTGTCTTTCGGGTGCGCGGGAAGGGCCGCGATTTCAGCGTCGCTGAGATCAGTACAAAGCTTGCAGTATTTTTCTACTAACTCATCTTTGACTGACATTACCTTGCCAAACATGTTAGCCGGCTCATCAGTAAGGCCAATGTAGTTACCTTTGCTTTTGCTCATCTTGTCGACGCCATCCAGTCCTTCAAGCAGTGGAACGGTTAGGATATCCTGCTCTGCCATCTTAAAGTGTCTCTGTACCCGTCGGCCCATCAGCAGGTTAAACGTTTGGTCGGTGCCGCCAATTTCTATATCTGCTTTAACCATCACCGAATCGTATCCCTGAAAGAGAGGATACATAGCTTCTAAGAGCGTGATATCATTTCCTTCCGCTATCCGTTTTTTGAAATCAGCCCGATGGAGCACTTGCGAGATGCTTCCTGCCCGTGATAATTCGATGACTTTCATAACAGCATCAGATTTGAACCAATCAGCGTTATATCGAGTTTCTAATTTTTTTACATTTATAATTTTAGAGGCTTGTTTTAAGAATGATTTCAAGTTTCGCTTCACTTCTTCAGGGCTCAAAATTCTACGCTCAATTGAGCGTCCAGTCGGGTCGCCGATCTGAGCCGTGAAACTACCAATGATAAGGATTGCTTGATGCCCAAGATCCTGGAACTCCTTTAATTTCCGGAGTACCACGGCGTGTCCTATGTGTAAATCTGGCGCCGTTGGATCAATGCCCAGTTTGACGCGCAGCTGCTTGCCCGACATCAGTGCCGCCCGCAAATGGTCCTTCTCAATAATTTCCGCAACTCCCCTCGTCAGCAACCTCTCAACTTTCTCTGGATTCGTGTCGATTTTAGCCATATATATGTTTATTGTACTTCGTAATCATTATATTGTCAGGTGCATCCGTCAGTTAGCGGATGCACCTGTGCGTGAGCATCACTGCCCATTGTTCTCCCATGGCCAGCAACCCCAAGGACTGTTGTCCTCCGGAAGAATCGCCGATGCTTCGGGTGTCTCAGGAGGTAGGTCCATCGCCTCCCACCCCGTCATAGCTAAGATGAAATCAT
>JAHFLG010000043.1 GCA_023244975.1 Candidatus Harrisonbacteria bacterium
GCTCCCCGAACCCGAAGAGGAGTGACGGACCTTGAGTTGGCCCCGGATCACGCTTGCGCGGGTCCGGGGTCGCTTCACATTTGACGAATAGCAACATTTCTGCTATCTTATAGAAACCTTGATGTAGTACTGAGGAGCCAGGTACTGATCAATTAATACAACTAAGTGGCTTCAAAAGTTACTTTTAGATGAAAACGAACAGTGATTCCACGCTGGCGCAGCTTCTCAAGAACACGACCGGCATTATCAAGACTCTTAAGGCAGTAGACTTCGCAGAAGGTACGCTGATTAAAAAGGGCCAAAAACAGGCCTATTTTGATCTTGGCGTCTTTGGCACCGCCATCATTTATGGTGTCGAGTACCTCAATGCCAGCGACATTATCAAGAAAATGGCCATTGGCGACAAGATCTCAGCCAAGGTTGTTGATATTGAAAACGACGACGGCTATGTAGAATTGTCTCTCGCCGAAGCCGGCCGCCAAAAGATCTGGGCTGAAATCAAAGAGATTAAGGACAAAGACGAACCGATCCTGGTCAAAATCACGGCAGCCAACTCTGGTGGTTTAATCACCGAAGTCGGTGGCATGAAGGCTTTCTTGCCGGTGTCCCAGCTTTCCAATGACCACTACCCGCGCGTAACCGACGGCAGCAAGGAAAAAATCCTCGAAGAGCTCAAGAAAATGGTTGGCATGGAGCTCAAAGTCAAAATTATCACCAACACTCAGAACCTGAACAAGTTGATTGTTTCTGAACGCGAAATCGCCAATGAAAACGTCAAAGAACTGCTCAACAAATACAAAGTAGGGGACATCGTCGAAGGAGTTATCAGCGGCGTGGCCGACTTCGGCGCCTTTATCCGCTTTGTTGACCAGCCTTCTATTGAAGGACTCATCCACATCTCTGAAATCGACCACAAGCTTATTGAAAACCCGAAAGAGGTAGTAAAAGTAAACGACACCGTCCGTGCTCAAATCGTTGAGGTCAAAGACGGCCGCGTCAGCCTATCGCTCAAGGCGCTCAAGCCAAACCCCTGGGACACAATTACCGACAAATACAAAGATGGCCAGGAAATCATGGGTACGGTCACCCGCTTCAATCCATTCGGCGCCTTTGTCGCTCTTGACCCCGAGATCCAGGGTCTTATCCACGTCACCGAGTTCGGCGGCGTTGATGAAATGAAAAAGCAGATCGAAATCGGAAAACAGTACCGCTTTAAAGTTGAGTCGATTAAAGCAGCAGAGAAACGGATAATCTTAAAAATGGTAAAATAACCATATGTTAACGATCAACCAAAAAAAGAAACTTATCAACGAACACCAGATCAGCGACAAGGACACAGGATCAATTCCGGTCCAGGTCTCACTGCTCACCAAGCAGATTGGCGAGCTGACAACCCATCTGAAAAAGCACGCTAAGGACAACCACAGCCGCCGCGGGCTGCTGATGATGGTTGGCAAGCGCCGCCGACTCCTTGCGTATTTTGAGAAGCACAACCCAAAGGCTCACAAGTCTTTGATCAAGAAACTCGACCTCTAATATGCCCATTAAGCACAGTGATCAACGGGTTGGGATATTTATCGATATCCAGAACCTCTATCACTCCAGCAAAAACCTCTATAACGCCCGGGTCAATTACAAAGAACTGATCCGCAACCTCGTGGCTGACCGAAAGCTCATCCGCGCCATGGCCTATGTCGTCAAGACCGAAGAGATCTTGGCGGCCGCGGCGGCAAAAGAAGGTGAGCCGCAGATGGAAAAAACGACCAAAAGCGAAAATACCTTCTTCGACGCTCTTAAACAGAGCGGTATTGAGCTACGCATCAAAGATATTCAGCTCTACCCCGGAGGCATGAAAAAGGCTGATTGGGACGTCGGCATGGCCGTGGACGCGGTGCGCATGGCTGATTTTCTCGACGTTATTATTTTGGTAACCGGAGATGGTGATTTTATCCCGCTGGTCGAATACCTCAAATGGGGTAAGGGAAGAGAGGTGGAGGTTGCGGCATTTTCCCGCAGCACCAATGCAAAATTAAAAGAAGTTGCTGATGAGTTCATCGCGCTCGAAGATCTGCCGCGGGTCATTATGCGCAAAGGACCACTAAGGAGATAAACATAATTAAGTACCGGGCAAACTAACGGTCATGCTGAGCGAAGCGAAGCATCTAAAGTCTTAGATCCTTCTCTGCGTTCAGGATGACGAACTAGTCCGGCTTCACAATAAAAATGGATTTACGAAAAAAAGAGTTTAAGCTCGAGTACGCAGGTAAAACGTTGTCATTAGAAGTCTCGCGTGTGGCCGAACAGGCCAATGCCTCGGTCATCGGTCGCTATGGCGACACCGCAGTGCTTGCCACCGCCGTGATGAGCGATGTCGACAAGAACATGAATTATTTCCCGCTCTTTGTGGATTATGAAGAGCGTTTTTACGCCGTAGGAAAAATCCTCGGCAGCCGCTTTGTCCGCCGCGAAGGCCGAGCCAGCGAAGAGGCCGTGCTGTCCGGACGCATCATCGACCGCACTATTCGTCCGCTGTTTGATCAGCGCCTGCGCCGCGAGGTTCAGGTTGTCATTACTATTTTGAGCCTTGATGAAGAAGATGATTTGGACTTTCTGGGTCTTGTCACCGCTTCAACGGCTCTCTCAATCTCAAACATTCCGTGGGTCGGACCGGTCGGGGGAGTAAAGGTTGTCCGTAAAGACGGCAAGCTCCTGCTCAACCCGAAAAATTCACTGCTGACTGACGGCTACGAATTCCAGGCCTTTGCCTCAGGACCAAAAGACCGCATCAACATGATTGAAGTTGAGGGCATGGAGGCTACTGAGGAGCAGGTTTTTGAAGGCTTTGAGCTCGCACAGAAAGAAATCAACAAGCTGATCGAATTCCAGAACAAGATTGTCTCTGAAATTGGCAAACCGAAAGAAAATGTGCAGCTCTCGGAGATCGACCCGACAGTCAAAGAAAAAATTATCGCGTTTCTCTCGGGTAAACTTGAACCGGCTATTTACGCCGGCAGCAAAGCCGAACACGAAGCCGGCCTGTTTAGACTCGAAACCGACTTGGCCGCCCATTTGCGCGCTGAAGGAGTTGATGAAAAAAATGTCGGAGCTGCCGGATTCGCTCTTGAAGAGATGATCGGCGAAATCGTCCACAAAAATACGATAGCCAAAGGACAGCGACCCGACGGACGTAAGATAGAAGAGGTGCGCGAGCTCTACGGCGAAGTCGGACTGCTCAAAAAGACCCATGGCTCGGCCTTGTTTATCCGCGGCACCACTCAGTCTCTGGCCGTAGCTACGATTGCTCCTCCGGGAACTGAACAACTGATTGAGAGCATGAGCGTTTCGGCCAAGCGGCGTTTTATGTTGCACTACAACTTCCCGGCCTACTCGGTTGGTGAAGTCGGCCCATTCCGCGGCCCGGGTCGCCGGGAGATTGGCCATGGCGCCTTGGCTGAAAAAGCGCTGCGCAACATGCTGCCAACTAAAGACAAGTTCCCGTACACGGTCCGCGTTGTTTCAGAAATTCTCTCAAGTAACGGCTCGTCTTCAATGGCAACCGTCTGCGCGAGTACTCTCGCCCTCATGGATGCCGGAGTACCACTCAAAAAACCGGTCGCCGGTATTGCTATGGGTCTGATGACCGATGAAAAAGACAACTACAAAGTTCTTACTGACCTGCAGGGGGCAGAGGATCACTGGGGAGACATGGACTTTAAAGTCGCTGGCACCAAAGACGGGGTCACGGCCATCCAGCTCGACGTAAAAATCAAAGGACTGACCATGGATATGATCAAAACGACTCTGGCTCAGGCTAAAACAGCCCGCATGCAGATTCTTGGTGTACTCACCAGCGTCCTGCCAGCTCCTCGCACTGAGATCTCACCACTCGCTCCGCTGATCATGTCTATCAAGATCCACCCGTCGCAAATAGGATCGGTCATCGGATCAGGAGGGAAGACCATCAACGGCATCATTGAAAAAACCGGCTGTTTATCGATTGATATCGATGACGACGGACAAGTATTTGTTTCCGGAAAAGACAAAGCTACAACCCAGGCTGCCTACAATGAAGTCATGGCAATTGTTAAAGAGTATCAGGTAGGGGAGATTATCGAGGGCCCGATTGTGAAGATGCTCGAGTTCGGCGCGATTGTCCAAATCGACAGCGGCCACGACGGCATGATTCACATCTCTGAGCTCAAGGATGGCTTCGTCAAAAAAGTAGATGACGTCGTAAAGCTCGGCGATGTAGTCAAAGCCAAAATCATCAAAGTAGACCAGGGCGGCAAAATCGGCCTGAGCTTGAAGGCGATGGGCAACGCCTAGTTCTGAGATTTTGGCGGAAGCGGTGCCTTACACTTACAAAGGGTCGGATCGCATACTAACGGAGCACTACAGGTTCCTTTTTGTTCTTTGCAGTATGCGGGATTTGCCGTCATTTGGATTTTGAAATCGGCATTAGCAATAGACTCTTCTTTACTTTGCGGATTCGGAAACGGCATGGTATATATGCACGCTTCACCGAACGTCCCGGCACCACCTGTTGTCGGACCGCCCGATGAACCACCGCCGGTACCGGGGTTCCCGCCGCCGGTGTTTGTGCCCTTTCCTCCGGATCCATTACCACTGGGAGTAATAGGCCCGTTGCCATTACACATTGATTTCACCCTGCCGGAGCCTGACGAAGAAGTGCACACATATCTGAACCAGATAGATTTCTTATCTTCATAATTTTTTATAGCACTTTGTGTCCCGAAACCCGTAGAACCAGCTTGCTCTGCTGTGCAGATAGCCGGCTGGCACACGGTATCTTCAATTTCAGGCGGATCGGGATTCGGTACGCACCCGAGATTAACGCATGAATTGTTAAAATTTTGACATTTCTGGGTAACGTTATTTTTGTTAATTGATAAAAGTTTCTGGCACTTCGTTTCAGCTTCAGTTTTCAGCGTCTCTAATCTATCAGTATCACCATTTATTTCAGCTACAATCGAGGCGGCTTGGCCAGGGGACATAAGGTTTCCGTCAGGATGATCTTCGGTGGGAGCTTGAACCTCTGTAAACTTCTCTACCATTTTTTTCTGCTCATCTGGATCTAACTTGTACCAACCTTTAACTCCGCTTAAAAGTCCTTCGGAATTGCTGCTCACTGATCCCTCGGCGGAAAAAGGCTGGCCGCAACTACCGGGGCAAATAATAGGAGCTGGCGCAACTGGAGGAGTTTTCGTTTTCGTCGCCGCCTCGCTTGACATGAATTCGCCGGAGCGGTTGGCGATGTAGACGACGCCAAGCGCCATACCGAACACAATACCGACAATCGCCCAGGCGTACCAGCTGTGGACGCGGCCGGAGCCGACGATCTTAAAGTCTTTCTGGATGTCGCTGACGACCTTGTCGGGAAGGTTCTGATCCATATTTTATAAAATCGTTAATTGAATGAATTATAGCAAACCACATAGCATTATCAACGTGAAAAAGTAGTATGATATAATAAAAGGTAATTAATGTACCTTTTATTATTATGGATGAGCCACAACTTAACATTCCTGTAACTCCGACAGCTCCGGCTCAAAATCCAAATGAGCAAGATATCCGCACTATGCGCGCTGATTTGGGAACCACTACTCCTGCTCCTAATTTGCCTACCTTTGACGGCGAAGAACCGGCTTTTACTCCGGAGACTACGACTCCGGGCTCTCAAGATAGCACGGTTGATCAGATGCTCGCGGCTCAAAAATCAAACACCCTTATCTGGCTCGTCGGAGGAATTATCGGTTTTGTGGTTCTAGCCGCAGTCGGCTACTTTGTTGTCTATCCTTTATTTAACAAGGCTAGTTCTCCAGCGCCGACTCCGGTCGTAGAACAGCCCGTGATTGCTCAACCCGCGACTCCGACCTCACCGGCTCCTGTACAGCCGGCGGCAGCCAAACACCTAAGCCAATTTATTAATCCTCCTATTGCAACAGTTAATGCTCAATTACCGGCAGCTCTGCCCGGCAGCACTCAACTCATGGAAGCAATGCGAGGAGCCTTGGTACAACAAGGGCAAGCTGCTCTATCCGGTCTAACCGAAGTAATCGTCACAACCCCGACTGGTCCTCTGTCTGCACAGGAATTCCTTTATGCTACCGCCCCGAGTATCGACGGATATGCAGATTCTCTAGAAACCGACTTTACGGCATTTATCTATAAAGATACTGCTGGTATCTGGCCGGGGTATGTGATGCAATTCAAAGCAGGGAGCGCGCAGTCAGTCATCGTTACTACAGCCGCGATACTAGAAAAACTTGCACTCAAAAACTTCTTTGTTGTCGACCCCGGAGTGCTCGCACCATTTAAAGGCGGCACAGTCAACGGAATCTCGGACCGCTATGCTGTGGGTAAGACCGCGGGCGCCTCATTTGGTTACCTTGTCAAGAATAACAAACTACTGATCTCGACTTCATTTGCGGGCATGAAAGAGGCGCTTCGCCTCATGGGTCTCTAATGGAAACAAAAATCCAAGTTCCTAAACCCGAGGTTGCTGTCCGCACCCTGTCTTCAGACATAGGTTCTATTGAAGCCGGAAATCAGAAACCCATTGCTAAGCTGATGTTTATGGATCTGTCGCGCGAAGACGAAGAAGATGATCAGATGAGTGGTCAGCCAAAAAAGAGCCACGCAAAACAAATTATCCTCTCGTTAATTCTTCTTTCAATCCTCGTGATCGGGTATTTTTTCATCTACCCAATGCTGAAAGAGGCCTTTTACCCAAGTGTTGTTGATGATCGTCTTCCCGTAGCCGGTAACTAAATGCCTCGTTAATCGCTGTTATACCCACCTCGTCTTGGTCTTCCAAGTCAGCAATAGTCTGAGCAACTTTTAAAATCCGATAGTATCCGCGCGCGGAAATAAGTGACTTATCAAATACCGCGTTAATATGCGCACTGGCTTCTTTAGTTAGAGTAATCAACTCATCTACGTCTTTTGAGTTGAGCTCGCTATTGGTAAGAATTTTTTTGCCGCGAGATTTTTTGGCAAAGCGCGCATGCTGCCGATTACGAGCTCCAAGAACCCGTGCTTTTACATCATCAGTGTCTTTACTCACGTGCTCAGTGCGCAGTTGCTGAATACTCAGCCGCGGCACCGTTATCTGAATATCTATGCGATCAAGCAGGGGACCGGAAACTTTTTTCTGATACCGGCGTACTTCAAACTCTGAGCACCTGCAGTTTTTTTCGCTGTCACCAAAATAGCCGCACGGACACGGGTTCATGGCCGCAACAAGCATAAACCGCGCCGGAAAAGTCAGGTTGTTTTTTATTCGGTTGACCACGGCCTTGCCGCTTTCAAGGGGCTGACGCAACGCCTCAAGCAAATCGCGGCGAAATTCCGGAAGCTCATCAAGAAATAAGACACCGCGATGTGCGAGACTAATCTCGCCGGGACGCGGGTTGGTGCCTCCGCCGACCACCGCCACCGGTGAGGCAGTCTGATGTGGAGCTCGAAATGGCCGATACCCAATATATGAATCTTCCTTGAGCAGTCCGGCGCTGGAATAGATGCCGGTCACTTCAATGATCTCTTCAAGAGCCGGAGCCGGCAAAATAGATGTGATAGCCTGAGCCAACATGGTCTTGCCGGTTCCCGGAGGACCGACCATAAGCAAATTATGTCCTCCGGCCGCAGCGATCATAAGCGCCCGCTTAGCATTTGCCTGACCCTTGATATCGGCGATACAAAGAAATGGAGATTCAGGAGGCTTTATGACATTAGTTGTCGGTTGCGGATCTATGAGCGTACGTTCTTCAAGATGATCGATCAGCTGGCTCAAAGTTAGTACCGGCACCACTATAATTCCGGGAATAATAGCGGCTTCAATAGCATTGGCTGCCGGAAGAGCGAGGTAGGGGATCTTTGCTTTCTGAGCGAGACGGGCGATATTGAGAGCGCCTGAGATCGGGCGCAATGTGCCGTCAAGAGATAACTCTCCGGCAAAGAGAATTGCTTTTGTATTAAACGGTTTGATTTGTTCGCTGGCGAGAAGGTAACCGAGGGCAATGGAAAGATCGTATTGACTGCCTGTTTTTTTAATGTCAGCAGGGGCAAGATTGATGATAACCTTGCGATTCTCTTTTTCGGGCGGCTTGATATCCATATTCTTCAGCGCCGAGTTGATGCGCTCTTTCGATTCCGAAAGAGCCTTGTCGCCAAGACCAACAATAGTAAAGGCGTGAAGGCCGGCACGGATATCTGTCTCTACCTCAATAAGACGAGCGTCAACACCTTCAAGTTCAGCGGATAAGACGCTGCTAAAATGCCTGATTCCCATACTGTTGATATAGTATACCAACACTATGTAGAAGTGCAATACAAGAGCCTTCTATGC
>JAHFLG010000044.1 GCA_023244975.1 Candidatus Harrisonbacteria bacterium
AGCGTTCGTTGCCCGGAATAACGGAAGAGGAGAGGACGATGGTGTCGCCCGGTTTAATTTTGACGAACTTGTGCTCGCCATTAACAATACGCATCAGTCCTGAGTTTTCCTGACCCTGTGAGCCCGGGGTAAGAAGCAAGATTTTGTCGTCTTTGTACTTATGCATCTCTTCGATCGGAATCACAACTCCCGGATCGGTTTTGATGTAGCCGAGCTGCTTAGAGATCTCAAAGTTGTCTTTCATGCTGCGGCCGTTGATGATGACCTTGCGGCCGATGCGTTCACAGATTTTAATGATTTCGCGAATACGGTCGATCATCGAGGCAAAGGTCGAAAGAATAATTCGGCCCTGCGCAGCCAAGAATACTTTTTCGAGGTTTTCAACCACCAGTTCTTCGCTTACGGTGTGGCCGTCTTCGTGCGCGTTGGTCGAGTCGATGAGTAGTGAGTGGACGCCTTGCTTGCCGAGCCATTCAAACTCATCAAGATTAAAGACCTGGCCATTTTTGTCATATTCGAGGCGGAAGTCGGCAAAGTGGACCATTTTTCCGGCCGGAGTTTCCAGCATGACGCCGGTGGTGTCGGGCACGGTGTGAGCCACGCCAAAGAACTCGGCGGTGAAGTGCTCAGAAATTTTTACGCGGTCGTGGTTTTTGATCTCATGGAACTTCATCTTCGGGACATTCGGCATCTCATCAAGGCGCTTTTTTAGAACCTCGCGGATGAGCGCGGTGCCGTAGATGGTTGGGTTGCCAAGTCTTTCTAAGACGTAGGGAACAGCGCCGTAGTGGTCGTAGTGAGCGTGGGTGATGATGATGCCTTTTATTTTGTGCTTTTTCTTTTCGAGATAGCTGACGTTAGGAATGATCCAGTCGATACCCGGGGTTTCTTCCTCCGGAAACTGAATGCCCATGTCGATGATGACGATTTCGTCGTTGTACTCAAAGAAGCTGCAGTTGCGGCCGACCTCTTCCAGTCCGCCGAGCGGCACAAAGTAGACGGTGTCCTTTTCCATTTTGCCATTGGTTCCTCCGGTTTCAAGCTGTTCATGTCCGGTGAGCGAACCTTCTTTGGCAAAGAATTTGCGATCACTGAGTGACTTGGTCGGCATATGCGGCATTTTGCGGAAGCCGGCTGGTTTGGGCGGACGGCCCGTGAGCCGTGGCCGTTGTCCTAGTTGATGTCCCGACCCATGTCGGGATCCCGACTGAAGTCGGGACTGACCCTGCGGTCGGGGAGGATGGTGCGGATGTACTTCGCGAGCGGCAGCCGCGGAGTCGATAACGACGCCCTTTTCAATGTGGACGACGCGCGGCGGGGGGACTTTAACTCGCTTGCCTATCGGAAACGGTTGTTTTGGTATTTTTGGCGGTTTTGGTGCCATGAATGTGTTGCGCCTCGTCCGGCTGGTTTCGCGAGAAGGAAACCATCTCTATTCTCGCGAGAACCAGCCGGACTTCGGCTTATTATTAATGTTAATGTATTAAATTTTTACTGCGGTGCCCAGGGCGGGAGTTGAACCCGCAAGAGTTGCCTCACACGTACCTGAAACGTGCGCGTCTGCCAATTCCGCCACCTGGGCTTTATGTACTGCCTACTGCGCTGCTAATTCCTTAATTCTGGTTACTGTTTTGATACTCAGCGGGTTGATACCTCGCATGGTAGCTGCAAAGAGTCCTACCCACTCGGCTAACACAATCGCATTCAGAGTTATTTCAAAATCATCAGTGCCGGGAATCTCAACTATCTCCAGCGGGGTTTCGTACTCTGTTAGGATTTGTTTAATGATATCAATCTCTTTCTTGAGCATCGCAGCCTCTGCCTGCGTAGTGATAAATAAGGCTATCACATCTTTGGGCTTTGTTTCAAAGATTGAGAGCTCGTTATGGTTGATCTCCGGGAAAACGTTGGCGCTTGCCGGGAGCTTCGCGCTTTCGTTAAGACTTATTTTGAAGATCTGTCCGATGTGGCTGAGCGCGTTCGAGGTGTAGAGAAACAGATTCTTGCCGATGAGTTTTTTTGCCAGCTGCTCTCCGTAGGCTTCCTGTGTCTGCGGCTGGATAACCTTTGACATATCGCGCATCGCGACGCTATCTAAAATAGCGGCATTGACGATCGCCAGCACGCCCGAGAGTGTTAGGCCGTATGCCTGCCGTGGACATAGAGTGTCAGTTTTTTCAAAGGTAGCGAAGGGAAGTTTCTGGGAACGAGCCTGTGTTAGGAGGGCTCCGCCGCCAGCGACAATAGCTATGGCGCTACCCGTTGGAACCTGGGAAAAGCCAGACAAGACCTCACGAGTTTCTCCTGAGAAGGAAACGAAGATATAGAGTGGACGCTTAAACTCAGGATGAGGCAGGCCAAAGTCTTTCCAAGAAATTATCGGTATACGTATATTAACATATTCACTTAAATTTTGCAAGATAGTGGCTGGCGTACCGCTTCCGCCCATGCCAGAGAGGATAATGGCGTCAGGATTGCTGCCGCGGAGTTGCTCTATGTTTTCCACTGTAATAGCTCCGGGTCGGAGCTGGAGATTGAATTCAAGAATATTTTTTCTGAAGATATCAGCGTCAGTCATAGTGTAAGTATACCAGTTTACTTGAAGACGCGGCTGGTGTTGAGGAACCAGAGGTTTGAGTCCGCGAAACGGTCGCTAGGGGAGAGCAAGAACTTCTGGTCGAGCCCGCCGAGATCGCGCGGAGCGGCATACAGGTACTCAGGGGAATAGAGGAAGATAGCCGGATGCTCATCGTGGATTATTTGTTGGAGTTTTTTTAGGTCGACGTTGCGCTTTGCTTCGTCAAAGTTTTTGCGGATTGATTCCAGCAGGCCATCAACTGCTGAATTTTTGTAGACCGCGAGATTGAGTCCCGGCGAAAAGCGCGCTGATGAGTGCCAGAAGGAGTAGATATCGCCATTATCACGGAGCACATTACCAAAGAGCAGTGCCTGATAAGTGCGACCTTTTATGTTGCTGTCGCGTAGCTGGTCGAGAGCGACGCTCGTCACAGTCACCTTGGCGCCGATGGCCGCCCAGTCTTCTTTGAGGTGGTTGGCAGTAGTGACGAGGAATGGGATGTCGGGAGTGAAGAGATTAATTTCAAGTCGTTGCGTTGTCTTGCCAACGGTGCGCGTCAGTATGCCACCCGCATCTTTTTTCCAACCGTTTTTACTTAGCAGACTGATTGCCTCATCAGTCGAGTTGTGGTCATGGACATAGATATCCGCATTGTAGCCTGGCGTGAACGGGCTCAGTGGTCCGAGAGCAATCTGCCCATGTCCGCTTAATACATCAGTAATCAATCGTTGTTTGTTGGTGGCGAGATCAAGGGCGGTGCGTACCGTGCTGTCGTTGGTTGCCGAAGGAACGGTTGGGTTAAAGAACACGGCATAGTAGCGAGGGAGGGCGAATGCATCGGTCTGGTGGTTGATTTTAAGGTCGGTCACATTGATTGGGTCAAATCCTCCGAGGCCATCGATGCTTTTGGTATTAAAACTCAGGAAGGCGTCATTATAATTTGAGAAAAAAATGAAGTTGAGTTTGTCTATGAGCGCGCGTTTGCCCGGATACTCGGAGTTGGCGGTCAGGTGATAGCTTGAGATAAAGCCGTTTTTTTGTTTTTCATAGCTGACGAATTTAAAAGGACCACTGCCGATTGGTTCAAGATTGTAGGTGGCGAGATGGAGGTTAGCCGGTGGCACCTGCTCAAAAAGGTGAGCCGGAGCTACATAAAGCGTTTTGAGATTATCGACAAAGAATGCGTATGGCGCCTTGAGAGTAAAACGTACTTCACGCTCACTGATGCGTTCTATAGTGACGCCCTGCCAGGCGGCGAGCTGTGGAGAGCCCGCAGCCGGATCCTGAATAGTCTGCACGGTAAAGAGAACATCATCAGAGGTCAGTGGCTGGCCGTCGGACCACTTGAGATCAGGCTTTAACTTGATTGACCAGACCGTGCCTTTCGAGCTGGTGTTGTAGCTGTCGGCTAAGGTCATCAGACTACTGAAGAGGGTCTTGACCAGCACCTGGTCGGGCTCGTTGCTGCCCATGAGAATTGGATTGATGGCGATGGGCTGGCCGACGATGCCTTCGGTGTATTCGCCACCGCTGGCCGGCTGGACAACCGTATTGTTGTAAAAATTATTCAGAATACTGAGGCCGAGTGCAAAGACAAAAAGAGTGAGCGCGCTAAAAAAGACATACCGTTCTCGCGGCATCAGTGACTTAAGTAGTCTGAAAAAATCCCGGATCATTTATTTCTTGGTCGAACTGGGAGCAACGATATTGATCGTCTGGCCGGTGCTGCTGACATTGACGAGTGACGGTGTTGAGCTGGCAGTTTCAATGCCGGGGTTGATAGTTGTAGGCGAGGCATTAGCAAATAGGCTGATGATGGCGAGAGCCGCGAAGATGACAACCAGGATAATGGTGCCGACAAAGAGTGCCCGTTCAAGGCCCCGACGCTGCTGGTAGAAGCCACCTCCACCTCCGCCGCCACCGCCCAGGAAGCCGCTGACGTCGGTGTCGCGCTGCTGGAGGAGAATAAGGACGATAATAGCAATGGAAATGACAATCTGGCTGACCGAGATAATAGTGTTCATATATATAGTAGACTTAGTCTTTTCTGGTAACGTGCTCGCCTACGTGGAAAATCACATTAATGACCGTAATAACGATCGTCCCGTAGATAAGCGCCGGTAGTCCAGTTATTGTAAGGTTTTGCGCGTACTTGTCAACGATATAGAGCAGTCCGCCGGTAATCACGAGATTAAAGAGGCCGAAGGTTAAGAGGATGATCGGCGTCAGCACGAGCTTGATGATGGGCCGAACAATGACAGTCACAAACGTGAAAACGCCGACTAAGGCGGCAAAGGCGATCAATTTGTCATTACCATTTAAGTCAAGATTGAAGCCATCAATCACGTATGCGGCAGCGAGCAGTCCTCCGGCATTGGCGATTAAGGCAACAATAATTCTTCTAATCATATCTGTTTGTAAGTATATCATGAAGGGCTTATAATGGGCGTGCCATGAGCTATACAGTTTCTTTATCAGAGGTTACCGGAGCTACACCTGGTCATCAGGGGAAGGATTCTTTGACTATCACCGGTGGCAAGCCGCTCTACGGCGAGGTTACGGTTCGCGGAGCGAAAAATTCAGTTTCCAAGATCATGGTTGCCTCGCTGCTCACTGGCGCGCCGTGCATTATCCACAATGTGCCCGAGATTGATGATGTAAAAATAGTTTCCAAGATGATCGAGGCCCTCGGCGGCGTTGTTAAAAATGATGGCGAGGGAAATCTCTGGATTCAGACTAAAGAAATTAACATGATTCTGCCGGAGGCCTTGCACTCAATCGCCGGCAAGAGCCGTATCCCGATTTTGTTTGCCGGTCCGATGCTCGCGAGACTAAAAGAAGCTCTGGTGCCGGAGCTCGGTGGCTGCAACATTGGTATGCGCCCGGTAGATTACCATCTCAAAGCTCTTGAACAGCTCGGCGTCGGAATCGAACAAATTCCGGCCGGTTATCACTTGGCTGCGCAGAAATTAGTTGGTGGCAACATAAAACTGGATTACCCGAGCGTGGGAGCCACTGAGCAGGTGCTGCTTTCAGCAGTGCTGGCTGAAGGTAAGACCGAGGTGAGTAACGCTGCCATTGAACCTGAAATTATGGATCTGATCGCGGTACTTCAAAAAATGGGTGCGATCATCTCAGTAGACACCGACCGCGTGATTACCATCGTTGGCGTTAAAGAGCTACACGGCTTTACCCACACGACCATTACCGATCGTATTGAAGTGGCGAGCTGGGCCTGTGCTGCCTTTGCAACTAATGGAAAAATTTTCGTGCGCAACGCCCGGCAGTTCGACATAATGACGTTTTTGAATAAGTACCGACAGATTGGCGGACAATTTGAAATTGTAGACGACGGTATCTGGTTCTGGCGGGGGACGGAGTTGCATGCAATTCCACTTGAGACCGATGTACACCCGGGCTTTATGACCGACTGGCAGCAGCCCTTTAGTATTTTGCTTACCATGGTTCCGGGCGCGAGCATTGTGCACGAAACTGTCTATGAAGATCGGTTTGGCTATGTGGACGCACTCAACAAAATGGGAGCGAACATTCAGTTGTATAAAGAGTGCCTTGGTGGACACACCTGTAGGTTTGGAGAGAAGACCTATGTGCATAGCGCCGTAATAACCGGCCCGACTAGTCTTAAGGGCGCGGATATTACTATTCCAAATCTGCGCGCTGGTTTTTCCTATGTTATCGCAGCGCTGGCCGCAACCGGAACTTCAACCCTGCGCAACATCTCCCTGATTCGCCGCGGCTACGAAGACTTTGAAGACAAGCTCGCCGCCCTCGGCGCCCAGATTGGATAGGCAAAAAGAGTAAGCCTTTCGGTGCAATTCCGTGCGGGGATGTGCGGAGCCGCGGCGGCGGCGAGGTCAAGCCGCTGGGCGAAGCCGAGACCAGATAGGCGGCCCCGGTAGGAATTGCACCGAAAGGCCGCTCCTGATAAGATACCAGCACTATGTTTGTTACTAAGATTGGAATAGATTTGGGGACTGCTAATACCATTGTCTTTGTGCCTAAAAAAGGGTTTGTGGTAAATGAGCCCACCATCGTTGCTTTGGGCCAGCCTAATAATGAAGTCATTGCTGTGGGTCGCGAGGCTAAGAACATGATCGGCCGCACACCGTATGATATTACCGCCTATAAGCCACTCAAAGACGGAGTCATCGCCGACTACTATATAACCAAGGCGATGCTGAAGTATTTTATCAGCAAGGCTATCGGTTCGTTTAACATCATTAAGCCCGATGTTGTTATCTCGGTGCCGGCCGGCATCACGGCCAATGAGCGCCGCGCCGTGACCAATGCGACGCGCGAGGCCGGAGCTAAAGAAGTGTATGTGGTCAAAGAGCCGATTCTCGCAGCCTTGGGCGCGGATATTCCGATTAATTCGCACTCGGGTAACATGATCATTAATGTCGGAGGCGGAACCAGTGAGGTCGCGGTGGTGTCCCTGGGGAGCATCGTGAGCTGGGCGAGTTTGCGCGTGGCCGGCAACAAGTTTGATAGCGCCATTATGGAGTACGTGAAGAAAAAGTTTTCGGTGTATATTGGTGAGCAAACTGCCGAGCAGGTTAAAATTGAAGTCGGCAGCGCCCTGCCGATGAAAGAAAAGCTTTCGGTGAAAATTCGCGGTCGCGATGTGGCCAGCGGTTTGCCAAAAGATGTGGCTGTAAATTCTAATGAAATCGCCGAAGCCCTCAATCCACTGCTGCTCGATATTGCGGCGTCAGTGCAGACCGTCTTCAATGCCACTCCGCCGGAGCTCGTTGCCGATATTATGGAAAAGGGAATCGTTATTTCGGGCGGCGGCGGCAATCTGCGCAACATTGATGAGTTCTTTAAGCGTATGACCGGTGTGCCCTGCTATGTTGCTGAAGAGTCATTGTTCTGCGTTGCTAAGGGTGCCGGCCTTATTCTCGACCACCTTGAAGTCTACAAACGGACGCTGTTGAATAAACGATAGTCGTGGCTCGGGCTAAATCATATATAATTTCTTCATGGCGACTAATGATGTAGAAAAGGATTTTAAAGCTCTCATTAAAAATGAGGCGTTGGGGCATGCGTACATTTTGTATGGCGGAGCTTTGACAGGGGAGCTGGATGTTGCCCAGTCGCTGGCCAATTATTTGGAAACCAAGGCGTGGGAGCCAAGTAGTAAGATCTTAATGGACGCGCGAGTTATTGATGGTACACAGCAGAATCTTGGCGTGGACGTGGCGCGGGAGTTTTCAGAATTTTTATATCGCCAGCCGGTGGCGAGCCCACGTCGGACGCTTATTGTCCACGCAGCCGGTGAGTTGACGCCGCAGGCGCAGAACGCGTTATTAAAAATTGCTGAGGAGCCACCGAGCCACGCGCTGATCATCTTGACCGTTACTGACCTTAATACAATCCTTCCGGCGCTCTTGTCGCGCTTCCAGAAAATCCATATTCCTAACAGCGGTGGAAAAGAAAGTTTGTCGTCTGCGCAGACCGAGGCAAAGGAGCTGGTTGAGAAGTTTTTGCTTTCTAATGAGCGCGGCCGCAGTGAGATCATTAAAACTATGGTCAAAGACGAGCGCGAGATCGAGGCCAAGGGCGAAAAGGTTGTCGATCACTTTGTGCGCTACCTAATCGAGGAGCTTGCCAAGAAGCCGGATGACAACTGGCGGGCGTTAAAACACCTGTTGCATCGGTTTACGATGATGAATGATTATTCGACCAACAAGCGACTCCAGCTCGAAGCTGTGCTACAATTTTTAAACTAATATGGATGCAATTCTTAAA
>JAHFLG010000076.1 GCA_023244975.1 Candidatus Harrisonbacteria bacterium
GTATTCAGCAAGACGCCTAGCAAAGCAAACACGGCTGAAAATCCAATGACAAAAAATACGCTGTTTAAAAATATCTCCTTGCGCTGACTCCCCGCGTTCTTCAGTGACGCGCCAGCCAACTACGCCAGAAATCCCGGGATGATTGGCAGCACGCACGGCGACAAAAACGAAACCAATCCCCCCAAAAACGCGAATCCAATTGAAAGATCATTTGCCATATGATATTAATATTTAGTTTTGCTATACATGAGCCCCGCAATCTTCCCGAGGACTAAGGCGCCGAGGACAACCGGCAGCCAGGGGTCGTTCAGGTGCATAAACTCCTGGATAATAATCGCTCCCATCAGAACGATGCCGCCTGTCCAAAACCCAATCCGATCCGCGATGAAGCGGTGCAGACGGTCGCGCTCATCACCACCGCGTTCGCGCCACACCATGATGGCGAACAGCGCAAACGCGACCATGACCAGAGCGAGGATCGTCATCTGGAACATCGAGGGCATAAAAAGATCACCAGGATTGATCAGGGCAATGAGCAGTATGATCAGGATAAGTCCAACAACAATCTCTTTTTTATTGGTAACCATGATATTATTTTTTAAGCCAAAATATGTATTCGATCTGCTTGTTAAAAAACAAGGAGAGCTTAAGGGCCAAAAGCAGGGAGGGCGTATAGTTTCCTTTTTCAACCGCGATAATTGTCTGCCGGCTGACGCCCACCCGCTCCGCAAGCTCTTCCTGAGTTGCCCCAAACCGCTGACGCAACTCGCTCACTTTGTTACCGATAGTTTCAGTCACGCCCTCAGCATACAGTGAAATATCTTAATGTCAAGTATACTTGACATTAGGTATTGTAGTATACTGCCCGCTCGCGGGCATTATAAAAAGCAAAGGGGCCGGACGCTTGCGCGGCCGACCCCAGAAGACTCACTCGCTCCGGCTACCTGCACGCACGGACACGCGAGAGGGGCACGGGAACGACGTACCTCCCCGGGCTGAAGTAACCTCGGGAGGACTCCCCTCCACCGTGCTCCGACCAGCCCATCCGAGCGATCACCGGAGAACTCGCCGGCGGAACGTGCGTGAGTACGGGGACATTGAAGTCGCCAAACTGCTCGCCTGGCGTCTTCATCTGAGTCGCGCCCAGGCAGATGATACCCATCGCCTTGAGTTCGGCCGGAAGATCCGCCGAGGCACGCAAGAGCGCCTCGGCCAGAGCGATGCCGTGACAGATGCCAGCGGCCTTGCACTCCTTCCAGAGTGCCGCGAGCACCTTGTCGGAAGACGCCGCCGACTTGGCATCTGCCAGAACGATCTCGAACGCGACGCGGGTGGGCTCGGCAGGTTCAGGACCAATCTGGTGGTCTCCGTTGAACCCCCAGCGGCCGCCGCTCTCCTGCACGTCGAGAGTCAGGTCGATGCGCGTACCCTGCACCGTGTACAGAAAGAGGCGGGAGAGGACGACGAGACTAGACGACGTTGCAACGGACTTCATGGCGTACTCCGGGAAAGGGGTGGTAGGACAAAAAGGCCAGCTGATATAATAAAAGAAAACTAAACTTTTGTCAAAATTAGAGCCTGCGAGTTCAATAGTATTACTCAGGCTTCTGAGCAAACTGATCCTGAAAATGACGGGCGAGGACGCGACGAGCCGCAGCTCGATCCGGCTCAGTTGCAATCAGCTTCTGCCAGTCGGCGGCGGTCGAATACTGCTCATCAATCTTGATAGGTGTCGGCTGATCTATACCTACGGTAGTTAAGATCCTATCCTTGTCACGAATAGCCGGTCCGTTAGTTTCCGGGGTGATCCGCTCTTCAGCCGCTTTAGCGATGTCGGATCTATCAAACCAAAATGAATAGACCATGTCCGTCGGCTGCAAGACATGTTTCATAATAAAGCGAACGCCGTCACGAAATACAAGTCCATCCTTTGCTTTCGGACTATAGATTGCGTCGTCTCCCCCGGTCGGGTGCAGATAGAGCAAGCCGCCGCCTTCAATATGGCTTTGGGCTCTGCGCATTTGCCCGCGCAGTTCGCCTGGAGTAGTTCTTATTTCCAACACTCGCTCTTCACCTAATACCGCGCAGAAAAACTTATATGCGTTCGGATTAACCATCACCGCAAAGTCCTGACGAGTAAGGACATTAAAAAACAAAAAATCATCAAAGTGGCCCGGGTGATTTGGAATGGCAAGGCCGGGTCTGGTATTAAGACGCTCGCGCATAGCCGCAAACTCCGGATTGTGTTCCTGAAGATACACCGGCTTCAGCTTCAACTGCTCAAGATACTGAGCAATTGCCCGGTTGCGTGCGGCCAGCCCACCTTCTCTCATAGGCTTAAATATAAATCGTTCAAAAATTTCTGCGTGCGTAGCAGTGATAGGCGCAATTGGTGGCTTTTCAGACGGTTGTTCAGTCATACTGCAATACTACCACTTTTGTGCGCCTGTGAAGAATTGAACTTCAATCTCATCCTTCGGAGGGATGCATTCTATCCGTTGAACTACAGGCGCAGAAACTAGACGCTTTTCTCAGTTTTAAAATAACTGAGTGCCAGACCAATGGCCAGCCACAGCATCAGCCGCCCTGGCTCGATGGTCCACAGGTAGTGGTCAAACAGT
>JAHFLG010000045.1 GCA_023244975.1 Candidatus Harrisonbacteria bacterium
TTGTAGTTGCTGTATTTTGATAAGGAAACGTTTTCCTCGAACATTATGCTATACTAACATAACTTGTTGGTTTCGAGGGATCATCGTTGACGTATACTCATTCAATACAATTGCATTGGAGTCGTATCCGATGGTCCCTCAAAACCCGCAAACAAAAAACCCGACATCCGCCAGCTGGCGGAGTCGGGCTCTTTGTACAATTGCATTGGCGGGCGAGGCCTAGTTTAAATAGTCTCGCACTTCCGCTCATTCACTAGCTAGTATACACAGAAAAACTCAAAAGTCAAGTTTATCCCTTGTCCGAGAGATACAGATGTCCAACCATGTCGCAAATCGAGGTGCCATTTACAACAGCACACACTTTGAGAGAATAATATCCATCCTGCAACGCAGAGCCAATGGAATCGTAAATTGTCGACAGGTATGTGGTTCCGGAGTTTGAGATGTTTTGAGCCACATGATGAATGTCGCCATATGAATCAACCAAGTCAATGTTCACGAGCGCAGACGAACTGATACCGGTCGTTGACCAAGTAACATACTGGTAGTTGGTGCCACGAGATATTCCGTAGTTGTCTCGCGGAGTCGTGATCGTAAGCGACTGAGCTGCAGCAACAACAAAGCTTGCGCTACTTGCGCCAAGAGTTCCGTTCGGATCATTGGCGGCATCATAGATGGTGAGTACGTTCCACGAGGAGACATCTGAAGATTTCAGGACCCATTCATAGGTACAGTTTGCTCCCGAGCATACAGATGATCCATCAACAACCGCAACCGTTCCCTTTCCACCCGCGTTGGCAATATTGATGACGTATCGCGGAGTATTGCCCTTCTGGCGAGTGTCAGTCCAGTGAATCAAGAAGGCTGAACCCTGACCCACCGTCAGAACCTGGCCAGCAACTGGCGAGGTGATGGTGATATATTTCGTGTCATTTACGGATACGGTAATTTGACGGCTTGCGCTCGGTGATCCATCTTTCGCGTTAGAGGAACAATAGAGGGTATAGGTCGCCGTTGCTGGCGGAGTATACGTAAACTGACCGCTTGCACCGCCGTAGGCACCCGAACCAACATAGAGCTGGACGTTATTTACAGAAAGACCCTGGATACTGCACCCGCCTAAGTAGTTTGAAATATCATTTTGAGTAAGGTTTGAACTCCAGCTAAAGGTCACGGACCCGCCAGCGTTTATAGAGGAAGCTGATGCGGCAAATGAATTAATCACAACCGGATTGGTCATAGCACTTGCCCCCACTGTGAAATTAATCGTGTTGCTAAGAGCCGAACCGGCTTTTTCTACAACCTGAAGAGAGTGGTTGCCAACACTCAAGCTCATAGGCAAGGTGAATGAAAGCTGCGTGCTTCCGGAAAGGGTAACGACGTTTGGCTGAATGGTTATGCCGTAATTGCCATCAATAATGGGCGTAGTGGCGTAGTTAAACCCAGAACCATAGACGGTCAATGTAGTCCCAGGCAGCGCGGACGCAGGATTAGCCCCAGTAAGTGTCAAACTTGGTACTCTCGAAACCGGCGAGCGAGAAATCGTAAAGTTGCCGCTGTACGCATTGTCCTGTCCGTAGCTCGGCTGGCCGCCATTTCTTGCCGGGTAGAGGACGTCGATTCGAATCTGATAGGTGCCATCAGCAAGGCTTGAGTCATACCGCCACGGATAACTGCCGGTGTCAGGAACATTGATAGCTATTGTACGGACTACCTGATAGTTCTGAAGCAGATAAATCGAAACCGGGTAGTCACCGTTTTGCTCAGACCACTGAACATTGGCAATAAGTCCACTACTCTTTTCGCCGCTGTTCTCGAGGCTGTTGCCGGATTGCGGATATGTAACGGTGATTAATGTCCTGGCAACAGGAGCCGGAGTCGGGGCTGTATAGACCGGGGGTGTGTATACCGGGGTGGTCGGATTAACTGGAGTTGTGGTTGTGACACCGCAGGCTGCGTTGACTTTAGCGCGAGTCAAAGGACCCACAAAGCCAGTTGGCGAGATGCCGCTCGCGCGCTGAAAATCTTTCGTCGCCTGCACCGTCATCAAACCAAAGTAACCGGTTGGAGCAGTTTTCAAATATCCTTGTGACTGTAAAAAATCTTGAAACTCAGACACATCGCCAGCAGTCTGGGCGTCGCGAGATCGGTAGCGGAGGTCATAGATTATATTCGGGCAGGACGACCCTGGGTTTGGGTCAACGTCGCCTGAGGTTTGTGCAAAGGCCGGAGTCGCTGCAACTGAAGCAACCAAAAAAGCTGCCAGAATATATTGTTTCATAATCAATAAACTATACACTATTTCCGCAAAAAGTCAATGTGGGCTATTTCTTCAGTAATTCCTTGAAAACATTAGCAGGAATGCGCACGGCACTCTGAGTTCCCCGCTCCTCCAGCCGCTCTTTGCCGCGCGCCTGCTTTTTCCAGAGCTTCATTTTACGAGTGCGGTCACCACCGTTTTTGCCAAAGTTACCAAGCTCTTTGCTCATTGCCGGCAGAGTTTCGCGAGCAATAATCCGGCCGCGGTACTGTGCCTGAATCGCCTGCTTAAACTGCTGCTTTTGCAGTAGATCTTTGAGCTTGGAGCAGGTCGCGCGGCCTTCGAACTCGATTTCAGACTTTGGCAGAATGCGTGTCAGTCCTGGCACGATGTTCTCAGCGACCAAGATCTCCATCTTGTCGACGTCCCCTTTCTCATAGGCAACCACTTCATATGAAAGCGAGCCATAGCCCTGCGACACCGACTTTAACTTGTCATCAAAATCTGCGATTAAATCCGACAAAGGTAATTTTGCTTTTATTAACATTCTGCCCGCACTTGCGGAGCCAATTGTTTCAGTAAGCACATCGGAGATGCGATAGAGATCCTTTAGCTGCAAAATTGGGCCCAGATACTGCATCGGCGTTAAAATTTCTATCGCGGTCATCGGCTCGTAGACTTCCAACGGGTCGCTTGGAAAGTCTTTTGGATTCTTGATCCAGTACCAACCGGCTTCCCCTTCCACAGGTTCGAGATATTCGGTTGTTTTGATAGAGCGCATATCCATTTTTACCTTGTACGCTACCGACGGGAACGAGCTGACCACCGGCACGTCAAACTCGCGCGCCAGTCGCTCAGCAGCAATTTCAAAATGCAGCTTTCCTAAAAATCCGCCCTTAAATCCCCGGCCAAGCACCTCGCTCGCATCCGGCTCAAACCGAATGGCCGAATCTGAAAGCCGCAGTTTTGCTAAGGCTTTTTTAAATTCATCATAATCTTCCGGATGCTCGGGATAAAAAGAAACGAACACAACCGGCTTTGGTTCACGGTATCCCGGAAGCGCCAGCTCAAGCTGATCGGTGGCGCTGACCGCGCGCACGTCGCTGATGGTGTCACCGATTTTAACAAGGTCAGGATCTTTAATGCCGGTAGCAATGTAGCCGGTCTCGCCGTTTTTGATGCTCAGCCCAGCAACAAGCTTTGGCTTTAAGTAGCCGATGTCTTTGGTTTTAACTTCTGCACCGGTAGCCACCATGTGATAGGTTGTGTTCACTTTAAACTCACCGGAAAAAACCCGGATATAGGCAATCACGCCGCGGTGCTCGTCGTACTGAGAATCAAAAATAAGTCCGCGTGAAGCCGTGCGCTCAAAAGTAACCTCCTTTGGTGCAGGAATTTCTTTAACTACTTTTTCAAGCAGCTCCGCTACACCTAGGCCGGTCTTGCCGGAAACTTTTAAAATTTCTTCTGGTTCGATACCCAACAAAATACTAATTTCCTGGATTGCGGCTTCGATTTGCTCCGGCTGCGCCACATCCACCTTGTTGACCGCGCCAATAATTTTTAGCCCTGCCTTGCGCGCCATCTCAAAGTTGTAGAGCGTCTGCGCCTGCACGCCCTGGGTTGCGTCCACGAGTAAAATCGCGCCTTCAACAGCAGCGAGCGCTCGGCTGACTTCATAGCCAAAGTCGGAGTGTCCCGGAGTGTCGATCAAATTCAAAATGTAGTCCTTGCCACCGAGCGAATACTCCATCCGAACCGGGGTCATCTTGATGGTGATACCTCGCTCGCGCTCCAGATCCATAGAATCCAAAACCTGCGCCTGCATATTGCGCTTTTCAATAGTCTTGGTTATTTCCAGCATCCGATCGGCCAAGGTGCTCTTGCCGTGATCGATGTGCGCAGTAATTACAAAATTTCGGATATTCTGCATGCAGAGATACTATCGCACTCTGCCCTTTATCGCAAAACTAAGCTAACCCGACGGCCGTTCAGATAGCTTAGAATTTATCCTCAACCAAAAATCCGCTCATTCGAGCGGATTTTAAAGTTACATTCTGCGGAACGCTACACTTACTCGCTTCGCATATGCTGCTCTCGCAAAGACAACAATTTGTCCGTCAGTTCTTGATATTGAGCAAGCGAAGAACCATCTTTGGGGCCCCTGATGAACGTATCGGCCATACGTGCCATATCTCCCACCACGAAACCAAAAAATGCTACTGGCTGTAGCAGCTTAGGTACAGCATTGATGACCGCTTTTACTCTTTCCTTCTCAGCCTCCATCTCAGCTCCCTCCTGCTTGCGAGTTAACAAATATCGAGCGATTGATTTTTTGAGTTCCGGAGCTTCTTCGCCCCCCAATATCTCTACTGCGGCATGAAGACATTGCACTTGAGCAGCTTCAAGTTTTTCTGCCATCTTCGGATCATCTTCCGGAGATGTATGAATAACCGCCATCATTGCCGCAGTTTGCCCAAAATCTTCGGGAACAAATTTATCCATTTTCTCCATAAAATTATTTATTACTAATTGCCCTAATAATACGCGCTAAACGGTTTTTGGGCAAACAAAAACCCCGACTTGAATCGGAGGCTTTGTGGATCCCGCAAAGAATAATCCTGGTATATCCCAGGTGGGTCAGCTCATCTATAGCCCAAGGGCCATAGAAATCATTGCCGTCCCTGTGTAAAAGTTTATAAGGAATTTCTTTAAACGGGATACCTATAGTATAACGCACCAGCCAACGGGATATTACAACTACTTCAGCTCGTCCGGGGCAAGGAGTATATCAAACTCAATCTTCTTATATGAGAAGAGCTCATGCGGCTTAAAGAACCGGTTTACCTCAGCTTCTGGGTTCTCTACCGGGTCAGAAGCATGGACCAAGTTGGCCTGAGTACTCATAGAGAAGTCACCACGGATAGTTCCCGGCAGTGCTTCATAGCCCTTAGTCGGGCCGCACATCGCGCGCACCATCGAAACCGCCCGAACTCCGGAAATCGCCATGGCCACCACTGGATATGACGACATAAAATCCTGAATTCCTTTAAAGAATGGCTTGTCCTTGAGGTGAGCGTAGTGTTCTTTCAATATCGCCTCATCAAGAGCAATCATCTTCATGCCGATGATTTTGAGTCCACGACGTTCAAAACGGTGAATAATTTCACCAAGCAGATTTCGCTGCAATGCATCTGGTTTTAGTAATACTAATGTCTTTTCTTCTTTTGGGTGGTTCATATTCAATAAGTTTACTTGGCCTTCGGCTTCTCGTCCAGCTTGAGCCCATATTCTTTGAGACGTTCAGCGGAAATCGGAGTTGGGGCGTTCATCACTGATGGGTGGCCTTTGGCAGTCTGCGGGAAGGCCTGCACCTCGCGCAGATAACTTTCGCCGGTGAGAATCATAATTAAGCGCTCGATGCCGAGCGCGATGCCGCCGTGTGGCGGAGCGCCAAAACTAAACGCCTCGAGCATGTGGCCAAACTCCTTCTGGATTTGCTCTTCACTATAGCCCATGGTTTTAAACGTCGCTTTCAAAATCTCCGGCTTGTGCGCGCGAATACTTCCACCACCAACTTCAAAACCGTTGCAGACGAGGTCATACTGCTGGGTAATTATCTTCTCAATCTGCTCCCCTTTTAGATGCCACTCAAGATGCTCGGGCGCAGGCATAGAGAATGGGTTGTGAGTAAACGTCCATCCGCCAGCTGGCGGAGCCTCCTTTGTCCGTTCAAAAAATGGGAAATCAGTTACCCAGGCAAAGGCCAAAATACCTTTTGCTTTTTCTTCCTCGGTGCGCATATCAAACTTGTCGGCGCCATACTTGGCCATGGCCTCGGCATAGGTAAATCGCGGAAAAGGTTTCTGACGAATGGTCTTACCCATAGCTTCAACAACCGTAGTCATCATACCTTCGATGATTTCCATCACATCTTCACGTTTTACAAAACTGATCTCGACGTCTACCTGGGTGTGTTCAAAGCCACGGTCGGCGCGCAGATCTTCATCGCGGAAACAGCGAGCCATCTGAAAGTAACGCTCAAAACCTCCAACCATTAAGAGCTGCTTATACTGCTGCGGGCTTTGTGGAAGGGCAAAAAACTGACCCGGATACATCCTGCTTGGAACCACGAAGTCACGCGACCCTTCCGGCGTCGTGCTAGTAAAATATGGGGTTTCGATTTCAGTGAAGCCTTGGCTAAATAAATATTCGCGCACCTTTTGCACAAACTGGCTGCGCAACTTGATGTTGTACTGCAGCCGCGGACGGCGCAGGTCGAGGTAGCGATACTTTAATCGATTCTCCTCGCCAATGTCGTGGCCATCGGTCTCAAGCGGAAATGGCGGGTTGACCGACGGGTTGAGCACTTCGATCTCGGAAACACTTATTTCAACGGTGCCGGTTTTGATATCTTTGTTGACCATGGCCTCCGGCCGAGCCTTTATTTCACCCTTAACGCTAATCACCCACTCGCTGCGCAGCGTGCTAGCGGTTTCATAGGCCGGGCTCTTGGGCGTCACTACCATCTGGATAATGCCACTGCGGTCGCGCAGGTCTAAAAAGATCAGTTTGCCATGGTCGCGGCGCGTCGCCACCCAGCCCATCAACTCAACCGTCTGGCCTACTTTCTCTTGAGTTTCTGAAGTTAAGATACGCATGCAGTAAATAATAACACGGCTTTTACTGATCCAGCCAGAGCAGTAGACCAACTAAGGCCGCATAATAGGCTATGATCGCTATCCAACTCAGGGTTGGATTAAATGGCAGCGCATAGTGGGCAGCGATACTAATAACCCACATAACGTAACTTAAAAATGCTGAAGCAAAAAAACTAAGCAGTTGAGCAGCCGGAAAAAAGATCCAGGCGGTAACGGCCAGAAGAAAGCCCGAGCCGATAAGATATGGTAAAACCACGACAATAGACAGGCTGGCCATAAGCGCAGTTAAGGAAAAATTCTGGAATTGCGTTATGAGAATGGGAGCTGTCGCGAGCTGAACTGAAATGGTAATGAGGAGCGAATCTTTCAATCCAAAAAATCGCGATGCCGCATCAAGCCGCAGCAGCCTCTCCAGCACAGGTTTCAAGTAGATAATAGAAAGTACCGCCACAAATGAAAGTTGAAATCCAATATCAAGCACCAGAATCTTTGGGTTAATAAGCGCAAGGACAAGCGCAACCAGAACGAGCGCGTTACGTGGCGCATATATCCTGCTCACCTGTTCTGCGAGTCCGGCAATGCAGGCCATCGCTGCTGCCCGCACGCCTGACGCGGTAAAGCCGGTCAGCGCTACAAACAGAATCGCGCAAATAAGTGTTGCGATGAGTGCATATCGGCGAGGCAGGAATGAACAGAGGAGGCTGGAGATGATTAATATAATAATGGTCATGTGGAGTCCGTCTATGGCTGTCAAAAACTTCATGCCGCTTGCCGATAGTTCATTAGAAAAATCCTTGGAAAAATTTTCATTTGTCCCCATCAGAATGCCAAATAAAAATGCCGCCTTCTCAGGTGGCAGGAGGCGCTCAAACGAACGCCTGATGCTCTGCTTCGCGGCCAGCAGGGATGCTAGCAGTGGATTTCCTTGGCCTGAACCAAGAAGCGTGATCTCGGGATTTTTCATGGTGCCGACCACATGCTCTTTTTCGAGGAACCGTCCGTAGGAATCCGGTTGCGGTTTTTCAATACTCCCCGCAAGCAGCAGCCGGTCGCCATATGCGTATGGCGCATCCGGGCTAGTTTGCACTAACAACCTGCCGATGTCAGCCTGCGCGTAAAAAGACTCGAACGCGAGCTCATGTTTTGGATCGCTAGTGATAAGGCCCTCGATTTTGGCAGAAGTAGGCACCCGACTAACCGCCGCCTGATAACGGACATCGTCGTGTATATAATAGATGCCACCAACAAGAACCAGCACTGTCGCGATGCCGGCGATCCAGTCGCCCGTCCGGAGACCCAAAAGCGCCACGCACAACAGAGCTGCCGGAATCAACGATCCATAGACCGACACGCCCAGCGACGCATAGATAATGCCAGAGAGAAATGCCACT
>JAHFLG010000046.1 GCA_023244975.1 Candidatus Harrisonbacteria bacterium
GTCACAAGCCATATTAAGAGCGGAGAGAGCGAAGTGGCAAAGGCAGCTCACACGATTCTTATTCGGGCTTTGGAGGCGCCAATCACTGCTATTGTAACCAACAGTGGAGAGTCCGCATCCTCAGTCATCTTAAAGCTTAAAAACCGTAAAGCAGAAGACCGCTGGATGGGCTTTAACGCCGTTAGTAACTCCATGGGCGACTTGAAAGCTGCCGGAATCATCGACCCGCTCAAGGTTACCAAAACCGCGTTTCTTAACGCGATTTCGGTTGCTTCAAATTATTTAATGATCGGAGCGGCCGTGACCGACATTCCGAAAAAGGAGGAGCCGGCGGCAGGTGGTATGCCAGGCGGCATGGGAGGAATGGGATATTAAAAAAAATAATTAACTACCCATATGTTGACGCTGCCATTTGATAAGATTAGCCAGTCGCATGGTCCGCTCGTCGGAGGTAAGTGTGGCAACCTGGCAAAACTAAGGCAGCGCCTCGCCCGCAAAGGGATTCGCGTACCCAATGGCTTTGCTATTACGACGGATAGCTGGAAATTCCTGTTAAAAAGCAACCTGGAACTAAAGAAAAATATCCACCAGTATCTGCTCGCAATCAAATGGAGCGACGCCTGGACCGTAAAATCCCAAAGCGCCAAAGTACGATCTGCAATTTTAGCCGCGCGCATGCCTGATGAAATCAGCCGAGCCATCGAACACGAATATCGACAGCTGGAAAAGGAGTATCGCGATGGACTCGATGTTGCAGTGCGTTCGTCTGCAGTTGAAGAAGATATGGAGGGAACCTCCTTTGCGGGACAGTACGATACCTATTTAAACATCCGAACCGCGCGAAACGTCATCAGTATGACCCAAGAATGCTTTGCATCGCTCTTTAACGAGCGTGCCCTCTGGTATCGTCACGAAAAAGGATTTCCGCTGTTTGCGGAAAAGGGCATCGCGGTTGCCGTCCAAAAGATGGTTCGCTCCGATCAGGCAGCTAGCGGAATCGGCTTTAGTCAGGAGCCGGTCAGCCTTGCTTCGTATTTAATCTCCATTGATGCCAGCTGGGGTCTTGCAGAGCCGATTGTCCGTGGCGAAGTTACCCCTGACCGCTTTCTTGTCCAAAAGCCCCTGACCAAAGGAGGAAAGCTGCTTCTTATTGGCAAAACTATTGGTGCTAAAGAGAAGCGTATGATTTATGGTAGCTCTGGAGCCCGAACAACGATTGAAGTTCCAAATTCTCCGCACCGCCGGCAATCCTTTTCGCTCACTGAGAGTGAAGCCTTGGAAGTCGCGGGCGCGATCCAGTCGATTAGCGAGGATTATGGCAAGCCGATGGACGTTGAGTGGGCAAAGGATGGCGACGCAGGAGGACGCAACACCGATGGCAAAATTTACATAGTTCAGGCCAGACCAGCGACCTATGAACGAGATCCACTGATGACCAAGCACTGTCGTGTCCAGGGCTCGTCAGAGGTCATCACCCGCGGTCTGATTGCCAGCCCCGGCCTAGGGGCCGCAAAAGGAACCGCCCGACTGATCATGCACGCCAAGTCAAAAGAAACATTTGAAACCGGCTCGGTGCTTATTGCCCCGATGACCGACCCCGACTGGCTGCCGCTGATGAAACGAGCATCAGCAATTGTTACCGACCGCGGAGGCAAAAACTGCCACGCAGCCATTGTGGCTCGTGAACTTGGCATTCCGTGCATTGTGGCCACCGGAAACGCAACCAAAGTAGTTAAAAATGGAGGATCAGTTACCGTTGACTGCGACAACGGAGAAGAAGGTCTGATCATGAAAGGACTCCTGCCAATGAAAGAGGAGCTGATTGATCTACGAAAAGTTATCATCCAGAAAAAGAAACTGAAAACGAAAGTAATGACTATCATGGCTGACCCTTCAGCCGCTCAGCAGTACAGCCACTATCCAAACGACGGTATTGGCCTGGCGCGCATGGAATTTATTTTAACCCGCGCCGTTCAGTTCCACCCACTACTTATTATCCACCCGAAAAAAATCACTGAGCTTGAAGGCAAAGATCAAAAAGCTCTAGCTGCAATCACTGCCGGTTATCCGTCACTGAAATCATACTTCCTTTCAAAACTGGAAGACGGTATCTGTCAGCTCGCCGCCTCAGTCTATCCAAACCCCGTCATCGTCCGCTTTTCAGATTTCAAGAGCAACGAATACGCTGGACTGCTTGGCGGCAAAGCATTTGAGCCACACGAGGAGAACCCCATGCTTGGTTTCCGCGGAGCTTCGCGCTACTACAGCGAGCAGTACAAAGAAGCGTTTAAACTTGAGTGTGAAGCCATTAAATCAGCGCGAGCAAAAGGCTACACGAACATCAAAGTGATGGTGCCGTTCTGCCGAACGCCGCTTGAAGCTAAGAAAGTCACCGACATTGTCCATGCCTGCGGACTCGCGACAAAAGCGGAAGGCTGCGAAATCTACTGCATGGTTGAAATTCCTTCCAACGTTATTCAACTTGAAACATTTGGCCAGTATTTTGACGGCTTCTCAATCGGCTCTAACGACCTGACTCAACTTACCCTTGGTTTAGATCGTGACTCAGAACTCATCGCCCATGTTGGCGACGAACGTAACGAAGCAGTTAAGGCTCTCATTAAAATGGCTATTGAAAAGGCTCACAAACTGAAAAAGCCAATCGGTCTCTGCGGCCAGGCTCCAAGCAACTATCCAGAGTATGCTCACTTCCTAGTCTCCTTGGGTATTACCTCGCTCTCAGTCTCACCAGACGCGATCCCAGTCACCGTCCCTATCGTAGCGAAAGCCGAAAAGAAATAGCTCGTCGAGCCGTAACCCCGGCCGTCACAGCGAGTATAGACATAGGCTCCCTACTCGCGAGACGGACGAGGGTGAGCGCGAGACGAGTAATATATGCTATACTAGTTAAATTATGAACACATCTACTATTTTGTTAGTTATCGTTGCCGTGTTGGTGGTTTGGGCTATTTCGATCTTTAACCGTCTCGTCACGCTCCGCAACCGTAAAAATGAGGCACTCAGCGACATTGATGTCCAGAGCAAGCGCCGTTACGACCTTATTCCAAACTTAGTGGAAACCGTAAAAGGCTATGCCAAACAGGAGAGCAGCGTGCTTGAAGGCGTAACCAAGGCTCGCACTGCGGCTATGGGCATGACGGGCAGTCCGCTTGATAAGGCAGCCACCGAAAATCAGTTCTCCTCAGCCATTAAATCAATGTTTGCAGTTGCCGAAGCTTATCCAGATTTGAAATCAAACACTAACTTCCTGCAACTTCAGGGAGAGCTTTCCGACACTGAAAACAAGATGATGGCTGCCCGCCGCTTCTACAACAGCACCGTTCAAGATCTCAACACCGGCATCCAGTCATTCCCAGGAAATCTTGTTGCAGGCATGGGCGGATTTGCTCAGGAAAAATTCTTTGAAGCAGGCTCAGAAGCAGAGAAGCAGCCAGTTCAAGTGAAATTTTAGTCTGTAGATGGTCTCTCTCTACACTCATCGCGATAGTAATATTCGCAAAACGTGGATTATCTTCACGCTTTTTTTGATTGTCGTCATCGGCGGTGGTTATTTGTTCAGCCAGATCTACGGCAATCCCAGCATTGTTGTTATAGCGAGCATCATCGCCATCACGATGAGCTTTATAAGCTACTGGTACAGCGACAAAATCGTTTTAGGAATGGCCAAGGCCGTGCCAGCCACGCGCGAAAGCAACCACGAGCTCTACAATATCGTTGAAAACCTCTGCATCACCGCGGGTCTTCCCGTTCCAAAAATTTATATTATGGAGGAGGCACAGTTTAATGCCTTTGCCACCGGTCGTGACCCTCAGCATGGCGTCATAGCCGTAACCAGGGGACTCCTAGAACATCTCAACCGAAGCGAGCTCGAAGGCGTTATCAGCCACGAAATGAGTCATATCGGCAACCGCGACATTCTTATCTCAACAGTCGTAGTCGTACTTGTAGGCTTTATCGCTATTATGTCAGACATTTTTATGCGGTCACTATGGTTCCGCGGACGCAGCCGAGGTCGCGATAACGAGGGTGGACAGATTGTGCTTATCCTCGGCATAGCCTTTGCTATTCTCGCGCCAATTGCCGGAACCCTTATGAAGCTGGCTATTTCGCGCAAGCGCGAGTTCCTAGCCGATGCCTCAGGTGCCTTGCTTACTCGCTATCCGGATGCCTTGGCAGATGCGCTACAAAAGATTTCGGCAGATGTAACTCCTATGAATATCGCGAACAACAGCACTGCGCATCTCTGGATAGATGACCCCTACAACGAACAGAAAAAGGCACCATTCCTGCACGCCCTCTTCATGACCCACCCTCCCATCGCAGATAGAATCAAAGCACTACGCGGCATGAAGGTTTGATACTTGTGGGTAGATATGCTAAACTCGCTTGAAATCATATGGCACCTATTTTAGCCCACAGATTTGACAAGAAACCCATAGTTATCAGCCTCGGCGGTTCGATTTTAGTTCAGGAGCACATCGACGTTGCGTATATAAAAAAATTCAATGATTTTATCCGGCGGCAAGTTAAAAACGGGCGTCGTTTTATTATCATCACCGGCGGGGGACGCATCGCGCGCGAATATCAGCAGGCCGCCAGCGCCGTTCGAAAAGTCTCTAATTTTGATAAAGACTGGATCGGTATTCACGCAACACGACTCAATGCACAGCTACTGCGTACCGTGATGGCCGACATCTGCACTCACGTGGTTATCGACAAACGTAAAAAGCTCCAGCGTCTGACCAAGCCGGTTGCCTTTGGTTCTGGGTGGCGGCCAGGGGCGTCTACTGATCATGTCTCAGTATCAATCGCGATAGATTATGGAGCAGAAGTTATTATCAATGCCAGCAACATAGATCATGTATATTCAGCGGACTTCCGCAAAGACAAAACCGCGCAACCGTTTAACAATTTGACCTGGAAGCAGTACCGCGCTCTCGTGCCAAAAGAATGGAAACCGGGACTCAGCTCGCCAATCGACCCGGTTGCTGCAAGGCTTGCCGAGCGCCACAAAATCCAGGCCATTGTCGTCAAAGGCAACGATCTCGAGAACTTCGAACGCCTCGTGACAGGCAAACACTTCTCAGGTACAATAATTGGCTAGAAGGAGGCGTCGCATAGTGGTCTAGTGCGCAGTCCTGGAAAGACTGTGTACCGAAAGGTACCGGAAGTTCGAATCTTCCCGCCTCCGCCAAGACAATTTTTTATCGGCTATTTATAGCTCGTTTCAAACGCTTTTCAAATACGGACGCGGTAGTAGCAACCACTATCGAACCGAAGGTGATGAGGATACCCACAAACACCCCGCCCGCGGGATCATCATTGCCATGGTTTAACATAATAAAGATTTCTTCTAGTGCGACAAAACCAATGATGGACAGTGCGCAGTATTTTATAGCCCGCAAGGCTTTCACGGAGCGTAATGAAAATACTTCATTTCGTCCGATGTATCCGAACAGTTTGAATGCGTGGTAGAGCGCGACAAAAAAGGCGATGGATGCGGTATACGCATACGCCAGGAATGGATCGTTAAAATATATTTGAAAAAGCGTGGCGTGCGCATTTCTACCCTCAATCTGAGGTTCCCAAAGTAAAAGAGCCAGAGCGCCGATACCGATGAGCACGATTACTATCTGCAGAAAAATCGTTAACCCTCGTTTCATATACTAGCCTGATCCAAGATAGGCACGGACGGCAGAAGTAAATTTCTCGTAGGTTTTTTTGCGTTTGGCGGGGTCACGTTCGAGGGTGGTGATTCGAAAGCCGTGGTAGGGGCTGAAAAAGTCAGAGGCAGGTACGCAGACAATGCCGGTGGCAGCGAGCAGGTAGTACGTAAATCGCTTGTCCAGCGGCAGAGCCGGTCCGCCAGCTGGCGGATTGACTAGTTTCTCAATATACGTTTTAACGGCCGGATTCGCTATCGGCAAACTCTGGGTTGCGGTCAGGCTGCCGGTTTTAAATCGAGGAACCATGTAAAAAGCGCCGTGAGTCTTGTTGACCTGCAACTCGGGAACCGTACTGAGAATGGAAGCGATGTCATCGGCCACTATCTTAAGCTCCTTAGAATAATTCGCGTTCCACGCCGGAAAATCCGGGTGGTCATAGATTTGAGGGAGGACCTGTTGCTGGAGCGTACCCGCGCAGACTTCAGGGAGCACGCGCTGCTTCAAGCCGTCGGCATAGGTCTTAAATTCAGGATTGATATCAACATTATGAAACTCCAGCCACCCACAACGGCCTCCAGGCCAGGGAACATCCTTCGAAAGCCCACGCATCACTAGCAGAGGCACACGACCCGATGCGAGCTCTGTCATCTGGACGTGCGTAGTTCCCGGATAGACCATGCGGAAGTAAATCTCGTCGGAGATAATCATCAATTTATTCCGCTCGGCAATATCGACTATTTTTGCCAGTGTTTCTTTGCTGTACGCGGCTCCTGTCGGGTTGTTTGGATTGATGATCGTGATGCCGATAACTTCCGGGTGTTCTTTAAGCGCGCTCTCAATACTGGCAATATCCGGCTCCCAGTTGTTGTCAGGATCAAGTTTGTAAAAGATGGGCTTGCTGCCGGCGCAAAATGATTCAAATGAAGCATGAGTAGGATATGTTGGCGACGGCTGGAGAACCCGCTTGCCGGTAGCAATCATCTGATAGATCATCGAAATGGCTGATCCTAAACCGTTAGTAAACAAAATATCATCCGCAGTCAGCTTGGACGACGGGCACCATTTTTTTGAATAGCCAGCTGCCCAGGCGCGAGTCTCCGGATTGCCGCGCGAGTGCGTATAGGCAAAGCTTCGGTTGTCCGGCCGAGCTATTTCGGTTGCCAGTATTTCTTTAAGAAACGGGGGAACCGGCCAGCCTTTGGCCACTGGGTCACCGATGTTCTCCCACGTTAGCTCAATCGTTGGATCAAGCTTTTTAATCGCATGGGCAACCTCAACTATTTCTCGAATGCCGTAGACCAGAAACCCCACATTTTTTTGAGCGATGGACATAGAAATATCTTATCCCTTAATGGTTCTCGTCACCAGCTCTGCGACGCCAGAGTCAAACATGCTGGGAATTATTTTGTCGACGGTCGGTTTCTGTAGTGAATCGGCGAGAGCCTGCGCAATTTTTAAGAAGACATCATTCGAAAACTGTCGCTGACCGCCAAGATCAAGCATGCCTCGAAAGGCTCCGGGAAAGCAAAGTGAGTTATTAATCTGGTTTGGATAATCTGAGCGCCCAGTAGCGACAATAAATGCTCCAGCAGCCTTGGCCTCTTCGGGCATAATTTCCGGGGTCGGATTGGCCATGCCAAAGACAATCGGTCGGTCGGCCATGGTCTTAATCATCGCACCGGTGAGTGTCAGCGCGCGAGAAAGGCCGATAAATACATTGGCACCTTTGACCGCATCGGCCAGATATCCGGCTTCAGGCTTAATCGCGCTACCATTAAGAAGCTCAATCTTTTCCTTGGTTAGATCGCGGCGGCCGGGATGCACGATGCCTTGGCTGTCGCAGAAAATCAGATTCTTCGCTCCATAGGAAAGCAAAAGACGGCCGGTGGCCACGCCTGAGGCTCCCACACCGCTAATAACGATTCGCGCGTTTGTTGGAGTGAGACCACGTACCCTTAGTGCATTAATTAAAGCAGCAACGCAGACGGTAGCGGCGCCCCACTGATCGTCGTGCATGACTGGGATCGTCAGCTCTTTGCGGAGCCGTTCCTCGATTTCAAAACAGCGCGGAGCCGAAATATCTTCAAGGTTAATAGCGCCAAACACCGGCGCGATGAGCTTGATTGTTTTGATGATTTCTTCGGTGTCCTGAGTGTCCAAGCAGATAGGGAAGCAGTCCACGCCGCCAAATTTTTTAAAAATAGCAGCCTTGCCTTCCATTACCGGAAGCGCGGCAAGCGGACCGAGGTTACCAAGACCAAGTACGGCCGATCCATCGGTAATAATCGCGACCATGTTGTGTTTCATTGTATACTCTCGCCCGAGTGCGGGGTCGCGCGCAATTTCCCGACAGATCTCAGCAACTCCCGGCGTATAGGCGCGGGAGAGATCTTCACGGCTTTCCAGCGGCACCTTGATGCCGATTTCTATCTTACCGTGATGCTTCTTATGTAATTCAATAGCCTCTTTGTTGTAATCAGCGGGCATATGTTTCGCTATAAAAGTTTACGAACTGCGTCGAGCTGCCCGGCTGAGCCAAACACCTCGTTCTTGTGGGCGATAAAATTGCCGTACTCCGTAAT
>JAHFLG010000047.1 GCA_023244975.1 Candidatus Harrisonbacteria bacterium
CTACGAGAGGGCTTTTTTCAAAGACTCGGCCAGTTCGGCACTTTCAATGACTAAGGCGAATTTTTCGCCAGGCGCCGTGAGAACAATCTTGTTTTCGTAGATGTTGATGTTGTGCGAGCCGACATGACTACCCTTTTTGCCGTGACTACGGATCATTTCAAGGGAGGCTACGGCGTCTTGATATACCGTTCTCATGCCTTCAGCACCTTCAAATAGCCGGATGCGCGGCCCAAGCTGAGCAGAGGGCTCGGTTTCAGCTTTTAGTTTCGGTAGGATCTTTTTAGCCTGAATAGCGAGCTCTGAATACTGCTGAGCCATTTGCTCAAAGTGCTTAACCAGGTTATCAGGGGAGACGGGGTGGTACATTTTGACGCCTCGGCGCTCGGTAATGTTGACCACGCCGCGCTTTGTGAGGGCATCGAGGACTACATAGGCTGTACTGCGGTTAATATGCGCCTTTCTGGCGATGTCGCTGACTACTGAGGCACCCAAACCGAACAAGGCGAGGTAGACCGCGGTTTCTTTTTCTGAGAATCCGAACTTTGCGAGTAATTCTTTAACCATAGAAAGGGGATTAAGTAGTATTACTGTTGATACTACCTGACAAAATTAAAATTTGCAAGAGTTATCCACAGGAGGCATATGTTGATATCTATTGACAACACTATAATGAAGGCCGATACTATAGTTATGCGCGTCATTATCTTCGACTTTAATCGAACGATCTATGATCCGGATACCCAGCAGCTGATAGAAGACGCAGAGCTGATGCTTCAGCATCTGACTTCGCAGGGTTTTATATTGTTTCTTATTAGTAGAGCCGAACAGGGGAGAGAAGAATTGATAGAGTCACTTGGCTTGCGCCGGTACTTTAAACGAATTCATATTGTGCAAGACAAAGTTCAGCAGGATTTTGCAGCCTTAATCGACAATAAGCTTATTGACCGGCGCACCAGCTTTATTATCGGCGACCAGGTTAAAAAAGAAATTAGAATAGGCAACTGGCTTGGCCTTAAGACCATCTGGCTGCGTCGTGGCAAGTTCGCTGATGAGCTGCCCGAAGCTGATGGTGAACATCCGACGCATACGATAGAATCACTGAATGGGCTTTTGAGCATCGTCAGGTAGGTCTATAATGAATATGTGCAAAAACAGTATCTTATCCTCGATATCAGCGGCGTCCTGATCACCCAGGACAAGTGGGGGAATACTAAGACCAATAAAGAACTTATTGCCTATTTGTTGACCCAGAAAGATAAATTTTCATATGTGCTTCTGACGAATAACCTGCCGGAGGTGGAGCGTCATATGGAGGCGGTGTATGGTATTCCGATGTTCTACGAGCGGTTTATCAGTTCGCACACCTATGGTCTCGCCAAGTCTGATCCAAAGTTGTACGACGAGGTGCTGGCTCTGCTGCTGGCCACGCCGGAGCAATGCACGTTTACGGATGACATCGCTCCTCACGTCGAAGCCGCTCGCACCCTCGGCATCCGCGGCATCGTCTACCAAAATTTTGAACAGTTTAAAAAAGAGTTAGAAAGTATGTAAAGTGTGGTGCGGGGCATGCCTAGGGGATACCTCTTGACGAATTGTTGTAAGTTTGCTACTTTACTTTAGTAAACAACTCGTCTATGACTATTCAATTGAATTTGAGCGTTTCCGGCATCCATCACGCCCATCATATTCCGTAGGGAGCGGGCTTGGTTTGTGTTACCGATAACCACCCCTAACCCTGTTAGCGAGGTGGTATTTTATTGTTTATTTTTCTAATCAAACACTATGAATTCATTAATCAAGCCAAGACTTCGAATAGCAGTTCAAAAAGCCGGTAGGCTCAATCAGCCCAGTATGGACTTTTTAAGCTCGTGTGGCCTCTCATTCACTCGCAACGGCAGCTCGCTTATTTTGCCCTGCGTGAATTTTGATTTTGACGTGTTGTATCTGCGCGATGACGATATTCCGGAATATGTCCGCCGCGGCGCAGCCGACTTTGGCATCGTCGGGCAAAACGTCCTTGCGGAAACGGATGCAAAAGTAGTCTCACTGACCCAACTGGGTTTCGCGCAGTGCCGACTGATGATCGCCGTGCCAGCTGTTTCCGGTATTGCAAAAGCTAAGGATTTGGAAGGAGGGCGAATAGCGACTTCATATCCCAATATCTTGTCGCGTTTCCTTGTCCGAGAAGGCATTACGGCAGCGATCATTACTATTAGTGGTTCTTCAGAGGTAGCTCCCGAATTGAATTTGGCCGATGCTATCTGCGATATAGTCCAGAGCGGTGAAACCTTGAAGGCTCACAAGTTAGTGCCGCTCTGTACGATTATGGAAAGTCAGGCGGTGCTGATCGAGAGTCCGAATAAAAATTCGAAGAAAAAAGAATTTCTCAATATATGCAAACTATAACCGACAGGCTCGCTAAGCGAGTCAAAAGTATAAAAGTTTCAGGCATCCGGCAGATGCCGATGCTCGCTGCAAAAGTTCCAGGGGCGATTTCCCTTGGACAGGGGATTCCAGACCTGAAAACCCCTCAGTATATCAGGCAGGGCGTCAGTCGCTTACTCGAGTCAAGCAATGAGGTCGGCAAGTATTCCTTGCAGCCCGGATTACCAGAGCTGAAGCAACTGATCGCCCAGCGCTTGTCGGTTGAGGCCGGCAGAGCTGTCGATCCTGAGAAAAATATCTGCGTTACTACCGGCGCGATGGAGGCCTTAGCCATCGCGATTGCCACGATCATTGATGACGGGGACGAAGTGCTCTTATTCGACCCAGGATACCCTTCATATATAGAGCAGACGTTATTCGCCGGAGGCAAGCCGGTATTTGTGCCCCTTAATGAGAGTAGTGGTTGGGTCCTTGATGTAAAAAAGTTGAGGGCGGCAGTTACTAAAAAAACCAAGGCGATTATTTTCTGTAATCCGGCAAATCCGACCGGCATGGTGTTCAGTCAAACTGACATCGCAGCGATCGTTGCAGTGGCCGAAGAGTTCAATTTGTTTTTGATCGGTGACCTGACTTATGAGTTTTTAACGTATGGTGATGTGCCGATGCCCTCATTGATTAAGTATGCGTCGATCCAAGACCGATTGATTCTCTGTTACAGCTTTTCCAAAGAGTTCGCGATGACCGGTTGGCGGGTTGGATATCTCTACGCGCCGGAGGCCGTGCTTGAACAGGCATCAAAGATTCATGACGCCTTTGTTATCTGTGCGCCTACGATTTCTCAGTACGCCGCGCTCGTAGCGCTGACCCAAAAGCCTGAGTCAGGCAGTGAAAATATTAAAGCCGACCTGGCTGCTAAGCGCGATGTCATCTGTAAGCGCCTCGACGCGCTGTCCGACCTATTTTCCTACCAAAAGCCACAAGGAGCGTATTACATTTTAGGTCGATATAAAAAAACCAAATTGAATTCTTGGGAATTTACTTTACGGTTACTGAACGAGGCAAAAGTCGTGGTGATTCCCGGCAGCGAGTTTGGTTCGCAAGGCGAGGGTTGTGTCCGGTTTTCGTATGGAGCATCAATAGAAAACATTAATAAAGCCTTCGATAGTATCGAAGCATGGAACAAAACATTATGATCAAAATATACGATTGGAGTAAAACGTCAGCAAAAGATAAGAGCAGAATCATGTCTCGCTCGCAGGCGGACATGGAGTCTATTGTCGGGTATGTCGGTGGCATCATTAAAGAGGTCCGTAAAGACGGCGACAAGGCTCTGGTTAAATACACTAAGAAATTCGATGATCCGAAGTTTACTGCCAAGATGATTAAGGTCAGCAAGGAGGACATTGCTCAGGCCTATAAAGATACCGATCCGAAAGTAGTGGCCATTATGCGCGATCAGATCAAGATTTCCAGCATATATGCCAAGACCGAGGCGAGCAAACAGCCCGCTGATTGGAGCATTGAGACTACGCCGGGCGTAGTGACGGGCATGCGACTAATTCCGGTTGATAGCGTTGGCTTGTATGTGCCCGCTGGAAAGGCGCCATTGCCGGTTGTGGCTCAGATTCTTGTGGTAGCCGCTAAGGCAGCCGGGGTGAAGCGGATCGTTGTTTGTTTCCCGCCCACCGGAGCACTCGCTGAAATTATAGTGTCAGCCGATTTGGCTGGCGCGGACGAGATCTATCGGATGGGTGGCGTGCAGGCTATTGCCGCACTTACGTACGGAACTGAGACCGTCAAGCCCGTTAACTTTATTGCCGGTCCGGGCAACCCGTATGTGCAGGCGGCAAAGCTACAGGTATTCGGAAAAGTTGGAGTGGATATGCTCTCTGGCCCATCCGAAGCTTTGATATTAGCTGATAAGCGCGCGAACCCGGCATATCTTGCCGCAGATATTTTAGCCCGCTGCGAGCACGGCAGCGACTCAGCTGGGGTGGTGGTTACTGACTCGATGGAGATAGCCAAGCAAACGTTTGCTGAAGTAAAGCGCCAAGCACCGATGCTCAAGCGCCAAAAGTATGTCCAAGATGCGCTGACGAATTTTAGCGCCATCATCGTGGTGAAGTCATTACAGAATATGATCGACTTTGCCAATGATTACAGCGCCGAGCACTTGGAGGTGCAGGTTGAGAATGCTCAGGCATTGCTTCCGAAACTGCGCAACGCCGGCACCATCTTCCTTGGCGATTTTGCTCCCGTGGCCGTCGGCGACTACGCCAGCGGCACCAACCACTGTTTGCCAACGGGCGTTGCGCCAAAGTTTTCTTCTCCAGTAGGCGCGCGTATGTTTCTTAAGGGAAGCGGCTATCAGTATCTGACTAAAGATGGTCTCAAAACACTCAAGCCGATTGTGGAGACGCTGTCCGACGTTGAAGGACTCGACGCGCACAAACGATCCGTCCAGATTCGATTCGAAAAATAACAAACATGGATAATTCATTATGGGAAATTAAAAAATTGGTGAAGGGTATTCCCGCCGAGCGGTTACTTGAAATAGCGCGGCGGGACCAGCCCAAGTACGCGCAGGAGTACATAGGCTCCGGTCAGCTTAGTGTTGAGAAAAAATCGGACGGCACGAAAGTAACCCCGACTGACCGCGAAATGGAGCGCGTACTCATAGATTATTTCAAGGCCCCGCCGCTGCTGCAACTCTTCAGTATCAAAGGAGAAGAAGGCGGTGAGCAGGCCGGCGAGGAAAAGCCATTCAAAATAATTATTGATCCGCTCGACGGCACCTCATCCTTCATCAAAGGGAAGGATACTTGGGGGACGATGGTCGGTTTATGTGACAGCGAAGGACGATTGATATATTCCTGGGCGGTTGTTTCTACCGGTGAGATATTCCAATCGTCGGATGCGACAAAAAGTAAATTACCAAGTTTTGATGAACGGTCGATAACCCGTCCGTTGAAGATTGATGTCTACGATTACGGCGCCGGAAGCGCCGAAAAATTCCCGTCGGCATTTAAGCAACCAGTCGAGGTTACGTCGATGCCGTCAGCGGTGAGCGCCGGCTGGGAGCTCTGGAACGACCGGTTGGATGGGTTGCTCTGGCTGCCAAGCAATGCTGGCAAAAAGAATTATCCGGACTATGACTTAGTATTTTTAGACGCGCTCAAGCAACAAGGTTGGCAGATTATTCTTGGAAAGACAGCGGGTGCAAGCGGCGTGGAGATGGGCGTTATTGCCCCGACTCTGGAAGACGCACAACTGCTTTGGAAGACCGGATTAGAGATTATTAACACAGGAAAAACGTATGAAGATGTTCGAGATCTCAACATTAGCTAAAACAAATTCTGCCCAAGCGGAGCGGGAAATTTTGGTGTTCGTGCAAAATAATTTTCCTGATCTCAAGGCGACCTCGGTAGTGATCAATGAGAGCAAGGTCTCTTTGAATTCAGTTAATGGGAATATTGAAACGTCTTCCGGAACAAAATATTTCTTCAAATTCCACGCAGAGGAGGGGGAGACGTCGACGCTGCGGAGCGGTGAATACTACAATACAAAAGTTTTGTATGACGCGGGGCTTCCGGTCGTGATGCCACTGTTCGAGAAAACCCAGCCGGGCAGCCAGTTTTTGATCTACGAATATCTGGAACTGCCGACCGCCTTTGACCTGTACGAAAAACAGGATGATAGATACGAAGCAGCGGGTTCATATGACTCGGTCGAGCTAGAGAAATTATTTAGAGGCGAAGAAGAGTTTTTGAGTACGGTGCGCGATATCTATCTAAAGACATTGCAGATGACGCCAGCCACTAAACTCAATAACTTACCGCTTAATCAGCTTTTTTATAACCGACTAACACGGCGCGTAAAAGAAGAGTCATGCCGATTAGAGCTGTTTTACGGGAATGCCCGTTTTGACGATCTGAAAAACGCACAGTGGATCATCAATGGCATCCGTTATGATCAGACTCTGGCTCAGATCATAGCGGACGCGCAGAAGATGCTTGGTCCGACCACTGGCGAGGTTGCCACCGTCATTGGCCACGGCGACGACCACAATGGCAATAAGTTCTATGATGTTGCGCAGAAAAAATTCCTGGCGTTTGACGCCGCCTTTGCCGGTCGCCAGCCGGCGCTCTTAAGTTTTATCAAAGCAATGGCGCACAATACCGTTTTGCACCCGTACTGGCTCTACGACCCAGCTCAGCTGAGTTCGAAACTTGATCTGAAGATGGAACGCAAAGGCAACGAGATTAGTATTACTCACAATTGGGAAACAAAAGATCGTTCGCCGATGCGACTCCAAATGCTGGCGATGCAGAAGGAAATAGTTTGGAAGCCGCTGATTGGAGAGCTGCGAAAGCGTGGCGCACTGTCAAAGGATTGGCAGGAGTATATCCGCAAGGCGTTGTTCTGTTGTCCGTTCTTGGTGCTCAATTTGATCGATCCAACTAAACGTACGCCCGAGCAGTCGTTACTCGCGCTCGCAAAATCTGTTGAGCTCGGTTCACTCGGAGACAAAGCAAACGACATCGATGAATTCTTAAGAGGATTATAAACATATGATCGCTATTATTGATTACAATGCGGGAAATATTGCGTCGGTGACCAACGCTTTGGAGCGGCTGGGTTTTGAGTATGTCGTTACACAAGATCCTAAGGTCATTTTGTCTGCCGACAAGGTTATTTTTCCTGGTCAGGGTAGGGCGGCACCGGCGATGAAAGACCTTAAGGTTAAAGGCTTGGTTGAGGTTATTAAGCAGGTGAGCGTGCCATTTTTAGGTATCTGCTTAGGCATGCAGTTACTGCTCCCGTTTTCCGAAGAGGACGATGCGGAATCTCTGGGTATTATCAGCGGACGGGTTAAGAAATTTCCGTTATCTGTCGGCAAAGTGCCCCAGATCGGCTGGAATACCATCACGCAAACACGTCAGGATCCGTTTTTTGCCGGAATTCCGGACATCTGCTACAGCTACTTCGCGAATTCATTTTATGTCGAGGTTGCTTCGGAATATATCTTAGCTTCGTCGCAGTACGGTGACACCCGCTTTGCATCGATCATCAAAAAAGATAATTTTTATGGTACCCAGTTCCACCCGGAAAAGTCAGGAAGTCTGGGCGTGCAGATGCTCAAGAATTTTTGCGAATTAGGACAAGGTACGACAAACAAGGCTGTTTTAATTCCGGCGATTGATCTTATCGGTGGGAAGTGCGTGCGGTTGTATCAAGGGAGTTACGACAAGCAGACAAGGTATGAGACCAGCCCAGTTAATCAGGCGAAAATCTTTGTGAGTGAAGGCGCGCAATATCTGCACGTCATAGATTTGGAGGGCGCAAAAAACAAAGAGCCGAAAAATACCGAAACCATACTGGCCATTATTAAGGCAGTGCCAGTGCCGGTGGAGGTCGGTGGGGGAATTCGCACCGCTGAGCAGGCGCGGCGTTATTTGGACGCAGGAGCAGGACGGATTATTTTCGGTACCGCTGCCTTCACTAATCCCGAGATAATCAAAGCCCTGGTCGCCGAATATGGATCAAGTCGCGTTGTTGTTTCCATTGATGCCAAAGATGGTAAGGTGGCGACCGAGGCCTGGCAGAATGTGACCGAACAGTCAATTGGTTTAGTTCTTAACAAGGTTAAAGCCATGGGAGTTACCACCATTATCTACACCGATATAAAGAGCGATGGCGCTCTCAAAGGACCGAATTACGGAACGATTGCCGAAGTTCTCAAAAGTCCTTTTAAAGTGATTATCGCTGGCGGAGTAACTACGGCAGCCGATGCAGTGAAGCTCAATGCTAT
>JAHFLG010000048.1 GCA_023244975.1 Candidatus Harrisonbacteria bacterium
ATTAGAAGAGGTGCCTGATTACACTCACAAATTGCCCCACAACATGGCAGATGTAGAGGCGCAAGATCTGGATCTTTGGGGAACCGAAATGGTTCTCATACGTTCGTTTGGATATCCGATTAAAAGTTATACGGTATTTGAAAGTCCGGACGAAGAGCATCAGTTTGATCCGATGTCCGTATTCATGGAAAATTTGGCCAAAGCCAAAAAAGGGGAGTTTGCCGGCATTCAATATAACCTGGCACCAACGAGTCCGCGCTGGGGAGATCATTATGAGCATTTAGTTGAGGAGATTCGTGAGCCAAAATTTTCAAAAAATGTCGGACATCAGGTTCCGGGCGGAGCAGATTTACCGCCAATTTTTCGCGCGGCCTTGGTGCAGCGCACTCCGGGCGTTGTCGATGTGTTAAAGGCAGTTGAGGCAAACCTTTCAAAACGAGCATTTAAGTGTACGATTCGCTTCATCTATATTTCTCCTAAAAGTATTTTTTACGACTCATTTGCCCGTCGCTCGATTAAGGGATCATTCAACCAGTATGGCGCGTCTGATTTGAATTATTTTGATGACAACCGAATTATGAGCACGAAGATCAACCCCGGTACCTGGCCATTTTTCTTTCGGCTTCAGCGACTCCGTGCGCGTAAGCAACGGGTACTTCAGAATTATCTCCACCGTGAGCATGAAATTCATACCTGGATGGGCAAGCTGCTTACATCGCATATTTTAGATTTTAATTTCAAATCGCTTCAAATTATCCTCAATACCGAAAGTATGGCAGGGTTGTTTCATCCGCCCTCCGCTCTCGTGTTGACCGGTCCACACACACAGCGCATTGAGAGTAAAAAAATGGGTGCTCCGGCTGGTTTGCCGATTTATGGCGACGAAAAAGCTCTCGATCAGTTTAAATATTAATTATTCGTAATCTATTTCATGTCAGCGCGTGGCGAATATAAAAAACTTGCGTATCACGATCCGCCGGTTCCCCAGGAGATTTATATCGTCCGATTTTTTTTCATTGTCCTTGGACTTTTTATTCTAGCGGCTCTCGGTATCCAGTCATACAATAACGGGCTTTTTACCTCCGCGGCGTTTGCTCACGGGTTTTGGTCTCTTGTTTGGCAGGTTATCGTTCGGGTCTGGCAGTTGTGGCTGGGATCATTTTTTATTATTCTTGACTCACTCCTGTTTATTCTATTTGTATTTTCCTTGATTAAGGTCTGGCCGCTGCGGGATCATCAAAAATTGGTTGTTTGGGGGCTTAAACCGACTCATTCGCATGGAGGCGTCCATGGATCCAACTCTGAGGGTCACGCTCCTCCCAAGGATCCGATTATTCTAAAGCACTGGACGGCGATTGTTAAAAAAGCAAACACCGGACGCACTGAGAATTTGCGCAGCGCGGTTGTGGAGGCGGACGCGCTTACTGATCTGTTTTTGCGGCAAAGCGGCTATGCCGGAGAGACCATGGCCGACAGACTGATGCAAATTTCCAAAGATTCCATTAAGAGCTTAGATCGTTTGTGGGACGCGCACCGACTGCGTAACGAGATAGCTCACACCCCGGGTTTTGTGGTGACTTCGAAAGACGCTGAAAAGGCATTACTCGCATTTCGCGACTTCCTAAAAGAAATGAGAGCATTTTGATTCATAAATTTTCAATTATCAATGTTCAATTTACAATGAAGAATTACTCGTTTGAAAATTGCAAATTTAAAATTGTAAATTATTGCATCTATGGCTGACGAACAGAAACCACACCCAGCTCCTCCGACGCGCATCCAGATCATTAAGTACGCGCCTCCTCCTCCGGATTTACCGATGCTGGGTAAAATTGACCCCAAGGAGATTAACTTCATCGGTCGGACCAATTATGTCGCGGCCTTGGAAGAGAAAAAATTCGTTTTTGGCATCAAACGCGGCGATCGTCGCCGACATATGTACATCATCGGTAAAAGTGGTGTTGGAAAGTCAAAGCTGCTCGAGCTGATGATCCGTCAGGACATTGAATTTGATCAGGGGTTTTGTCTGATGGATCCGCACGGCGACGTAATAGAAGATATTCTGCCCGCTGTTCCCGAGCGACGCATTGAAGACATCTGTATCATTGACCCGTCGGATATGGGATTTCCGTGTTCGTTCAATCCGCTAGCCAACGTTGACCCAGCCTTTAAGCATCAGCTCACCCAGGGTCTTATTGAAGTTCTTGAAAAGCAGTTCGGAGCTAACTGGACGCCACGACTTGAGCACGTGTTCCGATTCACAACCCTCGCACTTTTAGATTATCCGCACGCGACCATGCGCGGCATGATCTCGATGCTGACCGACCGCAACTACCGCCAGAAGGTGATTGAGTATATAGAAGACGACATGGTCAAGCGCTTCTGGGCGATTGAATTCGCGGACTGGAGCGAAAAGTTTGATACCGACGCGATCATTCCGCTGGTTAACAAACTCGGCCAGTTTTTGTCCGATCCGATGCTTCGCAATATTTTCGGCCAGAAAACCAACAAAATAGACCTTGAGGATCTGATGAATAATCGCAAAATAGTGCTCATTAACCTGAGCAAGGGTCGCTTGGGCGAGGAGAATTCAAGCTTTTTCGGTTCCATGTTCGTGACCAAAATTAAGCAGGCCGGTATGAGTCGCGCGCGCCTACCGGAAAAAGAGCGTATAGACTTTTATCTCTACATCGACGAGTTCCATAACGTTGTGACTGAGACCTTTGAAGACCTGATGAGTGAAGCACGTAAGTACGGTCTGTGCATTATCATCGCGCACCAGTACATGAGCCAGCTCTCACCAAAGATTCTGGGCGCCGTGCTTGGTAACACCGGCACCATTGTAACCTTCCGCGTGGGAGGCGCGGACGCCGTGGTGCTTGAAGATGAGTTTGCTCCGCTGTTTAAAGTCAAAGACATGATTAACCTCGGGAAACAGGAGTTTTATATCAAGCTCACTATTGACGGTGAAAGTTATGACCCATTCTCAGCCTCAACACTCAGGGTTCTTCCGCCTGCTCATGCCAGCTATCGCGACCGAATCGTGGAAGCCAGCCGCCGTAAGTACACCGTCTCTGCCGAAGAGGCAAAGCGCCTGATTCAAGAAGAAGAGTCAACCATCATCCGCAGCGCCCAGGAAAAGGCCATCATCACCGGTGGTAAAGGTGGCACGCCTCAAGCCGCGCCCGCCGAAAACCCCGAGCCGTTGATTTAAGCAGGTTTTCTGGTAGGTTTAAGATATGAAATTTACTATTCACACGCGGCTCAATACAACCGCTATCAAGAATCTCGACGTACTGCTCGTGCCGGTGGTGTTGCAGGAACAAAAGCCTGCTGTGTTTGGCGAGGCGTTTGGTCAGCTGGAAAAAATAGACCAGCTATTTATCAAAAATTATATAAAGAGCAAAGCGCCGAAAGCTGGCGAGAGCCGACTACTGGCGACCAACAAAGCACCAGGGCACGTGTTTGTTGCGCTTGATACTGAGTTTACTGAGAAAAAAATTGTCATGCTGGTGCGCAAGCTCGTCCGCATTGCTAAGGCCGAAGGGTTTAAGGAAGTTGGGATATATCTTGATGATTTTGAGAAATCAGGAGTGTTTGCCGAGCGCGTTGCTCACCTGGTTACCGAAAATGCTTTGTTAGCTCACTATGATTTTGCTGAGCAGTTTAAAACCGCGCCGAAAGAAGGATGGAAGTCTGTCGGTGGCATCTCGTTGTTTACGTATCACGACGCAAAGCTAATTCAGGCAGCTGTCTCTGAGGCCGAGTTGATTGCTGAGGCTGTTAACCACTGCCGCACGCTGGCAAATATGCCACCGTCTGATTTAAAGCCAGAAGGTATGGCCGAGGCCGCGCGAACCATGGCCAAACAAGCCAAGGGTCTGACTGTCGAGGTGTTTGATGAAAAGAAACTAAAGTCCGAAGGCATGAATGCGATCCTCGCGGTTGGTATGGGTTCATCCAGCGCGCCGCGGCTCATCATCATGGAATACAAGGGTGGCAAATCAAAAGAAGCACCGATTGCTTTTGTTGGTAAAGGTGTGACGTTTGATTCCGGAGGACTTAACTTAAAGCCAGGTGAGCACATGGCTGACATGCACATGGATATGTCCGGCGGCGCGGCGGTTATCTATGCGATGTACGCGATCGCCAAAATGAAACTGCCGATTAACGCAGTTGGCCTCGTGCCAGCCGTTGAAAATATGCCGTCTGGTTTTAGCTACCGCCAAGGAGACATTGTTAAAGCCTATGGAGGCAAGACCATGGAGATAGGCAACACCGACGCTGAAGGCCGTGTGATTTTGGCTGATGCGCTGGAATATGTAAAAACCAAAAAGCCAGGACTGACGATTTCTATTGCTACGCTGACCGGAGCCGCGATGGTGGCGCTGGGTACGCGCATGTCCGGATTGTTTGTAAAAAACAATAAGCCACTGCGCGACAAACTTGAAGAACTTGGGGCTGTTTCCGGCGATGCGGTCTGGCCGTTGCCGCTGACTGAAGAAAATGAAAAAGAAGTTGAAGGAAACTTTGCCGACGTCATCAATACCAGCAAGTCAGGTTCTCGCTATGGCGGCGCCTCAACTGCGGCCGCATTTTTGTCGCATTATGCCAAAGGCATGAACTTTGCCCATCTTGATATGGCTCCGCGCATGGTTGCCAACGCTGATGAAGAACTTTCCCGAGGCGCCGTCGGCTTCGGCGTCCGCTACTTTGTAGAACTTGCTAAACAGTGGGATTCAGTTAAAGAAAAACTTCTTACCGATTTGTCCGCGAGAACATGAGCGGTCACAAATCGCAATCCCGCAAAGCGGGACAAAAAGATGCCAACTCAGGAAACTAAATCCTGTAGCGGTTGTAATCAACGATTCACGCTGACGGCGGAAGACTTAGTGATGTATGAGAAGGCTGGGGTGCCGGCCTCTGACCAGTGCCAAAACTGCAACTGGTCGCAACTTTTAGCATTTTGGGTCATCGGTCGCTTCAGGGTTGCTACATCAGCTTTATCCGGGAAGCAGATAATTACCAATTTACCTGAGACCGCACCATTTCCTATTTACGAGCGTGAGGAGTTTATTTCTGATGCCTGGGATCCTATGGTCTATGGCCAAGCATATGATCCGAGTCGGTCATTTTTAGAGCAGCTTACGGAGTTACAGAAAAAAGTTCCGCATCCGCATCAGCTGGGAAATAAAAATGTTAATTGCCAATGGACCGATGACTGGTGGGAGAGCAAGGAGTGTTATTTGTGTCGATCCGGTTTTCAGAATGAATTTTTAAGCTATGCGTATCGAGTTTGGGCTTCAAAGGAGAGTGTTGATGTGGCTCATTGCTATGGAGTTGAGCAGTGCTATGACTGTCTCTTTTGCTTCAAATGCTACCGCTTGAAGTATTCATTTAACTGTCATGACTCTATGGACAGTGCCTTTTTGTATGACTGCCGGAATGTTCAAAATTGTTTTATGAGTTGGAATTTGCGTAATAAGTCGTATTGCATTCTGAATCAGCAATATACAAAAGAGGAATATGAGCAAAAGATGAAGGAGTATAATGTAAAGTCATTTGCTTCAGTGCAGCAGCTCAAGCAGCAATTTTGGCGGAAAATCGCCGAAGAAGCGGTTCACCGCGCCAACATGAATATTCAAGTTTTTAATTCATCCGGCAACTTTATGACAGAAAATAAGAACTGCATACATTGCAATTTTCTGGATAAGTCTGAAAACTGCCGCCGTCTTTTACGAGGTTTCCAGGCTAAGGATACTATCGAGGCAATCTGTGCTGGCCTTGTCGAGCAATCAACGCGAACAGCGCTTGATCAGTTCGGCTATGGTAATACCTGTGTCTTGTATGCGACCAACTGTCGCTACAGCATGTATGTTGATAACTGCGAAGACTGTGAATACTGTTTCGGCTGCGTTGGGCTGAAGAAAAAGAAGTATTGTATTTTGAACAAGCAATATAAAAAAGAAGAATATGAAGCACTCGTTGAAAAGATAAAAGCTGATATGAAGGCTCGTGGCGAGTGGGGGAGTTTCATGCCGTTTGCCATGGCGTATGGCGGATATAATATATCCCTTGCCCAGGTGCTTTTCCCGAAAACAAAGGATGAGGCCTTGGAAATGGGTGCGAAATGGGAAGAATCACCGGTTCCTTCATATCAAGGCGCTATCGCTAGTGATGAGCTTTCTGATTCTATTGATTCGGTCACGGATGATATCGTTAAACAGAGGATAATCTGCGTTGAAACAAAATTAAGTTACAACATCGCTCCGCGAGAGCTCGCGTTTTATAAACAGCACGGTATTCCGCCTCCACAACGACATTTTGACTGGAGGACATTCAATTTATATAAGCCGATGGCGCTCATGTTTAAGCCTCAAAAAGGCGCATGCTATTACTGTAAGAGCGAGATTGAGCACTACTATGATCCAAGCCTTGGCTATCAAAAGATCGCCTGTGTACCCTGCTATCAGCAGAATATTTCATGACCGAAACCAGAGCGTGTCAAAACTGTAAGCAGAATTTTACCATTGAACCCGAGGATTTTGATTTTTATGAAAGAGTAAAAGTTCCGGCGCCAACATTTTGCTCGGACTGTCGATTGCAGCGGCGCATGGCATGGCGTAACGAGCGAAGCTTTCATAAGGGTAAATGTGCTGTGACAGGTAAAGATTTTTTGACGATGTTTTCGCCAGAAGCCAAGATCACAGTATATGACCGCGACTACTGGTGGAGTGATAAATGGGATCAATTGGAATCTGGTCGTGATTATGATTTCAATCGTCCGTTTTTTGTTCAGTTTGCGGAGCTGATGAGAAAAGCGCCATTACCAAATCTGGCTAATTCTAACTGTATTAATAGTGAATACGGCAATCACAGTTTGGATTGCAAGAATTGTTATCTTTTCTATGCCTCCATTGGTGCAGAAGATAGCGCCTATGTAACCGGCGCGATGAAAACTAAAAATTCCTTTGATATCTACAAACAAGCCACGGGAACCGACTGTTATGAAAACGTATTGTGTGCCGAGGTTAATCGCGTTTTGTTTTCGTTCGGAGCGAGGGAATGCATCCAATCTGATTTTTTACATTCCTGCACTAACGTGCAGCAGTCATTGGGCTGTATTAATGTAAAAAATCGCTCACATTGCATTTGGAATGTACCGTATTCCAAAGAGGAATACCAAAAGCAACGAGGGCAGTACGATTTTGGAAGTTATGCGCAGCTTGAACAATTCAAAAAAAAGTTCTCGGAGTTTATATTAAAATATCCACGGCGATATGGCGGAGGAGTGAAATCGGTAGATGTGACCGGATATGCAATTTTAAATTCAAATAATTCATATAATTGTTTTGATATATACGGCGAACTCGAAGATTGTAAGTATATTTATCATGCAGCAACTATGAATGATAGTTATGACGGATATGGTATGGGAGCGACCGCTGAATTAATGTATGAGGCTGTAGATACCGGCGCGCAGGCGATGCACTGCATGTTTAATGTGTTTACTCATGCGTGTCAGGAGGCATTCTATACATATGCCTGTCACAGTAGCTCGAATCTATTCGGTTGCGTGGGTTTGCGCACCAAACAGCATTGTATTTTGAACAAGCAGTATTCAAAAGAAGAATATGAAAAGTTGGTACCGAGGATTATTGCCCAGATGAATGAGATGCCCTATGTAGACACTAAGCTCCGCATCTACAAGTATGGCGAATTTTTTCCGATTGAACTTTCTCCCTTTGCATACAATGAAACCATTGCGCAGGAGTATGCTCCTCTTACTCGAATGCAAGTAAAGGATTCTGGTTATCGTTGGCGTGAATTGGAAACC
>JAHFLG010000049.1 GCA_023244975.1 Candidatus Harrisonbacteria bacterium
GACGGTTTCAAGCCGATGATCGTCGTCTTCGGTAGAGCCAAGCGTCGGCCTGCATGGATGACCGCTGCGCAGGCTGTTCACTGGTGTGAGGACCAGATCCTTGCGCTTGCGGACACGCTGCCATCGCAGCAGTAACTACAACCCCGCGCGCTCTGGTCACATAACCAGGCGCGCGGGAGGAGGATTTTTCGGCATGATATAATAGAAAGATGAATGAGTATGTTACCGATGCCATTGTCTTAGACCGAGAGGTAACCGGCGAGAGCGATTCGCGGGTTTTTTTATTTACTAAATTGCTTGGCCGTGTTACCGCGCGGGCGAAAAGCTCCAAAAAAATATACTCAAAGCTCTCCGGACATCTTGAGCCGCTTACCATCGTCACCGTGCGTCTGGTTGAAAAGAGCGGGTTTCAAATTGTTGATGCCGTCGCCTGCGGAAGAGTTGCCAAAGAATCGGGTAAAATTTGTGAGGTGCTGACCGTACTCGCCATGATCAAGCGGCTTACCGAGCCGCATCACCCGGATGCTGAACTCTGGCAGCTCATAGAACGCGGTGAATTACTCGGCAGGTCATTTTTAAAAATTATGGGATTTGATCCCGAACATGCCCGTTGCGATCAGTGTGAGCGCCCCAATCCCAGTTACTTTATACCCTCTGACTCACTCTATCGTTGCCGAAGCTGCCTTGGTCGCCGGACTACTTCAGATTTTGAACTTTCTGTAGTATAATTACTTTTTAATTATGACTGATATACCAGAGCAGGATAAACAGATCGTAGGAGCCATGCCGATAGCCTCGTCACCCCAAACGCTCAATCGGACAAGTCGAAGAAAATTATTTGTCTGGATCGTTTGCGGAGCCCTATTTTTGGTAGTGGCATTAGTTATTTTTCTATTTTTCGCGTCTCGAAACGGCAGAGATGTTGCAGTTGAGGTTACAACCCCCGACACAGTACTGAGCGGGGTTCCTTTTGATATGCGTGTCAATATTTCTAATAATTCAAACGTAATACTTAAGGATACGCAGATCATCGTCAATCTTCCGGCAGAGTTCGTATTTGTCGGTTCAAAACGGGAGGTGTTCAAGAAGCAGGTGATCGGCGACGTTGAACCGGGGAAAATTCTCAGCGAAGTATTTAAAATCATTCCTATGAGTCAGCCTAATACGATTAAGCAGCTGGCTACGGCAGTATCGTATCAACCCGGTTCATTTAGTTCGCGCTTTGAAAAAGATATTGGCCGAGAGGTCGTCGTGGGTGAGCCCGGAGCGGTTCTCGATATCATTCCGCCGACAAAGGTGTTCGGGAGTGAAGAGTTCGAAACCCAGGTAACCTATCATAATAATTCAAACAGCGACCTCAGGAACGCGCAGCTGAGGATTTTTTATGCCAACGGATTTACGTTCAGCTCCGCAGATCCGGCTCCTCTTTCAACAAGCAATTCGATGTGGAATCTTGGTGACATTGCAGTTGGCGAGGGCGGTACTATTCTTCTGAAGGGTTCGATTGTCGGTCAGGCTGGGGCAGCGTTTGAATTTAAACTTGATCTCAGTGCCGATGTTGGCGACGGAGTGTATTCCATCGCGCAGAAGAGTGGCACTGTTTCCCTGGCCTCATCACCGCTTTCATTGGCGATTGTTGTAAATGATAATCCGGGACTGATTGCTTCCCCAGGAGATCAATTGACCTACAAACTTGTTTACGCAAACAACACAGAAGTTGCTCTGCAAGATGTCATTATTAAGGCAAAACTTGAGGGTGAGATGTTTGATCTTAAAAAGTTAAAGAGTGATGGAGCTCTCGGTGGAGATAATACGGTAATGTGGAATGCCGCGCGTGTACCCGGACTCCGAATATTGCCGGCGGGAGGGCGAGGAGTTGTAGAGTTTACTGTCCCGGCAAAAGAGGCGTATCCCATAACGCGACTTAGTTCAAAGAATTTCACCCTGAAGGTAAAGGCTCAGATCCAGTCGCCCACAGTCCCGCGAGGCATTGCCTCAAATCAGACCATCGGCGTTGCTTCGTCGGAACATAAAGTCCGCGGCAAACTTGGGATTAACGCATCCGTGTTCTATCGTGACGCAGCCTCAGGTATTGCCAATGCCGGCATGGTACCTCCGAGAGTTGGCCAGCGAACTCAGTATACGATCCATTGGAAATTACTTAACTTTTCAACTGATCTTGACGGCGTGACGGCTCGGGCATTTCTTGGGCCAAACGTCCGCTATACAGGTCAGTCAAAAGTAAACGCGAGTAGTTCTTTGATCTATAATGAGCGTAACCAGGAAATGGTTTGGAACGTCGGCACCGTGCCGGCAACTCGGGGTATTTTAAGTCCCGCCTATGAGGCTATTTTCCAGGTTGAGCTCACTCCGTCGATTGACCAGATCGATGATGCTCCTGAGTTGATTCAAGATACGACGGTGGAATATCATGATCTCTTCACGGATGAATCATTGCGCGCTGCTGCCGGTCGCGCCACTACAAGAGTTCCCGACGATCTGACGGTTATTGATGGCGAAAAGACTGTGAAACCATAACTTTTTTATAGCATGGATCAGATGGAAACAATTATTTCTTTGTGCAAACGTCGCGGTTTTATTTTTCCGGGCAGTGAACTCTATGGCGGACTAGCAAACTCCTGGGACTATGGCCCTCTGGGCGCTCAACTGAAGAAAAACATCAAAGACGAGTGGTGGCGTCGGTTTGTTGAGCAGCGAAGCGATATGGTTGGCCTTGATGCGGCCGTGATCATGAATCCAAAAGTTTGGGAGGCGAGCGGTCACCTCAAGACGTTTTCAGACCCCCTTATTGAGTGTAAAAAATGTCACGAGCGGTTTCGTGCAGATCATGTAAAGGATTTTGAAAGGTGTCCATCGTGCAAAGCGGAAAAAACGTTTACTGAGGCAAAACAATTTAATCTCATGTTTAAGACATCCCTTGGTCCAAAAGAGGATAGCGCAAGCGTGGCGTATATGCGACCGGAAATTGCTCAGGCGATGTTCGTGAATTTTAAAAATGTCTTAGACGCAACGCGAAAGCGGCTGCCGTTTGGTATCGCGAGTCAGGGCAGAGCCTTCCGTAATGAAATCACGCCCGGTAACTTTATCTTCCGCACCCGCGAGTTTGATCTGATGGAGCTTGAATATTTTGTTAATGAGAGCGAGTGGGAAAAGTATTTTGACTATTGGCTGAGTCAGATGAAGCAGTGGCTCAAAGATTTAGGCGTGAGCGAGAAGCGGCTCCATTTTGTTGAAATTCCTCCGGAAGACCGGGCACATTACAGCAAGCGAACCGTGGATGTCGAGTACGACTATCCGTTTGGAAAAAAAGAGCTTTACGGCCTGGCCTATCGCGGAGACTTTGACCTTACCAATCACAGCACTGCCAGCAAACAGGAATTGACCTACACTGATCCAGAAACGAATGCAAAGTTTGTGCCGCATGTCATCGAACCGAGTTTTGGCCTTGATCGCAGTGTATTGGTTGCCTTGCTTGAGGCATACCACGAGGAGGAAGCACCGACATCTGAGAAAGAAGAAACAGAAAAGCGCGTGGTCATGAAGTTTCCAGCATGGATGGCACCGGTTAAGGTTGCTATCCTGCCCCTTTCGAAAAAGGATGAGCTGGCAGTTGTTGCGAGACCGTTGTACGAGCAGCTTTGCAAGCACTTTGCCTGCGAATACGACGAGACTCAGAGTATTGGAAAGCGCTACCGCCGCCAGGACGAAATCGGTACGCCGTATTGTGTCACCGTCGACTTTGAAACTCTCAGCGACAATGCCGTTACCGTCCGCGACCGCGACACCATGAAGCAGGAGCGGATTGCGATAGCTTCGCTCGCTGAGTATTTAAAAACAAAATTGTCGTAATCCATGCAACCATACTCCAAGCAGACCCTGCCAAATGGGCTGAGAATTATTACTGTTCCGCAGCCGGGAAATTTGGCCACTACGGTGTTAGTGCTGGTTGAGGCCGGTTCCAAGTATGAAGTCAAAGAGATAAACGGTATCTCGCACTTTCTTGAGCATATGTGCTTTAAGGGTACGACTAATCGCGCTACCGCGATGCAGATTGCAGGTGAGCTCGACGGCTTGGGCGCCGAATACAACGCGTTTACCTCGCACGAGTGGACAGGATATTTTGCCAAGGTTGAGAGCCACCACAGCAGCGAGGCGCTCGATATCATATCAGATTTATATCTTAATCCGGTGTTTGATCCGGCGGAGATAGAAAAAGAAAAAGGCGTCATTATCGAGGAGCTTAATATGTATGAAGACATGCCGCAGCGAAAGATTGGTGATATTTTTATGCACCTGCTCTATGGCGAGCAGCCGGCCGGCTGGGACGTCGGTGGCGAAAAAGATATCATCCGAACACTTACGAAAGAAAATTTTATCAAGTATCGTGGAGCCCACTACCTGCCGAAGTCCACAATTCTTATTATCACTGGCAACTTTGATGAGAAAAAGATTCTGGAACAGGCTAACAAGCTGTTTGCCAAGATGCCGGAAGGTAGTAAGGGTTCTAAGCTGGCGGTTACCGAAGGCCAAGCGAGGCCAGAGTTACTATTGAAATTTAAAGAGTCTGACCAGAGCCATATTATGATTGGTGTACGGGCTTTTTCGATGTTCGATAAGCGACGCTATGCCTTGGAGGTGCTTTCTGATATTCTCGGCGGCGGTATGAGCTCGCGGCTGTTCCAAAAGGTTCGTGAAGAGCTCGGTGCTGCGTATTACGTGCGCGCGTCTGCTGATTTGTATACGGATCATGGCTATCTTGCTGCCGGAGCCGGCGTGGAGCACTCAAAATTAAAAATTGTTATCAAAGCTATTCTCGAAGAGTTCAATAAACTCAAGAATGAAAAGGTCAGTGAAGCCGAACTAGCGCGCGCCAAGAGCCATTTGTCTGGAAACCTGCTTTTAGGACTAGAAACCTCTGACGCCCTGGCTATCTATTATGGAAGCCAGGAGATTTTAAAGCGCTCGGTGACCACGCCGGATGAGCTCGTCCAAGGGATTAATAGTGTTACGGCGGAGCAGATCCAAGAGGTGGCGAAGGACATCTTTAAGAACGAATCTCTGAATATGGCTATGATTGGCCCGCAGAAGAATGAACAGGAGTTTAGGGATTTGCTTGCGCTTTAATAGCCTGAATGCTTAAATATAGGTAATGGAATTGAAGATTGGGTGGGGATCACTGTGGAAGGTTGTTTTGATGGTGATTTTGGTTACCATTCTATATGTTTCAAAAAATGTTCTGCTTGCCGCGATCTTAGCCCTTATTATTTCCGCGGCGCTTGACCCATTTGTCAGTTATCTGGAACGCAAACGGATTCCACGTATTATCGGAACACTAGCGATTTATATTCTCGCCATCTTTTTAATCGCGATGATCATCTATATCGTTGTCCCCGTATTTTTGGTTCAGTTCAACGCGTTGCTTGCCAACTCACAGGACATCATCGGTTCGCTCGCGCACACTACTGGCGTTGACACCTCGATTTTTGACTCTGTTGCCACCGCGATTAATCAGTTTACTTCAAATCTACTTGGTGGTAAGACAACTTTGGTCGGTGTGCTCTCGCAGGTTGTCGGTGGAGTAGCTCTCATGCTCATTGTGTTTGTAATTTCTTTTTATCTGACCATTGCCAAGGATGGAGTGGAACGCTTTTTAACTACTATCCTGCCGCATCACTATCAGGGCAAGGTACTCAGTGTCTATGAACGGGTTCGGCATAAAATTAGTTTCTGGTTTGCCGGTCAGCTCTTTCTCAGCGCCGTTGTCGGCCTTGCGGTGTTTATCGGTCTACAGATTCTCGGCGTGAAATATGCCTTTATTCTGGCTATCACGGCCGGCATTCTTGAACTGGTACCATATGTCGGCCCGATTTTTTCCGGCAGCCTTGCAACGCTCACTGCCATGACACAGTCAACAAGTCTGGGATTGTACACACTGATTCTCTTCATTATTGTCTTGCAGACCGAGAATCATCTCCTCGTTCCGATTGTCAATCGTTATACGACGAATCTTAATCCCGTGGTTGTTATTCTTGCGTTGCTTATCGGAGCCGAGGCGTTTGGCGTCATTGGAGCCATTGTTTCTGTACCGGTGGCAGTACTGTGTCAGGAAATATTGAAGCACTGGTCTCGACCGGATCCAGCTGACGGAACTATCCATCTGGACGCGTAGTTTTTTATGGCTAACGAGAAATTTTATATTACGAATGCGATTCCGTATGTTAACGCGAAGCCGCACATCGGCCACGCGCTTGAATTCGTGCAAAGCGATTCACTCGCCCGGTATTATAGAGCAAAAGGCGATGATGTTTTTTATGTCTGCGGAGCAGACGAAAATTCTCTAAAGAACGTGCAGGCCGCGGAAAAAGAAGGAATTTCAACTCAGGCGCTCTGCGATCGGAACGCAACAGCGTTTTCCGATTTGGCAAAGGCTTATGACGTTAGCTTTGATCATTTTCAGCGCGCCACGAGTCCGGAGCATTTCAAATCAAGCCAAGAGCTATGGGGCCTCTGCGAGAAGAACGGCGATATCTATAAAAAGAAGTATAAGGGGCTCTACTGCGTCGGATGCGAGCTATTTTATACTGCTGACGAACTAAATGAAAAAAAAGAATGTTTTGAACATCCCGGCAAGCCGCTTGATGAAGTTGAGGAGGAGAACTATTTTTTCAAGCTTTCACATTACCAGGAGCATCTTGAAAAGATATTAACCTCTGATGAATATAAAATTGTTCCTGAGCACCGTAAAAATGAAGCCCTAGGCTTTATCAAGCAAGGACTTCAGGATTTTAGTATTTCTCGGTCCAAGGCTCGTGCCCACGGCTGGGGCGTGCCAGTGCCAAGTGATGACAGTCAGATAATGTATGTCTGGTTTGACGCACTTAATATTTACAGAAGCGGCGCTCCTGCAAAATGGTGGCCAGCAGATTTGCATCATATTGGTAAAGGAATCATACGTTTCCACGCCATCTACTGGCCGGCCATTCTTTTGTCAGCGAAGATTGAACTTCCAAAAGAACTTTTGGTGCATGGTTATATTACTGTAGGCGGTCAAAAAATGAGCAAATCGCTCGGAAACGTTGTCGACCCCATGGAGCTGGTAAAAAAATATGGCGTAGATGCGGTTCGTTACTATCTGCTGCGCGAAATTCCGACTGACGGCGACGGCGACTGGAGCGAGGAAAAGTTTAGAGTTCGCTACAACGCGGATCTTGCCAATGGAATTGGTAATTTTACCTCCCGAGTCCTGACGCTGGCCAAAAAAGCCGCTTCTCCCTTTCCTAAAGGGAGTACGCCGGAGGCGGGAGGGATTTTAACGGCAATTTCAAAGATGAAATCCGAAGTTGCCACGCATGTCAGCGATCGCAAGCTCCACGAAGCTCTCGCTTCGATCTGGACATTACTCAGTTTTGGCGATCGCTATATTAATTCCGAGAAGCCCTGGGAGATGGAAACTGGCTGTGACAAGCAGAAAGATGTTTTGGAGAATTGCTTGGCTATTTTAGACGCGGCGGCCAGAGAGCTCGCTCCATTTTTGCCATCGACTTCAGCTGCTATTCTGGCGCGTCCAACCGCACCTCTTTTTCCGCGGCTCTAAATTTTATGTTCGACTGCCACAGCCACGTACAATTTGCGGCGTTTGAGAAAGATTGGAAAGAAGTCATAGATCGCACGCTCGTGGGCGGAGTTTCTATTATCAATGTCGGCACTCAGCGCGACACTTCCGCGAGAGCTGTGGAAATAGCAAAT
>JAHFLG010000050.1 GCA_023244975.1 Candidatus Harrisonbacteria bacterium
TCGCTGACTTAGATGCGATTCGTGGGGCCCTTAACTTGTACCTGACAACCGTAACAAGCCCTGACCTCGATGGTGCTGCCGGAGCCGGATTCGCTTGTGGCACTAATTACGGCGCTTCTATCGCATCTGCATCAAGTACGTTTGGAGCAAGCTCTGCGGCTGGTACGGGAGTTCCTGGCAATTTGCTTCAGGCTGGAATCTTTACGGTTGCAGGAGCTGGCTGGGTACCGGTTGATTTAACTGGAATTTCAGGCGGATCCCCGCTTTCAGCCCTTCCTCGTGACCCCTCAAACACGACAACCGGCAACTTGTACTACGGCTACTCGTGTGACAATTCAGCGAAGACCTACGAACTTGATACCAATCTGGAAAGCACCAGATACTCAAGCGGAGCTGACAACAAGGAAAACAAAGACGGTGGAAATCATGATGATTTCTATGAGGTTGGAAATGATCCCGGACTCGATTTGTAATGACATGTATTGAGTACGTCCATCTTGGGATCATACTCTTCCTTTTGGGAGCGCAACTAGTTAAGCGCTCCCTTTTGGTTTCATATCGGCGCATGATCTTCTGGGGAACGATAGCCCTTACTACGATCCTCCTGTTTGTGGAAACAGACCAGCAATTTATTCTCTGGGCCAATGCTCCGTCGCCAGCGCGATATTTGGTTCCCCCGTATCAAGATCTAAGCTATTTCTTGATTTATTCATTCTTTAGATTCTGGGCTCCGTATTTGCTCTCAGGTCTTATTGCGGTTATTATTCTGCTGGCTACGCAGTACGGAAACAGGCGCTACCATGAACGCTTCTTCTACCCTGACGAACCGTACCTCATCGCTCTCGCAGTCTTCATAGTTGGCCATCCAGTCTGGATAGGCTACCTACTGATAACAGTGATCTCCTACTGCCTTTATCTGCTCGCACACCGGATATACAGCAAACAGTCCGAGCGACTGACATTTTACTATTTTTGGTTACCGGTAGCACTCATTTCGATCGGTATCATTTCTTTCGTGCGAACTACCAGCGTATTCCTCTGGCTAAAGTTCTAGAACTCAGCCGGTGATGATATACTTATAGAATGGTTGAAATTCCGCTCGAGAAATTAGAAAAAACTCTCGTCGAAGACGGCATCATCACTGCCGAAAAATTTGAGATCTATCTTAAAGACGCCCGACGTATGGGTCAGTCGCTACCGGCGATTCTGATTTCAAAGAATGTCATTACTGACGAATACTATAAAAATCTGCTCGCGAAATTCTTTAATGTACCAATCGCCGTACTCGAGCCTAGTCATATCTCAGACGAGGTACTGGGCCTCATTACTGAAGAGGTAGCTCGTGAAAAACATCTCGTTGCATTCAAACGTGAAGAAAACGGATCAATCGATATCGCGATGGAAGATCCCTCTGATCTGGCAACGATTGAATTCTTAGAAACCAAATTCCAGACGCGCATCAATCCCTTCCTATCAACGCCCGCCGATTTGAGTCGAGTATTCTCGTTTTACGGCAAGCAGCAAGTTGAAAGTTTTCGAAAAATAATCCAAGAGAATATTCAGGCTTCGCTCCAGCTCACCGGCAAAAAAGACACAGAAGCGGCAGTTGAAGTCCCGATCATCGCTATTACCGACAATATTATGTCGTATGCACTGAGCTTGCGCGCATCTGACATCCACATCGAAGCGCTTGAAAAAGAAATCCTTGTTCGCTACCGCATTGACGGATTGCTCCATGAGATCATCCGTATGCAAAAAGAAATCCTCCCCGCCATTATTGCCCGCTTTAAAATCCTTTCTGCAATGAAGCTTGATGAACATATGAATCCGCAAGACGGGCGATTTAAATATAAAGTCGGTTCGGAGCTGATCGACGTCCGTACCTCTGTATTACCAACGTTTTATGGAGAAAAAGTTGAAATGCGTCTCCTGACTTCAAGCTCCCATGTTCTCTCGTTTGAAGAACTCGGCATGACTGCGGATATGATCCAGATTCTCACGAATAATGTTACCAAAAGCTATGGTGTTGTACTCATCACGGGACCGACGGGCAGTGGTAAATCAACCACCCTCTACTCTATTTTAAGTCTCGTCAACAAACCGGAGGTCAATATCGTCACGGTTGAAGATCCGATCGAGTACGATATGAAATACATCAATCAGACTCAGATTAATGAAGCGGCTGGCATTACCTTTGCCTCGGCACTACGAGCCATTTTGCGTCAGGATCCCAACATCATCATGGTCGGTGAAATTCGAGACCAAGAGACTGCCGAAATCTCGGTTCATGCAGCTCTCACCGGCCACCTCGTGGTCTCTTCCCTCCACACCAACGACGCACCAACGGCGATCCCCCGCATGATGGACATGAAAATTCAGCCTTTTTTAATCTCTGCGGTGCTCAACGCTGCGATGGCTCAACGCCTCGTTCGTCGCATTTGTCTCGACTGTCTCTATTCATACCAGGCCCCTCCGGAAACTCTCAAAATCATTGAAGAACAGCTTAAAACTCTCAAAATCAAAGATATTAATGTTCCAAAAACATTTTTCAAAGGCAAAGGATGTCCGAGCTGCAGCCACACAGGATATCGTGGCCGGATGGGTATTTTTGAAGTGTTGCAAGTCACCGAGAAAGTTCGACAAATAATCGCCAGTCCAGACTTCACGCTTGATAAATGTCGTGAATTGGCTCGTGAAGAAGGTATGCGAACTATGTTCGAAGATGGACTACTGAAAGCCCGTCGTGGCAACACTACTATCGAAGAAGTGCTGCGCGTAATTCAAGAATAAGCAGTGCTGCGGGTGTGATATACTAAAATATATGAAGTTTCATTACTTGGCGGCAAATCCAAGTGGCACAGTGACCGAAGGAAACGAAGACGCTGCTACGACAACGGAACTTTTAAATCTCTTGGCTGCGCGAGGATTAAAACCGATCTCTATTCAGCAGCTGAAGGGAGCGGCGGCGTATTCATCAGGTACAAAATTTTTCGGCGCCAAAATCACTATTAATGACAAGATTTTTTTAACTAAATATCTGTCAATCATGCTTGAGGTTGGTATCGACCTCTTCCAAGCAATCAACATCCTGCTTGCCGATTTTGAAAAATCAACTCTCCGTGCCCTACTTATCGAAATCCGTGAAGGCCTGGAAAAGGGTCAGCCGTTCTATACAACTTTTGCGAAATATCCCGAGCACTTCAGTCCTGTATTTATCAATTTGGTTAAGTCAGGTGAAGCTTCAGGAAATTTGGCCAAAGTATTTAATGATCTAACGATCAATCTTGCCAAAGAAAAAGATCTGCGCGGCAAGATCAAGGGAGCTCTCGTATATCCGATCCTACTCCTCTCATTGTCAGTCCTGATTCTCTTCTTCTTGGCAACATTTGCTCTTCCAAAGTTGGCAAATGTATTTTTGGGAGGTGGCTTTAATCCCCCCTTATTCTCAAAAGTCGTCTTCGGCGTCGGCCTGTTCATTAATGATTATCTTTGGATCATCCTTGGTGTTGCAGCTCTGTTTATTGTTTCAATCTGGGTCTTTGGCCGTTCAACAACAGGAAAACGCTTCTTTAGTCATCTTATCAATCGACTACCGATTATTAAAAAAATTAATTATCAGCTCGCAGTTCAACGATTTGCTACAACTCTTTCTTCGCTCTTAAAAGCCGGTGTCCCTATTCTCGAAAGCTTACGAATCACGGCTGATGCCGTCGGTCACCCTGACGTGAAAAGTGCACTGTTGCGCATCACCAATGAGGGAATTGCTAAAGGAGTTTCGTTGGGAGAGGCCTTTCGAAAAGAAACTATTTTCCCGTTTGTCGTCACCAATCTCGTCGCCATTTCCGAAAAAGCCGGTCACTTAAGCGACATTCTGGAAACGCTCGGAAAATTCTACGAAACTGAAATCGAAGCCTCTATCAAAAATGCGGTAACCTTTATAGAACCGGCTCTGCTTTTGTTTATCGGTATCATTATCGGCACTATCGCGCTATCAATCATCGTCCCCGTCTACCAACTTGTCGGCCAATTATAGTATGCAACGCGGGTTTACCCTCATTGAAATTCTCATCGTATTCGCTATCATCACGATCATTGCTGGAGTCGGCGTATATTCATTTCTCGGATACCATCAAAGCCAGCAGGTAGAGGATGAAGCACGATCGCTCGTCGCATTTTTAAAAAGCGCGCAAGAAAAATCAATCGATCAAGAGTCCTCAAGCCGCTGGGGTGTCTACTTTGATACGCTTGGAGATGATCGCGATAGCTATTATCTCTATCAAGTTGATGAGGATATTCTGGGCGCAGGAGGCTACACTGAAGCTCCTGGATCGATTATGGATCAGCGCGCATTAAGATCCAATCTAACCCTCGGCCTGCCGGCTGCCGGCATCACGGCCAACGTGATCTTTCAAAAAAACTCAGGCCTACCTGTTTCCGGCGCGACGGTGCAGATCATCAGCGAATTTAATCCGGCGTTCAATAAAACAGTCAGTGTCAGCACAACCGGACTCATTGACTACCAATAACTGATGTATACTTAGAGCATGAGTATGCAACGAACATCCGAGTCCGGACAGTCTCTCATCGAACTCGTCGTCGGTGTTGCTATTGGCATCATCTTCATCACTGGAGCCGTGGGTATTATTGCGCTGGCACTACGGCTTAATTTTGAAAACAATTTTTCTCTGGCTGCTTCAGAACTGACTCAGTCGGTCATGGAAGATGTAAGGGTCATAGTCAACGCCAACTGGCACAGCCTCGACCAGATCGCTCATGGCTCAACCGTTTCCTATCACCTTGTCAGCCAGGTCGGCCTTCCTACTATTGCCGAAAGCAGCAGTACGATTGCTGTCAACGGCCAAGATTACGAACTCTCCTTCACGATTGAAGATGTTGAACGCGAGGGTACGACTGACCCATCGACACTCTTGATCCGAACCCATGCAGCCTGGCAGAATCCACAAAGCTCTGGCCAAGTTACATTTGCTAGTATTGTTGGCCGCACTCGCGACCGACTGATGACTCAGGGTGACTGGATTGGCGGCCCGAATTATGAAACACCATTTGCTGATACTACCTTCGCCAGCTCTTCTAATATTAATTATTCTATCCCCTATGAAATCACCATCAATAATCTTGCGACGACAACACCGGTCGGCCCTTACTCAAACATTGATTCTCAAACTCCTAATTTCTACGCGTGGAACGACGTTATTGGCTGGATAGATTTTAAAAGCACAAACACGGTGCATGTTTCGAGCACTGAAATTACCGGCTTTGCCAGCTCGAGCGTTGGCTATATAGCCCTCAATTGCAATTCAGTACCGCCGCTCGGACTCAATGTCTGTCCATCGAACGGTGGGCCCTCTCAGTTTGGTGTACTTAATGACGGAAACGGTAATCTGAGCGGCATGGCATGGAGCGATGCTCTTGGCTGGATCAGCTTTAAAGATCTTAATACCTCGGCTCCGGGCTATCCCGCCTATCAAGTTACAATCGATACTAATGGAGACTTTCATGGGATGGCATGGGGTGATGTCGGCGGCTGGATTAGTTTTAATAGCGACAACTGCGATAAAGACAATGGCGGTGCAGGAAATGGTTTCATAGACGTTGCCTGTGGTGGAGATAACGCCACAACCCCGGTGATAACCTACAAAGTCAAAACTGTTACTGGTCTACGATCACAAGGAGTACTCATCTCTTCAATTTTTAATACAACCCTCTCAGCGGGCGTTGGCCTCAACACGTTGGTTTGGCAAGGTCTGTCACCGACCGGAACACTCGTCAGATTTCAAGTAGCTACCGACTGCCTTCCCGGCAAAGGAACAGCGCCAACGTGCACGGGTGGAGTATCGGGCTGGGATTTTATCGGGCCCAATGGTACGGGTACAAGCTACTATCAAGGACTGCGAGACACCTCAATACCGATCGTCCGCGCAAACCATATGAACAAGCAATACCTTCGCTATAAGGTATTTCTGATCTCGGATCCCGACCGCATAGTTACACCGACCGTATATGATATATCACTAACCTGGAGCCGCTAATATGAACATTTCGAATTTAAAATTTCAAATTTTTAAACAACGATGGGGTATAGCCTCTCTCCCGGTTATTTTGCTCATCGGTAGTATTATCATTGAAATCGGCGTCGCGGGCACCCTACTTCTTGTGTACCTCAACAACAGCCTCTACGGAAATCGCCTCGGTAACGAAGCTCTTGCCGGCGCTCAAAGCGGTATTGATGACGGCATTATGCGCGTCATCCTTGATAAAAATCTCAGCGCCTCGTATAGTCTCACTGTTGGACGCGCTAATGTTGATGTGACGATCTGTAAAGATGCGTGCGTTGGTCTTTCTGTCGGCCAAGATGCCATTACCGCTACCAGTCGTGTACTCACCAAAGAGCATACCTTGGTGGCCATTCTAAATGTCAGCTCAACGAGCGGCCTTGTCGAGACCGTATCCCTCAAAGAAATGGTTCAATAGGTCTATATCATGAAGCTTACTCCGACTATGCGTCATTTAAAGGACATCCTCACCTCGGGAGTTGCTGTTGGCGGTCTTGAAATTTCAGCGACTTCGCTTAAATACCTACTTGTTAAAAACGAAACGATCATTCAAGCGTCGCTACGACTCCCGCCAGGCATCATTGAAAAGGGTGCTATCAAAAACCGAAAAAATTTCATAGAAGCGCTCAAAAATCTCCATGGTCAGATCTCACCAGCCAACAAAATCGTGGCTAGTATTCTCACACTCCCTTCTAATCTTGTTTTTACTCAGTCCTTTTCTGTTCCAATCATAGAAAAAGAGCATTTAGAGGAGTCGATTAAACTCAATCTTCAGATGATCTCCCCAAATAAAATCGAAGATTCTTACTACGACTGGCAGGAGATTAAGATTAATAAAGACCTTGGCCAGCTTGAACTTCTCGGCGCCTTTGCCGCTCGCATCGTTATTGATGAATTTACCACCGCTCTCACTGAAGCAGGCTTTAATTGCGTTGCAGTCGAATTTCCGGGTTTGGCGCTCGCTCGCCTTATCCGTGAACGTTGGGGCGGGATCGAAGCCGAACAACAATATCTGCTTATCTATGTTAATTCCGAAGGCTTACTTCTGGTTATCCTCAAAAATGGTAACGTGTATTTTAACCATTTTACCCTCTGGCAAAATGCCGCAATAGCCGGATCAACATTTACATTTGACCAAATCAAGAACTTCTTAAGTCAAGAGCTTCAACGAGTTGTCAATTTCTATGTTGGCCGCGCCGGTAAACAAATCTCTGAGGCGATTCTTATATCTCCTGTATTTAATTACGAAATCGTAAAAATGATCTCAGAGCAGATGAACATTAAAATCAGAAATCTTACGATTGCCGAGCTTCCAAAGCTCCAACCAAACTGGTTCCCAGTTCTCGGCTCTGGACTCCG
>JAHFLG010000051.1 GCA_023244975.1 Candidatus Harrisonbacteria bacterium
TCCAGCTTTCCGGTTCATCGTCGCCTACCAGGATTTCATCTGCAATGCGCTCTTCCTTGAGCATGGCCAAGCGAGTGGCAGTGTTGTGATGTGTGACCGAGCCTTTAAGCGCCCTGACTACATCGTCAGAGGCTATAACAATAATAAGATGCGTGCCGAGCTCCTTGGCCTGGCGGAGCATATTCCGGTGACCTTCATGAATGCCGTCAAACGTGCCGAAGACCAAAACTTTCTTTTTCATGGTAGGAATTATTTCTTTGACCGCAGAATCGGGAAGAAGACGGTTTCGCGAATTGGCTTGTCGAGGAGGACTGCAAAGAGCCGCTCAGATACGCCAAATCCCGCAGCGGGTGGCATGCCGTATTCCAAGGCCTCAACAAAATCTTCGTTCATCATCTGAGCCTCGTTGTCACCAGCCGCGCGCAGCTTCATTTGCTCTTCAAAGCGTTTGCGCTGGTCAACCGGGTCGTTGAGTTCAGAGAATCCTTTGCCGAGCTCAGTACCTCCGGCAACTATCTGGACGCGGGCAACTTTATTTGATCCAGGAGTTAGGCGTTTAGCCAGTGGCTCTATCTCAACCGGAGGATTAATCAAAAATGTCGGCTGGACGAGCGTGTGGCGGATTTTTTTGAAGATCAAATCAATAAGCCGTCCCTTGCCCGGGTGCTTTTCCGGATCGAGATTGTGAGTCTTGGCATAATGGGCTAGTTCAGTATCGGTAACGACATTTAGATCAAGCCCGGTGTGTTCTTTAAATACCGTAAAGTAGTCAACGCGCTGCCACTTTTTGCCCCAGTCGATGGTTTGGCCGTCGCGGACCGTTTTTAGTTTTCCGGTGGTCGCTTTAACCAGCCGCTTATAGAGTTTTTCCAAAAACTTCATGAGTCCTTCGTAATCTTGATAAGCCCAGTAGAATTCAAGCTGAGTGTAGTCTTGTAGATGCTCGGCATCGATGCCTTCGTTGCGGAAGATGCGGCCGATTTCAAATACTTTTTCAAATCCGCCGACTAATAGTTTTTTAAGCGGCAGTTCAAGAGAGATACGAAGATACATATCGATATCCAGAGCCTTGTGGTGCGTGATAAATGGCTCGGCATCAGCTCCTCCGGGAATCAGCTCAAGAGCCGGTGTTTCTACCTCCAAAAAGCCGATTTCAATGAGCTCCTGCCGGAAGGTATTCCAAAAACGAGTTTTCTGCATGAACATTTCACGCACCTCTGGCTTAATCAAAAGTTCGAGGTAGCGTTGGCGGAGCCGCGTTTCTACATTTTCCACGCCGTACCATTCTGACGGGATTGGGCGAAGCGATTTGGTGACCATGGAGACGTCGGTGGCGTCGATACTGCGTTCGCCTTTTTTAGTTACAAACTCTTTGCCAGTCGCGCTGATAAAATCTCCGATATCAATAGCGGAGCGGATCAGGTCAAACTGTTTGGCATTATCTTTGCGAAAGACTATCTGGACTCCGCCGCTGGCATCTTTAATATCAAGAAAGCAGACTCCTCCCTGTCCGCGAATAGCAAAAATCCGGCCAACAGCAGTTGCCTTTGCGCCAAGTTTCCACTTCTCTAAAATTTCAGCAATCGTGACAGTGCGCTTTACGGTGGCCGGATATGGATCAAGGCCAGCATCTTCAAGCCTGATGCGTTTTTTAAGCCGCTCTGCGATAAGGTCATCCAGCATACCTATAGTATACCAGACTTTATTCTATATTCTTTATCTTGTAGCTCACCTCGCCTCCCGGAGTCTTGATAGCCAGAACATCGCCAAGCTTCTTGCCCAGAAATGCCTTGCCAAGCGGAGATTCGTTTGATATAAAACCCTCTTCGGGCTTTGCTTCGTCAGCTCCGACAATAGTGTAGCGATAGGTTTTTCCGGCCTTATCAACTTCAAACGAAGTGCCTATTTGGACAGCCTTGGTGCCGTGGGTTGGCTTAATAAGCGAGGCGTTTTTGATTGTCTCTTCGAGCTCTAAAATATGGCTCTCAACAAACTGTTGCTCGTCTCGGGCTTCCATGTATTCGGAGTTTTCCGAAAGATCACCAAGTTCTTTTGCCCGCTTAAGGCGGTCTGCAACTTCAAGACGTCGGACGGTTTTAAACTGTTCGAGCTCGGCTTTCAATTCTTCTAATTTTTTCGCGGTGAGATAGTGCTCCATTTTTTTAAATACCCCAGTATTAAAACGGGGTTGGTCAAAGGATACTACAAAGGAGTTATTTACGCAAGCTTTTTACGGGTTTTGCGGAGCCACACCTTGAGATACTCAATCAAAATATTACCATATGAACGAGCGGTACGATGCGTTCCGGAGTCATATGACCAAAAAATAGGAACTTCCCGAATTTTAAGCCCCAGTGTCTGCGCCAGCATTAACACCTCAGTGTCGAGTGCCCAACCGGTGTTTTGTGCGATGGAAAATAATTTATCAGTGGCAGTAGCAGAAAAGCATTTAAAGCCGCAATCCGTATCTTCTATATTTTTGACAATGAATGATTTAATGAAAAATCGCCCGATACGGCTCCAAAAGCGCCGACCGGCAGGAGCCGGTGGGTCAATTTGCCCGCCCATAATAAATCTCGAACCGATGATAACATCATAGTCTTTGAGATGCGGTAGCATTTTTTCAAACTCGATGATTGGCGCAGAGTTGTCGGCGTCCATAACCAATCGCCAGTTTCCTTTCGCTGCAAGCATACCGGTTTTGACCGCGAGTCCGCGACCCTGGTTTTCCTGCAGCGGAATTATTCTCAGATGCTTAATGATGTTTTCGAAGCGTTTAAGAATTTCCAGTGTATTGTCATTGCCGGGGCTGACAACCACCGTGATGTCGTAGGAAAATTCCTGCTTGCTCAGATGACGATCAATATCAATAAGGGTCAGCGGCAGGCGCCGAGCTTCATTATATGCGGGTATGACAACTGATAAAAACGGACGAGTCATGATTTCAGTATATCACTAATTATGTCAGGATGCGCGGGCCTTTTTCGGTGATGACAATAGTTTTTTCAAAGTGCGCAGCAATAGATCCGTCCGCGGTGGCATAGCTATCATCGTGAAGCTGCTCAACGCGACTGGTGCCAATGGCGACCATTGGTTCAATGGCTATAGTCATGCCGGCCTGGAGCATAATGCCGGTGCCGCGCTCTCCTTCATTGTAAACAGTTGGTTCTTCGTGCAGCCGGGTTCCTACGCCGTGGCCGGTGAGCCCGCGGACGACTTTAAATCCATTTTTGCGGACATGAATGCCGATGGCACTGCCGATGTGGCCGACGGTGTTGCCCGGTCTGGCTGCTTTGATGCCGAGCTCCAAAGCTTCGCGGGTTACCGCAATGAGTTTGCGGATCTGGGGGCTGATGCGGCCGACGCCAACGGTAAACGCCGCATCGGCATAGTAGCCCTGATAACGCACGCCGCAGTCGATAGAAATAACATCGCCACTTTTTATTTTTCGCGCGACCGGCACGCCATGGACGACGATGTCGTTGGGTGATGCGCAGATAGTGGATGGATACGGCCGTGCCGCGCCCTCGGGGCGATAGTTTAAAAATGCCGGCTCGCCACCGTTTTCTTCAATAATTCGTTTTGCTAAACGGTCAAGCGCGGTGAGGGTTACTCCTTCTTTTGTTTCCTCTCGCAGAATGTCAATCGTTTTTTTGAGGATCTTGCCCGCGATTTCAATCTTTCCGATCTCTTCAGCTGTTTTAACTAACGCCATATCTAGAATCCAAGCGCTTTTTTGATGTTCGCGAAAATTTCGGGCGGAGCGGGTTCGGCGTTTATCTCGGTGATGGTGATGCCTTGGCTGCGGAGCGCCTCAACAATGGGCATGGTTCGCGTCATGTACTCGTTGTAACGGACTTTATACTTCTCCGGATCGTCATCTTTCCGAATTTTTAGCTCGCCCATGCAGTTTGGGCAGACGGTGACCGGGGCGTCGCCAAGCACCGGATTGGTGCAGACGGTGCAGGTACGGCGGATTTTGTTGCGGGCAGCCGCGATTTCGGGAGCGATCTTCATAAAGAAAAAGTGCAAGTTTTCTTTACCATAAGATTTTTCCAGCGTCGCAATGAGCCCAAGAGTCTTTTTATCTCCAAACGCTTCGTACATGGTGCGCGGGCTGCCGCTGTATACGATACTCTTCCCTGATTTCGCGATCTTTTTAGCTTCTTTTTTAAAAATGCCGAGCACCCAGCTTGGGGTATTCAGTATGCCGGCTTCGTTGAGTTTGCGTTCGCGCTGAATAAGTTTTTCGTTTTGACGGCTCGGGTCGTTTAAAATCGATCGCAATTCTTTGCCACTGTCAAAATGATAAAAGCCCTTCGTCCATTCCAAGAGATTTGCTTGAGTTCCCTTGCCGGAACCGGGAGTGCCGAAGATCATGACTGCTTGTTTGTGCATTGTGCTATTTTAGCATAAAATTTAGCAATATGCCAGAGGGTTCACGTAAAACCATTGTTATCTTAGGCGCCGGATTTGGAGGACTTCACTGCGCGCGCGGCGTTGCCAAGGAGGTCAAAAAGCATGGTTTAACCGACCGCTATCGGGTACTGCTCATTGACCAAAACGACTATCATACCTATACCCCGACACTGTACGAAGTCGCAACCACCTCCGAAGAGACCGCAAACCAGCTTGAACTAAAAAAGATTGTTACATTTCCAATCAAAGAAGGCATTGGCTCGCTGCCTATTGATTTTGTAAAAACTAAAATTATTGAGATTGATGTGATGAATGGCGATATTCATACCGAAACCGGTACGGTTATCGGATTTGATTACTTAGTCCTCGCGCTTGGCTCACAGACCAATTATTTCAATATTCCCGGTCTCGAAGAGTATTCTCTTCCCATGAAATCATTTTTAGACGCGCTCCATATTCGAGAACAGCTTTTGCTGACGGCTGATGAGGAGGAAACAAGTAGGCTTGAAATTGTTATCGGTGGAGGTGGTTCAACCGGTGTTGAAGTGGCGGGTGAAGTCAAGCTCTGGCTCAGTCATCTGAAACGTCGCGATGTGGGTATTAGTATTGTTGAGGGTAGTTTATCCGTGCTTTCACCGTTTGGTAAAGCAATTGTACTTAAGGCGCAGAAGCGACTTGAAAAACTGGGAGTAGCCGTGTGGGTCAATGAGCGAATTGCCTCGGTGGCTTCCGGAAAAGTTATCCTCGCCAGCGGCAAGGAGCTTCCTTACGATGTACTTATTTGGACCGGAGGCGTGAAACCAAATCAGCTGATGTCTACACTGCATATGAAGACCGATCCGAGCGGTAGCCGCGTCATCGCGACCGAGGGTATGACCTGTCTGCCCGAGCGCGATGATCTGAAATTCTACGGCTCAATTTACGCGCTTGGCGACGGGGTCTGTTTTATTGATCCTGCGACCGACAAACCAATTCCGGGTGTGGCTCGTGCAGCCATTAGTCAGGCCAATATTGTCAGCAACAATCTTATTCAGGAGATTCTTGCTGCTGAAAAAATGGTTGCGGTTCCGAACATTCAGAAATATAAACCCATGAATTATCCGTATGTTATCCCAATCGGCGGAAAGTACGCGATTGCCAAGATTGGTCCACTCATTATGACGGGTTTTCCCGCATGGCTGTTTAAAGGCTTTATCGAGCTTTATTATCTTTCCTCGGTGTTGCCGCTACACAAGGCGCTGAAGACCTGGATTAAGGGCTTCTTTATGTTCATCAAGAACGACCGGCTTGGGTAGCCACGGAACATTTGCAATCCCTGCGGGTACCAGAATGGTTCGTCGGCTGACGAACCTTCTTCCCGCTCGCGCCGCCGCGCTGTGCGATGTACCCTCGGGACAGCAAATGTTCCGTGGTTGTGCCTTCTATCTTATTTCGGCTCCGAACTGTTTTTTGGTTTCAGATTCAATTTTCTGCTGGAGCGGATCAATTTCTTCAGTTTTGAGCGTCTTGTCAACGCTGCGATAGATGATGCGGTAGGTGTAGCTCATCTTGTCAGCACCGAATTTCTGGTCATTTTCATATTTGTCGAGTAGTGTCACCTCTTCCACTAGGTCACCACCGATGTCGCGAATCAGGTCAAAGTAGTTGTTCGGTACAAATGTTTTCGGTACGACAAAGGAGATGTCGCGGAGTATTTTCGGATACTTACTGACCTCTTTATACACGGTTCCGAGTTTGAGTTGTTTTTTTACCCGTTCATCGTTTGACCAGAGCAGACGGATATCCGGCAGCTGCATGCCGACCATCGCGAGTCGCTCAAGGCCGAAGCCAAACGCCCAGCCGGTATAATTCTCTACGCCGAAATTTTTGAGTACGCTCTCACGCGGTACGCCGCAGCCGAGCATCTCGATCCAGGTGCCGTCTTTTTCAATTTCCATTTCCATCGACGGGTCGGTATATGGGAAGTTATCGTTATTGAAGCGGTTTTTAACATCGATTCCGAACAGGTTATGCGAGATATCGGTGAGCACTCGTTTGAGCTCTTCCCGCCACTGTAGTCCAATCGCCGCCTTGTCAGCGCCGCTCATTGGAGCGAACCAGACGCCTCCGAACTGGTGGAAGACGTTCATGTGGCGATTGTCTATCTCGTCTTTTCTATATACTTTGCCGTAGCAGATAGTGCCAAATGATTCTCCCCTTTTTACTTTTGCCTGAATCTCGGGAAGCGTCAGGTAGTAGTACCACATGACGGTGTCATGAGTACGCAAAATATTCTCCTCATTGACATAGTAGGTGTCGCTCTTAGAGCGCGCCGGGTGACCCGCTGGCATGTTGAAGAGATCAAAGGTGATGCGTGCGGGTACGATTTCCGGAATCTTAATGATGTCGAGACCCTCTAGGCTTTTCGCGCTTAGGGCTTTTTGGACGATTTCATAGAGCGGACTACTCGGAGTTCGCGACAGGTCAGGCATAGCCAAAAACCTCTTCATGCGAATAGCCTCCGCATCTGTCCGCTTCTCCAGTTCAGCCAAAGCCTGCTTCTCCTCCGGTACGTCTATGATTATTTCTTTATGCATATATTTGGTACCAGGGGTGGGAGTCGAACCCACGATCTCAACGTTATGAATGTTGTGCTTTGACCACTAAGCTACCCTGGCGTGTTTAAAATATAGCTATTTTGAGCATTTATTGCAAATTTTTTTAGGCAGGAATAAGCTAATAAAAGACTGGCTCGTGTGGCCAGCGATGGAGGTGACGCATGGAGATCAAGCAGTTGGGTCCCCCCGAACCGGAATCCAGGACTCCGGACATCATCGCACTCGATCCCGTCGACGATGACTCCGAGGAAGACGGCGAGTTCGACTACCCCATCCCGGAGGACGGTGCCGAGGACGGTCCTTCGGAGGACGCTTCATGAGCCGCAAGAAGC
>JAHFLG010000052.1 GCA_023244975.1 Candidatus Harrisonbacteria bacterium
AGGACGAGACTCCTCAGCAGCCCCCTGAACCGCCGAAGCTCCCGCCCTGGGAGCCTGTCGGCCCAAGTGGGTACGGATGCTGAAGCACAGCACTCCGCCCCGCCCCCGCGCCCCGCCCGACTCCGGCCTCGTGTCGGAGTCCGGCGGGAAATTCACAATAAAATTTGACACCACTCTATGCTCTGCTACAATAATTTCTGTTATGAAGACCTGCCAGTTTACACTTAAGATCGTCACCATTAACCCGCTCAGCCAACGGAGGTCTTAACTATTTGCACTAAGAAATATTACAAGACCTCCAATCGGAGGCCTTTTTCGTTGTATAGAGCTCGGTGTCTGACTGAATGCGAACCAGTTAGACATCGCTCTCTATGGGAGAGAGCGAAAAAAGAAATCGGAGGGACCACGAGATGAGAGAGAACCCCAATCCGCCTTTCTTGTTCGTTGCAGCCGAACTCGCCCACCTCGTGGCGAATGGGCAACAGCAGGAAATCACCATTCCGTCCAAGCTGAACGATGCAGATGTGAAGGCAGGCACTCGCCTGCGTCTGCGCCCTCTCAGCCACGGTCCGATCGGCGATGACATCCATGCCTGCGTCATACGGATCGTCTCCGACCGCCGAGCAGTCGTCGGCCCCTGGATCCCCCCGGATCCCAACTCGCCCTGACCAGGCGAAGCCCCCCCCTGTTCCCGAACCGCGCAGCCCCGTGCATGCGCGGTTCGGGACCAACTCACCTATGACACCACACTCTTATAAAAACATAACCCTTATCGTCGTCGAACATGTAAACCCTTAACCCAGGAGTCTATTCTTGTTTTCGCAGTTTCACAAACCCTCCTGGCGAGGGTTTTTTCTTTTAGGAGGGATGAAATGGACGAAGATGAACAGGATCCCGAACCCGATCCCGCAGAAGAGGAACGCGCCAAGCAGGTTATGATCACTGAGATCATGACCGCGCTGGCAAATAGCGAGCGCTACCAGCGAGGGTGACCCCGCTCCGCGCCCGCAGCACCCGCCGTCGGCCTCACAGCCTCCGGCGGGAAATTATTTTAAAACAAAATGGGTTGCTCGCACTACCGAGCAACCTAGTAGCCGACGGATCTCCGTCAGCCGAAAAACCTGCTTCTCATCTCTTGTCTCGACGCATCTTTGAGATCAGCCCGTGAAGACAGATGAGTCCGATGAGTGCCAATCCGGCGAGTGCTGCCACCAGCTGGATGTTGTGAAAAAATTGTTCCACTACCGCTGCTTTTTTGTTAACTCACGTAGGGTTGCTCGAATAAGTATTTCTGTCGAATCTATGATGGGGATTCCTCGATTGATTTTATCTGCCACCATTTGAAGGTCTGTACAGCCAAGAAGGATCGCTTCCGCACCGCGTGTATGCAAAGCAGCCGTTAATGTTCTCATTTGGTTTTTATGCTTTTCATTTTGATTGCCGTCCAAGAGGTCTTTAATCAATTGAGATAGATATTTTTGCTCAATTTTATTTGGATAAAAAAAACTTATCTTTTGTTTTACGAACGCATCTTCATAAAGTTTTTCTTTCATGGTGGTATTTGTGCCCAAAATACCGACTTTATGTATATTAAGATTTTTTATAAAAAATGCTGTCTCCTCTAGAATATTGAGGAAAGGGATAGTTACTTCCTTGCGTATTTCTTCGATAAATTTGTGAAGTGTATTGCAAGGTAAAATTCCGAACGTTGCCCCTGATTTTTCTAGTATTTTTGCTGCTGAAAGGAGATGTGGCAGCATTTTTTCGAGATGAATATTTTTAATAACCGCTTCGTGCTCCAATTTGAACGAAAACGGCATATTGTGAATCGTGATTGAAGGATATCTAGATTCGCCAGCAAGACGAAAATAGCGAATAAGCTCAAGGTAAACTTTTGCTGTTGTGTCGGGACCAACACCTCCAATAATGCCTACAGTTTTCATAAAGATTAATTAATTTTTGCGGGGAAGGACGGCGGCTTAATCAGCCGGCGCGTCCTCCCCCATGCCGTCCGCAATGCCGAGATAGTTCATCAGCACGCGGAAATCACGATGAGCTCTTCTATATGTTTCTTTCTCGGCCCCTCCTCCGTTTGTTTTGAGATTTCGATAGATGTCGTGGCACCGAGCCGGACCCTCCTGTTCTAGTGTCTCAATCAGTGGCTCACCTGGTAGTGGAATGTATCCCGGCGTGTCGCAAAGCTCAGTGAAAAAATCCCCAGATGGTCCGCTCACTGTTTGTTCTGACTGGATAACTGCGAGGTAGTGGCGGATGGGCTGGAAGCGCCGCTCGGCCCTGCTCATAACATTCAGTCTTACGCCACCACCCAGGGGCCGATCAGGCCATATCCGTGAGTCATAAAGATCCTGCCATGAGTAAGGATGTGCGGCTGCATAAAGAAGGGCATTCTGCTCTCCTTGTTCTCCGCCGTGACGAAGACCTGACGCACGAAGTTTTTGAACACATTCTCCGATAGCATCCGGCGCATTCTTGAGAAGGTGCGCGACGCTCTCGAGCGCCGGCTGAACAAGATCCATACCTGCAGGAGCGGCGACGAAGTGCTCTACATTTGCCGCTGCGAGCATGTCAGTCGCTTTTCTGACGACCCGGTCATTCCCGTCAAGATCCCAGCCATTGCAGTGACGAGCTATCTTACTGGGTGCAATGATGCGCACAGTTGTCATAATGCCGCGGTTGCTTAATGCGTTGTATAACTGAATTGCTGGAAGGAATCCGGCCATGCACCGAGCCGGCGCGCCGGCTCCATGTTCGTAAGTGACGACATTGATGGTCACCAAGGGCGTATTCGAAGGTACCATAGACAGCGGATCACCTCGAATAAAGTTCACTTTCTCCATTATTCGTCCTACTTTCTTCCCCAGGGCATATCCCGGGGATCTATTTCTTTGAATCCTTCTGGGTTGATCCACATCAAGAGTTTTACTAGACAAACCGCACTCAACACACTCACTAAAAGAAAGCTGACGAGCATCCATACTAGCGACGGTCCATTATCAGAAGATTTTTTCTTACAGATCGACCCTCCCTGTATAAAGACCTAAATTTCTTTTCGCTAGAAACAAAAACGCCGCCTCTAGGGGCGGGTTTCGTGTTCGAAACGTGTTTAAAACTTTTTATACCAACACAAAGCGCGCCCCTCGAGATATGTGGGCGACCCGCCAGCTGCAGTTCAAATATTCAATTGTTGTGTTGGGAAAACGGTTCATATAATACTCAAATCTATACACGTTGTAACGATCTCGTCCTGCCTCTTGTTACAGCGTACTAGTACATGATAACAATGGGGTAGGAAATTGTCAATCTCCTCTCGCCTACTGCTTTGTCTTACTTAGCGCCTGATTAAAGCCTCCGGCTGGGTTCATCAATGTGCGCGAGCCACGGGTGATCGTGCCTAATCCTATCCCCAACTCAAACGCGATATCCCGGTGATGCTCCCGGGCCTTCAACTTCTTAACGATTTGCCAGCGAACGGCAATTTCGCGGAGCTCAGCCGGCGTCATAATATCAGTTAAAAAATCAGTCATGACTCTCTTGTCAGTCGCCATAGCGGTTAAGATATCAATCACCTCTTTTTTATACTGCTCCTCCTTTTTTATATCACGTTTCATATTCTTGTATCTATGTACTAGTACATGATAACGGATGGATCAGGGAGTGTCAATACCTCAATAAAAGCCCACATAGACTTCTGAAAATAATCCGGCAATGATAATACGGCAATTGCCGTATTATCTAAATTGCCGAATTATCCCCAGAATTGCCGTATTTCCACAGGTTTATTAACTTTTTGGCAATTTTTGTTTGGCGCTAAACGTTTGTATAACAAAACTATGTTTTACAGGGCTAAAAATGGCACTTTTATAAAATAGGCTCAAGTGTGAAACAAAATGCTAAACAGCAAACATGGTTCGAGCCTATTTCAAAAACTTTGTTTATCGGCAAACATCGATTAGTGTTAAACAATCAATTAAAAAGATTAAATTTTCGTTTTACTTCAATTTTGACACTGTCATTTGTTTAGCGTAACCACATCCTACAGTGTTAAACATTTTTTAGGTTGTAAAAAATCATGAAATTGATGGATTTAAAACCTGTTGTATGTTTATCGTTTTACATACTACAGTTTTGAACATCACAATGATAAAAAAATAGTTAAACCATGTTGGATGTTTCACGTAGAACACTCTAGCTGGTAAACAATCAGGGTGCTTAGTGCTTTGGATCCGACAGTGTTGCTATGCTATACTGTTGTAAATTAATATCAACATTTTATTAGTATGAGCCAAAAAGCGGTGGTTGGAATGTTAGGGGAGGATATAGCCTGCCAGTACCTGATAGATAGGGGATACAATGTTTTAAAGCGAAATTACTGGAAGCCGTGGGGCGAAATCGACATTATTGCTAAACAAAAGAAAACTGGGCTACTAGTGTTCGTAGAGGTGAAAACCCTAACCGGAGGCGATGATGCTTATACGCCTGAGGGAAACTATAGCCCCGGTAAAGCACGAAGAACAAAGCGCGCTGCCCAGCTGTTTGCCGGCCGCCATCAAAGCTGGTACAACGACGATGTAGGCTGGCAGATTGACCTAATCGCGATTACGCTCAACACTCTGCCGGTACGTAACTACTGGACCGACTGCCTTATTAATCACTATGAAAATGCGGATCGGTGATGAGCACGTGTTACCATGTACTAGTACGCTGTAACAGGGAGGGGGAAGAAGGAATGCGGCTCCGGCATCTTGACTCATTATATATAGAAGGCTAAGATACAAGTACGAGATGGGTCGCTGACACAGCGGCCCGTTTGCATGTTTAGGCTCCGCGTCGGGAGCCGGACAAAAAATAAATATTAATTTCATAGCGAGTATGTTGATGGATCTAAAATCAATTAAGCGAGCGATCGACCAGGTTTCTGAGGAGAAGGGGATTGACCCGACAAAAGTCCTAGAAGCAATCGAGTCTTCGATTGCTGCAGCGTATAAAAAAGAATACGAGAAAAAAGGCGAGATCATTAAAGCCAAGTTTGACCTGAAAACCGGTGAGCTTAAATTTTGGCAGGTAAAAACCGTTGTTGATGAAACCACGGTGCGGATGGACGGCGAAGATACTGAAGATGCTCCGAGTGTTGTAACTGAGGGATCAGAAGCGGTCTTGCCGCGATATAATGCGGATCGACACATGTTGATTGAAGAGGCAAAAAAAACCAAAAAGGGAAGCGTGGTTGGTGATGAAATCGAATTTCCGCTCGACTCGCACGAAGACTTCGGTCGCATTGCTGCGCAGGCTGCCAAGCAGGTTATTTTGCAGCGGCTGCGAGAAGCTGAGCGTGATTCAATTATTAAAGAATTTAAAGGCCGAGAAGGGGAGATCGTTTCGGGTCTGATTCAGCGCATGGATCGCGGCAACGTCTACATCGACTTAGGCCGCGCCACGGCAATGATGTTTTACAACGAATCAATCCCGGGCGAGCACTACCGCGTCGGTGAACGACTCAAGTTTTATATCGTCAGCGTTCAGGACGACGCGCGCATGCCGGGCATCTTGCTCTCGCGCAGTCACCCAAAGTTTGTCAGCAAATTATTTGAACTCGAAATTCCGGAAATCTCTGATGGCACGATTGAAATCAAATCAATTGCCCGCGAACCCGGCAGCCGCACTAAGATCGCCGTGGCCAGCAACGCCCCGGGTGTTGATCCGGTTGGCTCCTGTGTGGGTCAGCGCGGTACGCGCGTGATGGCGGTATCTAACGAACTCGGTCAGGAAAAAATCGATATCATTGAGTGGAGCGAAGACCCGGTTCGCTTTATTGCTTCGGCGCTTTCACCGGCAACGGTTGATGAAGTAGAAGTTCTACCGAACCACGAAGCTCGCGTCTATATTGCCAATGACCAGCTCTCACTTGCGATTGGCCGCGGCGGACAAAACGTCCGTCTCGGTGCGCGACTTACCGGCTGGAAGATAGATGTACGCAGCCGCACCAGCCCTGAAGATGTTCAGGCCGAAGGAGTTGCTGGAGAAGAAAAACCGGCCGCTGACGAAGAATAAAAAAATAATTCATACCACTATGAATATTGTATATTGGTTCGTGTTCGCCCCAGTAGCAATCGCCATCGGCTACAGCCTGTTTATTATGGCGTGGCTCAAAAAGCAGAACCCAGGAAATGAGAAAATGCAGCAGCTCTCGAAGGCTATTCAAGAGGGATCATCTGCCTATCTCAATCGCCAGAGCAAAACTATCGGCATTGTCGCTGCAGTGTTGTTTCTAGTAATGGGATTTTCACCGCTCGGTTGGACGGTGGCCGTTGGCTTTTTAATCGGTGCCATCTTCTCTGGCATTGCCGGCTATATCGGCATGAACGTAGCCGTCCGCAGCAATGCAAAAACTGCCCAGGCCGCATCAAAGGGAATGGGAGCGGCTCTTTCGCTCGCATTTAAAGCCGGCTCAGTAACCGGATTCTTAGTGGGCGCGCTCGGCCTGCTCGCGGTCGCCGGATTTTATATGTACACCAAAGACGCGACCGCACTCGTTGGTCTGGCGTTTGGCTCAAGTTTAATTTCGATCTTTGCCCGACTCGGCGGCGGTATCTTTACCAAAGCTGCGGATGTCGGTGCCGACCTCGTTGGCAAAGTTGAAGCCGGTATTCCCGAAGACGATGAGCGCAACCCGGCCGTGATTGCCGACAACGTCGGTGACAACGTCGGTGACTGCGCCGGCATGGCAGCCGACTTATTTGAAACCTATGTTGTAACGTTAACCGCAACGATGCTGCTCATTGGCGCAACCCAGATCTGGTTCCCGCTGGTTATCGGCGGACTTGGTGTGCTCGCCTCAGTCATTGGCGGACTCTTTGTCCGTCTTGGTAAGAGCCAGAACATCATGGGCGCTCTGTATAAAGGACTCATTGCCGCGATTGTTGCTTCAGGAATATTTTTCTATGGCGCCGCTCAGTACTTTTAT
>JAHFLG010000010.1 GCA_023244975.1 Candidatus Harrisonbacteria bacterium
CGCTACCGCCGGCATTTTTCTGCTGAACGTTGTGCGTTGCCTCACCATGACGAATACCGGTGTAGGTGTTGCCGCTGAGGTGTCCATACGTTTTAAAATCCGCCAGTGAGCTAACCACGCGCTGAATCTTGTTGTCTTTGCTCCGCCAGACTGGTAACGGCGTGCCCCAGTAGCGGGCGCGGGAAAAGTTCCAATCTTTTACATCTTTGAGCCACTCACCAAACCGCCCGTCTTTGATATGCGCCGGTAACCAGTTTACGGTATTGTTGTTGGCAATCAGCTTGTTGCGCAACTTGGACATAGCCACAAACCACGAGGTGCGCGCATAGTAGAGCAGCGGCGTGTCACAGCGCCAGCAGTGCGGATACTCGTGCTTATACTTTTCCGTTTTGAGCAGATTATTATTCTTAACCAGATAATCGAGAATGGCCATTTCAGCTTTACCGCTCTTTGCGTACATGCCGGCTAACTCCTTTACCTCTTTTGTAAAATGACCCTGCTCATTCACGGTGTGATGCTGAGGGAGTCCTACCTTGGTACCAAGTGCGTAGTCGTCTTCACCGTACATCACGGCCGTATGCACCACGCCGGTTCCATCCGTAGTCGTCACAAAGTCGGCGCCGTACACCTGGTGCGACTTTTTATTCTGTAGCGCCTTCACGTTAAATAACGGCTCGTACTTCAGACCAACCAAATCCTTTCCGTTCACAATACCAAGCTCGGCAACTGTTGCAGCATCTGGAAACAAGGTTGCAACCCGCTGCCGTGCCGTCACCAACACCTCATCTCCTGATTTCAGAAGCACATACTCGATCTTCTCTCCTACTGCAAGCGCGACATTCCCGGGCAACGTCCACGGGGTCGTTGTCCAGGAAAGGATATACGTATTATTGTCGGCAACAAATTTCTTGCCGATCTTCTGACCCTTCTTCACGCGGAACTTTACATATACTGAGGTATCCTCAACTTCTTTGTAGCCCTGCGCCAGCTCGTGACTGGAAAGCGCAGTGCCGCAGCGCGTGCACCAGGGTACTACTTTGTGGCCTTGATAGAGCAGCTTGCGCTTGTCCATCTGGCCGATAATCCACCAGAGCGACTCCATGTAGCTGTTTTCGTAGGTAATGTACGGATGCGTAGTATCCAGCCAAAAACCAAGCCGCTCCGTGGTTGTAGTTTCAAATTCTTTTTTGTAACGCCAGACGAGCTCTTTGCATTTTTTGTTGAACTCCGCGATGCCGTACTTTTCGATATCATCTTTGCCCTTAAACCCAAGCTCTTTTTCCGCCTGGATCTCAACTGGCAGGCCGTGCGTGTCCCAGCCGGCTTTGCGCGGCACGTCATAGCCCTGCATGGTCTTAAACCGCGGAATAATATCCTTAAAGCTGCGCGCCAGCTGGTGGTGCAGACCCGGCATACCATTGGCCGTGGGCGGACCTTCGAAAAATACGAATTTCTTTTTGCCCGCGTTCTTAGCCATCGCCTGCTCCTTGATCCCATGGCTTTTCCAGAAACGCAACACCTCCTCCTCTATCTCCGGTAGTTTAAATTCTTTTAAATTTTTTAACATGGGGAAATTTTAATAAAAAATACCGCGCAACTAGCGCGGCTCTTTCGATACCACGACTAGTTGCATATCAGACAACGTTGTCGCACTGCCTATTAACTTACAGTCAGTATATTAAATCCTCTCTGGAACTGCAATACCTAGGAGTTTTAAGCCTGCGGTGAGAGTTTTCGCCACTGACTCTATCAAAAGGAGCCGGCCGTTGCGGCGCGCAATATTTGAAGCCTGTTCGCCAGCTGGCGAATCATCCAAAATACGCACGCTTTCATAATACTGGCTGCCAAGCTTGGCCAGCTCGAGCAGATACTTTGCCATGTGGCTGGTCAAGTTGGTGGCAACGCAGAGCTCGATAACATCGCCAAAGTCGATCATCTTTTTCATGAGGACCGGTTTCAGTTCGTCGCTGACATTGGCAATATCAGGGTTTTTAATCTTCCCGGCCTTGCGGACAATGCTCATGAGCCGAACCACGGTGTACTGCAGATACGGCGCGCTGTCGCCATGAAAATCCAGCATGCGGTCCCAATTAAAGGTGATATCGCTCACTCGGTTCTCTTTAAGATCGTTATATTTCAAAGCGCCAATACCGACTATTTCCGCTATCTCGCGTTTTTCCTGTTCCGGCAGCTCGGCATTCTTTTCGTTGACGACTTGATAG
>JAHFLG010000053.1 GCA_023244975.1 Candidatus Harrisonbacteria bacterium
CTGTTCTGATCTGCAGCGACGGGCTTCTCGTCGAGCTTGTGGAAGCTCGCGATCGCCTCGTCCACAGTGCAAGGAAGGCTAAAGGGATCCGGAATCATCGGGTCTCCTGACTGCTGTCCTTCGTCCTGAAGGGCAGCGGACTGAGCAGGTTTCCTGCGAAGTCCGCTGCTTTCCAGTCAACCCTTCGACTACGCTCAGGGTAAACAAAAAAACTCCCGGGCGGGAGTTTTTTAGATTTCTGAGTGTTCTTCTTAAACCTTAAAACTTCCCGCGTGGTTGGGTAAAGTAAAAGCTAAAGAAGAAAAAGTTTTGGCGGTTCATATCGATAGAATTCAGAATAGCAGACTATAGACTCGTGTCAATATCGTGTGCGCGCTGAGGGGATCGAACCCCCGGCCCTCAAGGTGTAAACTTGATGCTCTACCACTGAGCTAAGCGCGCATATTCAGTTTTTGTGCGAGCGCCTGGGATCGAACCAGGGACCGGCCGTGTATAAGACGGCTGCTCTACCGCTGAGCTACGCTCGCGAATAATTTATTAGAGGCGCCTTACAACTCTATATGGCTAGAGGCTTGAGGTCAAACTCCTTGATCAGAGCATTGAACTCTTCCTGCTCAAGTGTTTCTTTTTCAAGAAGTCGCGCAGCAATGGCATCAAGGACTTTTTTACGGGTACTGATGACCTTTTTTGCCAGTTCATTCGCTTGGCGTAGGAACGAGGCTACTTCACTGTCTATTTTTGCTGAAATAGCTTCAGAGTAGTGATGTTCAGTGGTTATCTCGCGGCCAAGGAACACCGCATCTTCGCCATTGTGAAAAGTCATCGGACCAATAACCTCACTCATGCCATATTTGGTGACCAACTTACGACTCAGATCAGAGGCTTCTTTAAGGTCATTGCTCGCTCCGGTTGAAATGTCTTTGAATATCAATTGCTCGGAAGCATACCCACCCATCATGGTCGCCATTTCGGCAATGAACTGAGTCTTGGTTTTGAGACGGTTCTCTTCAAGCGGCAGCTTCATAGTGTAGCCACCGGCACGACCGCGACTAATGATTGAAATTTTGTGCACCGGGTCGGCGTCTTTGAGCGAAGCGGCAACCAACGCGTGGCCGGCCTCGTGAAAGGCGGTAACCTTTTTCTCGCGTTCGGAAATGACCTTGCCTCGGCGCTCAGGACCCAGCAAAACTTTTTCAATGGAGCTAAACAGATCATTTTGAGATATTACTTTTTTATTGTGTCTGGCGGCAAAGATCGCGCCTTCATTAAGGAGGCTTTCTAGGTCAGCACCGGAAAACCCGGGAGTACGAACGGCAATTTTACGAAGATCAACTCCTTTTTCAAGTGGCTTATTGCGAGCATGAATTTTTAAGATTGCCTCGCGATCATTGAGATCCGGCAGATCAAGGAAAACCCGACGATCAAAACGTCCGGGGCGCAGCAATGCAGAATCCAGAATGTCCGGCCGGTTGGTGGCGGCGAGGACAATAACGCGGTTTTCGCGATCAAAACCGTCCATTTCAACGAGGATTTGGTTGAGGGTCTGCTCTCGCTCATCGTGTCCGCCGCCGAGGCCGGCGCCACGCTGACGGCCTACCGCATCGATTTCGTCGATGAACAAAATGGCCGGTGCGGCTTTTTTGGCGGTAGTGAATGCATCGCGGATACGGCTGGCTCCGACACCAACAAACATTTCTACGAATTCTGAGGCCGAGATGTAAAAGAAGGGGACGCCGCTCTCGCCGGCCACCGCACGGGCAAGCAGGGTTTTGCCGCTGCCGGGAGCGCCCATAAGCAAAACGCCACGGGGAATTTTCGCGCCAATATCCAGGAATTTCTTTGGGTTCTTCAAGAAGTCCACTACTTCAACCAACTCCTGTTTTACTTCTTTAAGGCCGGCTACTTCGTTAAACGTGACTTTTTCCTGAGCTCCCGGAGCCGAGAGTTTGATGTTCGCTCGACCGAAATTCATGATCTGGTTTTGTCCGCCTTTGGCTCCGCGAAACATGAACCAAAAGAAGAAGATTAAGATGGCAAGCGGGAGAAGGGTCGGTACGAGCATGCCGAGCCAAAACTTTGAGCCGCTTTCGTCCTGAACTTCGAGTGATACTTGGCGGAGGGCGACCGGATCAGTCCCGTAATTTTTAAGTGTATCCGAAAGGCCGGTTTCAAATTCCTTTTTTGCGTTGACCTCGCTATTATCTTTTAGTGTGATCGCCAGATCGTTACCTGAGACAATGATTTTTTTAACCTGATTCGTGTTGATCTTCTCAACAAGAGCGTTGATAGATAGGGTTTTTGGGCTCGTGTCTGAGCCGGTAAATGATGAAAAAGCGATGGCAATAACCGTAAGCAGAATGACGGCAGCCGTGATGTTTTTTGTGAGTGTATTCATAGAAATAAAAGTGGTTTTGAGTATACCATCACTGCCCTGCGCACGGCAATGCTGCCGGGCACGAACTCACCGCACACGGATGTGCCCCGCAGCATTGCCGTGCGCAGGGCTTTAGCCTTAGTACTTCCCGGCGATGGCTCGCATCGAGAAAAATTTCCGATATGCTTGAGCAATCTCAGCAAATTCTTTTTGAGCGAGCACCTGCAGAGGTTCTTTCGCCTCAGTCGGAGTCTCTGAAAGTTCAGGGATTTTTTCAGGAGTAACGGTAATAAGAGAGGCAGCGGGAGCCTCAGCCTGGTTGACCTCAGTGAGTATGATTGCTCCAACGGCAGCACCCGGAACATAGGCATCCGCGGTAGCTACGAGCATACCTGATCCCTGATAGATGTCGCGACCGGAGTAGCGTCCGCGGAGCTCAGGGCTGAGTTCAAGCATAATATAATTGCCATCAGCCTGGCGGAAGGTAAAGGCGCAATCTGAGAATCCGGCGCCGGGTATTGGAGTACAGTTAAACACTCCGCCAATGCTCTGCCTCAATGATACTGGAACCACCTCTGGAGTCTGTGGCAGATTTTTTGGATCTGTAACAAGCGTAGTTGTCTGATCTTGATAGCGTCGGGCAGTTTCCAGATTTTTTTGGGCGTTGCCAAGCAGGTTCGTTAGCGTCCTGCTGTCGGATTTTGAGGCGATTAATTCAAGCTTGGTGAGATCAAGTGTTATTTTATTGAACCTTGCAGTAGCAGTCGCGAGAACGTTGCGGGCTTGTATCAACAGTAGAAAGTTGAATATTTCCTTTGTGCGCGGTTGATAAACGGTAGTGTGCCATGCCTTGAAGTACTCAGCCATTTTTTTAAGGCTGTCCGAGCTTAGCTGCGAGCTTGCGAGTTGTTGCTTGAGCAGATTAATAAATCGATCAAAATGAATGAGTGTCGCCATATGATTGTCGCGTAAATCGGCCAGCTGTTTATTCAGTTCTATATTGAAACCCAGTTTATCTTTTGAAGATACATCGGCGATTTCGGCGAGAGTAAGGTCAAATATTTTTATCAGAGCCGTCTGCCGGACAGGCAGATCATCTGCAGCAGTTATTTTGTTAGCGCTCTGCGCGACGTTTTGTCGAGCGGACTGAAGTTGATCCGATTGTCCGTACACCGCAGTAAAAGGAAGCGCTCCGACGAGGAGCGCCAGGGTGGCGACTATGAAGCGATATTTATTTTTTTGGATCCTGAGCATTCGGCTGAGTGATCTTATCAAGCGCCATGGCGACCTGCTTCGCGCTTTCATCAAAGTAGGTGACCGCTTTGATCTGGAGCTGGAAATCAGTTGATTGCGCTTCGCTAATGAGAGCGTCATTATTAAATGAGGTGGCAAGCGTTGCGCCTCCTCCACTGAGATATGAAATACTGCCAAAAGCAATAAGAATGAGGAAGCTTGCTAAGGCAATGGCTCCAGTCAGTGTAAGACTTTCAAAAAATCGGATGCGCAGTCGCGAACTGAGCATATTCATCGGCGGTTCCTGGGTTGCAAGCAAGATGCGTGCTTTGGAAGCAGCAATAAAAGTCTGTTCAGGTTCAATCCGTCGAAGTGGCTGCAGTAGTTGTTTGAGAAAATCTTCGGTCATATTATGGGTGTTCTTCAAGGATTTTCTTTAGTTTTTGGATTGCTCGGTATTGGATGATTCGGACGGTGCCTTCGCGTTTATTTAGAATCTGGGCTATTTCGGCTGGTGAGAGGTCGCTGACGAATCGCATCGTTATTACCTCTCGCTGTTCACCTGTGAGCTGGCCAAGAGCCTCATGCACCTTGGTAATACTCAGTTGAAGATCAAAGAGCTCGTCAGTACGGACATTGGATTGAAGCAGATCGCTTTCGATCACCCCGTCGTCATCAATACTCACATGGCTCTTTTTAGTCCGATAGTGATCGATAACCTTGTTGCGGGCGATGGTATAGAGCCAGCTGGAGAAGGGGAACCCCTGACTTTTGAAATTGGGAAGTTTTTGCCAGGCACTCATGAATACTTCATGAGTGAGATCCTGAGCGGTCTCCTTAGTTCCAACCTTCAGCGCGATAAAGCGGTAGATCTGCTTTATGTAGTGGTCATATAAATGACCAAAAGCCGCGCTATCTCCGGCCTTGGCTTTTTCAATGAAATCTTGTTCTGCTTCTAACATATATAACGAAGAATAGGCTATTTGGTTACCCTTAAAATGAGCGTATCTATACACTATACTCGTTCAGGACAAGCCTATCCAGCCCTTGACAAATGCAACTAAGTTGCAATAAGATATAGGTATGGATGCGCGGCAACTTAAGGAACGAGTACGTAACACAGGGTTGCGGTTTACCAAGATCCGCGAGTCATTATTAGAGCTCTTGTTGGAAAGCGGAGCGCCTCTTTCCGCGCCGGCGTTACTAGGTCTTTTACATGCAAAAGGTATTACAGTAAACAAAACAACTATTTATCGTGAGCTAGATGCGCTGGGACAGCGTCAGATCATTCGTCAGGTACAGCTGGGTGGCCGGGCAGCTCAATACGAGATCATTGCCAGCGACCACCATCACCATCTTGTCTGTCTCGAATGCAAAAAGGTTGAAGACGTGGACATGCTCAAAGACTTAGATCAGGAAGAAAAAAAGATAACGGCTAGCACGCAGTTTACGGTGACGAGCCATAGCCTCGAGTTTTATGGTATCTGCAAAGGTTGTAAAACGACTATATGAACGAACAGAACATTGTAGCTATCAATAATTTGAGCGTTCGATTCGGCGACCGCACGGTACTGAGTGGTATTACGTTTAATCTGGCGCGCGGCGATTTTTTAGGGGTTATTGGCCCCAATGGTAGCGGTAAAACAGTGCTGCTTAAGGCGGCTCTGGGCGAAGTTTCATATACCGGCTCCGTAGTCTGGGCAAGCGGCGTGAAGATCGGCTATGTGCCTCAGCATCTGGATCTTGATCGGTATCTGACCCTGACACTTGGGGATTTTATCCAGTTAAAGGCACGTATACTAAACATACCGTTTTCCGAAATTACTAAAGTTATGACACTGGTCGGCCTCGGGAAGGAGTTATTGCCGCGGCCGCTCAATGTGCTTTCCGGCGGTCAGCTGCAGCGCGGTCTCATCGCGTTTGCGTTGCTCGGCAAGCCGGATATTTTGGTTTTTGATGAGCCGACCGCGAGCGTCGATAACCCCGGCGAAGAACGAATCTATGAATTGCTGCACCGATTGCAGGATGATTTCGGACTTACGATTATGATTGTGTCACATGAACTCGATCTAGTCAGTCGTTTTGCCAATAAGATCCTTTGTCTTAATCGTGAGATGATCTGCTATGGCAGCCCAGAGCATTCATTAAAACCAGAGGTTCTTGATAAGCTCTATGGCCATAGTATGCACATTCACGAACTCAAATAATGTATGCCCACTATTATTGCCATAGCTGCTATGCTTGCTGCCTCTGTTGCCGCGGGACTACTTGGTTCGTTCGCGCTGATGCGCCGGATGACCTTGGCTGCCGATTCGCTCAGTCACGTCGCCCTTCCCGGCATCGCGCTGGCGCTACTACTTAATGTTAATCCAGTTATCGGCGGTTTTGTTGCTTTGGTTGTTGGTGCGCTGATTATCTGGGGACTTGAGCGCAAAACTAAGGTTGCAACAGAAGCCCTTATTGGCGTTTTGTTTGCGGTCTCGCTGGCTATTGGCGCCTTACTTTCAACGCGCGAAGAGCTCTTGGATATATTATTTGGCAACGTTCACAGTTTAACAGCGATTGAAAGCATGATCGGTTTTGCTATTGCCGCAGTCGTTATCAGTATCCTCCTTTATATTCGTGATCGTCTGACCATTTCCATTCTTTCGCCAAGCATTGCCGCGACCATGGGCATTAACAACGCTCGACTAAGTCTTGTGTTTCTTATTTTGTTTGCCGCGGTCATTATGTTGGGATTAAAGTTTTTGGGCGTGTTACTGATGGGTTCACTCATTATCATTCCGGCCGCGGCAGCAAAAAATATTGCGCGCAATCTCAGCGGTGACTTGATCATTGCTCCCGCGCTAGCCGTGGCAGCGACGGCGATTGGACTTGTTGTTGCGCTGTGTACCGGTCTGGATCTTGGACCAGTTGTGGTGTGCGTGAGCGCCGGCTTGTTCTTACTGAGTCTGTTTTTTGCC
>JAHFLG010000014.1 GCA_023244975.1 Candidatus Harrisonbacteria bacterium
CTTGGTTAAAGAGCTCTGGCTGAAGATAAATCTGGCCGTCGGTAATGGAGATGACGTTGGTTGGAATGTAGGCCGAGACGTCGCCGAGCTGGGTTTCGATAATCGGAAGCGCCGTCAGCGAACCGCCGCCGAGCTTGTCAGACAAGCGCGCTGAGCGCTCCAGCAAACGAGAGTGCAAATAGAAAATGTCACCTGGGTAGGCTTCACGGCCTGGTGGGCGACGGAGCAAGAGCGAAATCTGACGGTAGGCGGTGGCGTGCTTAGTGAGGTCATCAAAGACCACGAGCGCATCCCCTCCTTTATACATAAAGTATTCGCCGATTGCGGCTCCTGCCTGCGGAGCCAGATACCAGAAGGCGGCTGGGCTGGCAGTCGGAGCAGAGACAACTATTGTGTACTCCATGGCTCCAGCCTTACGGAGCTGTTCAACAATACGCGCCACCTTGCTTTCGCGCTGTCCGATAGCAACGTAAATACAAATCATCCGTTTACCGGAAGCATCTTGTTTCTGGTTGATGATGGTGTCTAAAGCGATGGCGGTCTTACCGGTCTGGCGATCACCGATGATGAGTTCGCGCTGACCACGGCCGATTGGGATCATGGCGTCAATTGACTTGATGCCGGTGTGCACCGGCACGCTTACGGACTTACGTGGAAGCACACCCGGCGCCTGAAACTCGATTGAGCGACGTTCTTCTGGCTTCTCGGCATCCTTGAAAATTGGTCCGCGACCATCAACTGGCTCGCCAAGCGGGTTCACGACGCGGCCAATCATGGCCTCGCTGACGCGCAGGGACAAAATCTGTCCGGTGGTCTTCACGAGGTCACCTTCTTTAACATTCAGTGACTCACCCAAAATAATGATACCAACCAAATCTTCTTCAAGGTTAAAAGCAATGCCAGAGACTGAGCCCTTTGAGGTTTCAATGCTGAGCATTTCCTGGCTTTTAACGAGCGGCAAACCGCTAGCTTTGGCGATACCGTCGCCGACTTCAACAATCTTTCCAACGACCTCCTGCTTGACGCCGACACTGACGCCGGCAATCTCCTTCTTCAGCTTATCTACAATTGAATCGTTCATATGTTAAATTAATTTTTGAATTTCTAATTTTTAATTTCGAAACAATCGTGAATTGTTTGGAAATGTAAGATTAGAAATTATGTATTAGCGTTTACTACTACTTCGACCAAGCGCGCGATGCGCGTCTTAAATGTTCCGTCGATAACCAACTCGTCATTAACCAATACTTTCATACCCCCGAGCACTGATGGATCAATAATTTCAATAATGCGACTATTGGCTCCCACTTTTGCCTGCACCTCTTTAAGTACCGTCTTCTCAAGCGGCCGAGCCGAGGTTACTAGCACTTCGTGAGCGCCCCCATGGGTTCGCTCGAGCTTTTTAAACTGCATAACAATTTTTGGCAGAAGCGAGCGATCATAATTTTTCACCACAATCTCCGCAAACCGCTTCACGACTGCGTCTGACTTTGCTCCCTTCTCGCTGAGAGAGTCGAACAAGGCATTAGCATATTGTCTTGGCGTGTAGCGGCTCATATACTTCGAGTTTACTCAGTATGAATTACTTTACTTTAATTTCGGAAACCGTCTGGGCGATTAGATCGCGCTCTTCATTTTTGAAACTGGTTTTTCCGAGAACTTTTCCAAGGGCGGCCTCAACGAGGGTTACAGCCTGCTCGTAAACACCTTTTTCCATCCGTCCCTTCTGCTCGGCAAGAAGGGCTTTGCCAGTCGCTATAAGCTTTGATTTTTCTTCTTCTCCGCCGGCGACAATCTGATCACGAACCTTGCCAGCAGTCACTTCCGCTGACTTCACTATCTCCATACCCTGCTTCTGGGCTTTGGTAACTTCTTCAGCCTTCAGAGTCTCGATGCTGGCGAACTCGCTCTTTGACTTCTCGGCGAATCCCAAACCGTCTTCGATTTTCTTCTTGCGTTCATCAAGCAACTTCAAGATCGGCTTGTAGGCAAACGCACGAAGAATGAAAAAGACGATGCCGAAGTTAATCAGCTGAGCGATCATCAGCTTCCAATCGATACCGAATTTTTGAATAAATGTTTGCATAGCGAACTGGGCGGGTTCGACCATAGGCGGCGGTTAGAATTGGTCTTCCGCCGATCTTGGTCGAACCCGACCAGAAAGGTTAAACGAACTTAATGATGAGGGCGACGACCAGGGCGTACACCGCGATAGCTTCCGCGAACGCGATAGCCAAGATCATCGGGGTCTGAATCTTGCTGGCAGCCTCCGGATTGCGGCCAATAGCCTTAAGAGCGGCCGAGCCGATCCAACCGATGGCAAATGCCGGGAGCAAGGTACCAAACGCCATCATACCGGCGGTGGCAAGGAGCTTTACTGAATCTGCATCCATATGATTGATATATTAATATATTAATGATGTTCGACCGTTGCGATTTTAACGAACACGAGAGTGAGCGTAGCAAAAACTACCGCCTGAATCAAACCGACGAACAATTCGAGCAGCATAAACGGTAGTGGCGCGCCAAACGGCATCAGGTAGGAAATAATAACCAGCAGCACTTCTCCGGCGAAAATGTTGCCGAAGAGACGGAAGGAAAACGAGATGAGCTTGGCTATTTCAGAAACCATTTCCAGAATACCTACAAAACAGCCGATCGGATCCTTGAATGGATTGACAAAAAACTTGCCGGCATATTTGAAAAAGCCAATCGTCGTGATACCGAACACCTGGATCATAATCACCGATAAGATCGCTAAAATCAGAGTGTGGTTGAGGTCGCTATTGGTTGTTCTGAACAGCGGCACATGATTATATTGAACAGAAGTTATTGGCAGAAGGGCAAACCAGTTGTTACAGAGGATAAATAAAAACAGCGTCGCGATGTAGCTAAAGTATCGCGCCGCTTTTTTGGTACTGCCCAGAGTGTCGGCCATAAAGTCGTACATTCCGCCAATAGCCACTTCGATAAAGCCCTGAAAACGTGCCGGGACAAGCGCTGTACGCTTGCGGATGACAAAGGCAACGGCCACGATAATAGCTGTAACCAGCCAGGAATACGCCATGGCGTTAGTAATGGTAAATCCTCCGATAATGGCTAGTTCTTCTCCGTGTAAAACGATTTCAAGCATGTCAGTAGAATGCCGCTATTTTAGCGGAAAACCGGCATCTACGCAAGAAATGTGTGTGGATATCGCCGCTTAAAGCCCAAAACTGCTCAAGTTGGGCAGAGAATTCAAGAATGCCGGAATAACAAATGAAAGACCAATGAGTGGTATGACAATAACCGCGATCGTGATGATGAGCCGCCAGGTTGCGTACTTGCGCGTCTTCAGCATCTCCTTATAAATGGCATCCAGCTTCTGATCCTGGGCATCAAGTCTCTTTTGTAATTCTTCTTCCATACTATGGTTATTCAACTGTTACGGATTTTGCTAAATTGCGAGGTTTGTCGATGTCGTGGCCGCGCAGGCGGGCGATGTGATACGCAAAGAGATAGATAGGAATGGTTGCGAGAATAGGAGTGAGCATCTCCAAGGTTTTTGGAATATACATAATATCTTTGGTAAACCGCTCTAGCTCGGTGTTGCCTTCGGTAGTGATAGCAATGATTGGGCCGCCACGGGCTTTTATTTGTTCGATAGTTGATTTGGTTTTTTCATAGACGCTGTCTTCCGGCGCGATGACCAGTGACGGAAAATCCGGAGCAATCAAGGCAATCGTGCCATGCTTCATCTCACCGGCCGGCAGATCAATGACCGGCAGATAACATAACTCCTTTAGTTTAATCGCCGCCTCGGTAGCAATGGGAGCGTTATACTTGCGGCCAAGGGTCAGCATGCCGCGCGTATCCTTATATTTTTTTGCAAGTTCAATAATATGCGGCTCGTCGGCAAGAAGGCGCCGTACCATGCCCGGCAGTTCTTTAAGAGCCTCGCCAATGCGCTGACCCATCACAATCGACATATCCCGCTGCCTACCAAGGAACACGGTAAATAATGCCGATAGCACCAGCTGGGAAATAAATGCTTTGGTCGAAGCAACGCTTATCTCCGGGCCGGCATGATTGTATATACCAACTCCGGTTTCGCGCGCGATTGAACTGCCCACCACATTTACGATGCCCATAGTCATGACGCCTTTTTCTTTAGCTTCTTTTATAGCTGCAAGCGTGTCGGCAGTTTCGCCAGACTGAGAAATAGCCAAAAGAAGATTGTGTTCGGTAAACACCGGCTTGCGGTAGCGAAACTCGGAAGCAATATCAACTTCGGTCGGTACGCCGGCATACTCTTCAATCATATATTCAGCGACTCGCGCAGCCGCATTGGCCGTCCCACAGGCAGCGATGATAATCCGTTTGACCTCACGCAATTTTTCTTTTACGTCTTCAATGCCACCGAGCTTGGCTCGTCCCTCTTCTAATATCAAGCGCCCACGCATAGAGTTCTCGATGACCTCCGGAATCTCAAAAATCTCTTTATGCATAAAGTGCTCGTGGCCGCCCTTTTCAATCTTTTCCATATCCCACTCTATTTCTTCAACTTTGGCTTTTGTTTCCTCGCCGTCCCCTCCCACGGTCTCGATCCTAAAACCATCGCCGCGCACCTCGGCTATCTCTCCATCATTCAAATAAATAACATTTTTGGTGTGACTGATAACGGCAGACGCATCCGAGGCAACCAAGTTTTCGTCCGTACCAATGCCAAGAATCAGCGGGCTCGAGTTACGCGCGGCGATTATCTTATCTGGCTCAAGCTTGGAAACCACCGCGATGCCGTAGGTTCCTTTTATTTGCCGCAATGTCTGACGCACCGCATTAACTAACCGGTGACCATTCGCTTTCGAATCGGCGAGATGGTAGAACTTTTCAATAAGGTGAGCGATAACTTCGGTGTCGGTATCAGAAATAAATTTGTGGCCTTCGGCGATGAGCGCGTCTTTCAAATCTTTATAGTTCTCAACAATACCGTTATGAACCACCCAAAATGAGCTCGTGCAGTCGCTCTGCGGATGTGCGTTGCGCTCGCTCGGCACGCCATGAGTTGCCCAGCGTGTGTGTGCGATACCAATAGACGCCGTGCCCCAGTTGCTTTTTGCCAGTGCCTTTTCGAGCATCGCAACCTTACCGACTTCGCGCGCGAGGTGGCCGGTGCCCTTTTTGTCGATAACCACAATACCGGCCGAGTCATAGCCGCGATACTCGAGCCGCTTTAAGCCGTTTACCAAAATAGGAGTCACCTCCCGCTTACCTATATATCCAACAATTCCACACATACGCCTACTTTACCACCAAACTTCTTTGAGTCCAAGGAAGTAGGAAATAACGTTTGTCAGTAGGTGTAGAACTGGAGTAATAATGAGCAGTATCACGGCGACATATAAAGGAAAGGGGTACGCGAGATATACAAACACGAGTCCGCCGACAACAAAATCCAATTGATCAAATACCGGCCAGGGCCGACCGGGAGCGATGCCGAGGCGACGTTTGAAATATGACTTAAGCAGATCCCCGCCTAGGGCGCCGATGCCAAATAAGAATGCATACCAGACAAGATTCAAGGTTGTGTAATCAAGCAGACGATACGCCTCGAACGAACCATTACGCTGAATAAGCAGCTGGATCCAAAGCATCAGCAGCGCGGCGCAGTATCCTGCATACAATCCGCGAATTGTTTTGTGAGAACCAAACTGCTTTTCCGAAAGCGGCTCAGCGGCCGGAAGCTTGAAGGCAGCCGCAATCGCCGGCGCCATGTTGGCTGCAAACGCGGGCAAGAAAAAATATAGTGCAGTAATAATAGCTGTCATACTCGTGAGTGAGGTCGCACCATAACCGTGTACAACGCCACTGAACAGGAGATGAGTATGGCAATCAGAGAGAGCATGATCACTGATCCAGATATCGTTGTCGCAAAAATCGCGTCGATTGTCATCGCCAGGTACACAAAAATCCGCGGTCTCAGTACAAGACTAATGCGACTCCCCTGATACCCAAGCCAGAACGAAACTATATTGAGCACCCAATACGCAACAAGATAGACAATGAGGAGAATGGGATCAACGAGGTGCAGATAGATAAGCAGCAGTGCCGCCCCAGTTACGATGAGTTGATCACTGATGCCGTCGATCAGCGAACCCATGGTGGTGCCGCTGTGCTGATGTCGAGCCAAGGCTCCGTCAAGAAGATCCATAAAGACATGAATCCAGATACCTACCAGGCCAACGCCCAAGGTTCCGGTTGCAGCCGAAATAAACAGCAGCGCCACGCCGATGATCAGGCCGGTGGCGGTCACTTGGTTAGGCGTAATGCCAGCTCGGTCAAGCGACAATACTAGTGGCTGCAAGATGCGCGAATACAATCTTTTGGCCTTATTGATAAAGCCAAGCTCTAAGGTTGAGTAAAGCGGCGGATCTGTCTGGCTCATAGTTGTACCGTAAGTATAACCGGAAGATGGTCAGATATTCGAATCTCGCTTAAAACCCGATACTCCACAGGCTTCACCTGACCCCTCAGCAGATACAAATCCAGCTCCTTTGTCGGTCGGAAGGCCGGAAAGGTTGGGACGACTTGAGAACTACCAAACGAAAGTTTTGAATTTTCCATCAGTAAGTCAAGCTCTGCGCGGCCGCCAAAAATATTAAAATCGCCGCAAAGGATAACAGACTCATTCACAGGAATCTGGTTAAACATTGAGGCAATCTCAGCACATTGCTGCGCTCTCACAGCGGCGCCTAGCGCAAAATGGAATGTAAAAATGTGCACGCCCTCCCGAATTAACTCATAGAGGAGGGCTTTGGTGCCATGGCGCAGAAAGTGCTTTTTAATCTCCCACTTGTCCTTCATGAGGACGGCATTACAATTATTCCGCAGTATCGGCAGCGCGGCCAGCAATCCTTCCCTTCTATATTTTATCGCAACATCGTAGTGCGGATACTCCGGAAACAGTGCGGGAGTATAAAAATCATTTTTAACTTCCATGAGGCAGCAGACATCTGGCCGCTCTTGATCCAACAACGTGTTCAAGTCATCATAGATCTTCTGCCTCGCAGCTACAGGAGTATATACATAGCGATAGCCACCCAAAAAATAGTCGCGCAAACTCCCATCCAGACCAGTGGCATACTGCAAATTTAGAAGAAGAATCTTGAGGGTTTTCATATTACATAAGCCGATGTAGCGGCTTCACCAAAATTTCAAGGAACTGACCCATATATGCGCGCTTGCGCCACTGAGCGCGAACGACCTCTCTGGTTAATTTCAGGTCTTCCATAAAATGCGCCTTTAACTCGGAAATAAATTGCTTATTCCTGCTCATAACATCCGCTTCATAATTTAAGAGTAAACTAAGACTGTCGAGGTTACTGCTGCCCACCGAGGCCCATTCATCATCGACAACATATGTCTTGGCGTGATGAAACGTCGGTCCATATTCAAAGATCCGAGCGCCGGCACGCAGCACTTGAGCATAAAAAGAACGGTTCGCGAAATTAGCTAGTTTCCAATCAGTCGACTGCGGAAGCATCAAACGAACATCAACGCCACGCCGAGCCGCGCCCTTAATGGCCCGCAGCAGTCGCCAATCTGGAACAAAATACGGAGTTGTAATATACAGATACCGACGCGCCGCACGAAACATTTTAACGAACATCCGATAGGTAAACCGCTGGCGAACGTGTGGAGAATTGGTCAATAGGGAAAATTCTCCGATTCCGGATGCTGGCTGACTAAAGGTAAATGATCGCTCCTCTTTTCCGGTCATCTCCCACATCCGCTCGAATGCTGCCGTTATCTCAGCCACGACTGACCCTTGTATGCGCACATGCGTGTCACGCATGGCTGCCGGATACGACCGGATGCCAACACCACCGGTAAAACCAACGGAACTGTCGGTCACTAGCAGCTTCCGATGCGTGCGCAGAAAACGGTTCAATAGCCGGTGAACCCACCACGGCTTTATCGGATTGAAAAATCTGACTTCAACTCCCCGAGCGCGCACCTGGGCAAGAATGGGCGAACTGTACAGACTGTGGCTGCCAACCGCGTCGCAGAGTAGCCGCACTCGCACGCCGGACTGAGCTTTTTTAATCAGTAGTTCAAGGAATCTGCGTCCAGTAAGATCGTCTTCAAAAATATACTGCTCGAAATCTATTGAAGCGGTTGCGTGACTGCAGGCCTCGTACATACCGCTTATGGCCTCTTCCGGAGTCAGATAAAACTTCCAGGTGGTTTCCATGGCCTTAGATCCCCTTCATCTGTATATCAGAAAGACCAAGTGATTTTCCGTACTCAATCGCTTTTCCCCTAGCAGCCGCATCAGTCGGTGCGAACTTAAGGATCTTATTGGGGAAAATAACGAGCTTGCTATATTCATTTTCTATCTGCGCACACCAGCCGCGCGGCTTAAGCGACTTACTTATCTCTTCAGCAACAGAAGCAACAAAATCCTCGCCAACGGTAAAATACAAGCAGGGAGGATCTTCCTTTGTTATAGAAACGAAATTCAAAAACGCCTCGTCGAGCAGACTGTCCTTAATCAGCGTCCCTTTATAGACTAGCATCCTAGAAGCCTAACACTTCTTTGACGAAAATTATAGTAATCCTGCCTGGCTTCACTTCCTTGTTAATCTTCAAAATCTTGTTGATCGCGCTCCCCGGCACGCCATAGGCTTTATTCGCCCTAACGTGTTCAAGTTCAAGCGAGTGTTCAAACATTCGGTGCGTAGCCTCATCAGCGTCTTTGACAATCTTCTGCGTTCCTACCACCCAGATAACATGACTAGATCCATACGCATATGACGACAGTTGACTGCCGGTATTGGAGGCAATAAAAACTTCGCCGTTTTCAGTGACAGAATGGACGCTGCCGATAACCCACTCCGGAGCGGCGCCCAGCTTTTGCATCGCGGCTCCCTGAGTCTTCCGATCCATCGCGTTTAGTTTGTTGCGAACCGAATCATAATTTCCGGACTCATTAATTTCTTTAGCCAAACCCACAGTCTCAAGTGTCACCGATGTCTGGTTCATAATTTCCGCGCCTTTTGGAATCAGCTCAATGACCTTGGCCTTTGTCGCAGCTGCGTCAGCGACCACGACTGCATCCATACCGTTAGCTTTAAGCGCGGCAATTGTTTTGTTGATAGACTCCTCAGTCGCCAAAACTCCCCAGTTTTTTGTAGTATTCATAGTATGAGGATATATTCAAAACTGAGAAGGGTCAATTAACCGTTGTCAGATACCTCTTAACTTTATTCAAGGCCTGGGCGCGCGCTGATTTAGTTTTTTTGAATGTGGCACCAAGCTCCGCAGCCGTCTTACGCTGACGAGCTGGAATAAAAACGAGGTCAAATCCCCAGCCGTCCTTCCCCCGCGGAGCGGTGGCGATGGTGCCGGTTTCACCTCCGATAAACGTCCGCACCTTCTTGCCGTCAAAATATCCAAGCATGCAGATCCACTTCGCGGTGCGCTTTTGACCTTTTAATAATTTCGGAAGGTTATTCCAGCCAACGGCCTCGCCCAGAAATCGAGAAAATGGACCAGGGAAGCCATTCCAAGCTTTTAAATTCAAAGAGACGTCATCTACGAGCACGGGCTTTTTTAATTTCGCATACGCCTGACGGACTTTGTGGTCGATTATTTCATTAAGATCCATGCTCTGAATCTCATCCAAGTCCAGATTCACTCGCCTAACATGCATGCCGATAATCGCCTGTGCTTCGCGAGCCTTATTGTCATTTGAAGTAACAAAAATAATTTCTTTCATGCACTTAGCTTACTACATGACATTCGGAAAACAAAAGCCCCGTGCCAGTGCACGGGGCTTTGATAGGTTCTACTTAGCAAACATCTGCTTTACCTTATTTTCAAGACCCCATACGGTCCCCGCCTCAAATCCCGCAAGTGTCAACAGCGCAGCGATATAGATGATGTGATCATCAACAATATAGCCGTGCCCGACAGTCGGAAAATTTAAAACCGGAAGATAAAACAGGAACATCAATACCGCTCCGGCATAACTCGCATAGCGCACGCACACACCAAGAATGAGCGCCAAGCCCATGAGCACAAGTCCCCATTCAACTAAAAAGTTGACGATCGGAAGCATGCTTGAGCTGGCAAGCCATCCGAAAAATCCGTTGAATGTCGTAGCTGCACTGAGATACTTTGCCGCGCTCCACGTCGGCTCTATCACCTTGGCAATACCAGCGTTAAGAAACAGCCATCCGATTGTAATGCGCAATAGAAACAATCCCCACATTTGTAATTTAGTCATAAGAATGTAGTGTTAGCTATTTAATTTCCCAAACCACTCTTTTGCCGACTTCGGCCAACCGCTCATAAGCAACAGAGCAAGTGGCGCAGCCCAGTTGGCGAACCTCTCAATAAAGTCATACCATCCCACACCCACAAGCGGACGGACCAAGGCCGTCCAAAAGCCCCAGAACGCGGCCCACAGCAAAATGATCGGGATAGGGCGCAACAATACGATCAATGCAACCGCAATATCAAAAGCGCCAATCCACCAGATCAGAGTCGCGGATACTTCCGGGCTTGTTCCAATCAGTTGGGTCATCCATTTAATCCAATCCGGCTTGCCGCCGATAGCAAGCATGCCGTGACCGAAAAATTCTCCAGCGACTCCTATTCGTAAAATCCATTGTACTAATTTTGAATTCATATATTGATCATGTTAATAGTAATCGATACTGCTAACAGACTCCGGGACTATGTTCGCACCTGGTAAGCCAGGCTTCAATTTTTCGCGGTCTATGAGCATATCTCAACGCTGATTTTAGCGGCGACGGCGCTCGAACAGCAACACTCAGAGCCTGCAAGGGATCCAAAAAAAATCGGATAATGAGCAATAAGCCAAAACCCCCTGCTATCAAAAGATATCCGGGCAGAGCAGCAAAGGTAAACACGGCGTTAGTACCAGCCACCACGACAAGCGTTGACGCGATCAAGGCGAACACTATCAGCCCGATCTTTTTCATGCTTATAGTATAGCAGATTTTGCAGGACGAAACATGATCCACGCTCCCAAAAATAAAAGTGTTGACGTGGTGGCCGAAACCATACAATACAAACAGATCGCGTGAATAACAAAAAGTTGCAGGGCTACAAAATATGCGGAAGCCAAGAGCCCTCCGATGGTTAGATATCTGAATATCTTCAGTAGCTCCTCTCTGCTAGTTTGCAGATACCCAACGAGGCAACAAATAATCGCGAGATAATAGAGTGATCCGAGTAAAGCAACGGGAATACCGAGAATGGCCGCGTATCCGCTTGTAGTCACCGTATCGCAGCCGGCCACAATCGTACATGGAGGAACCAAACCAAGAAAATGCTCGACTGCCAAGTAGGACGCGTCAAGAAAACCTATAAAGGCTATGGCAACCATCACCCAGAGCATGACGGTTGGTTTGTTCATTGATTACTGAGTAAGCGCCGTCTGAATTAACAGCCTAAATCCTTCGTAATTCGTCGGGTTTTGAATTAAGGTACCGTTAACAAAAAATGACGGAGTATAGGTTACTCCGACCTTGTTTCCGCTCTGTAAATCACCTTCAACCTTGCCCTTTACGGCACCACTTTCAAGATCAACTATAAACTTCACCTGATCAAGTCCAAGCTCGGTAGCGTAACCGGCAAATATCTGCTTAGCTCTTAAATCTCGCTCCCAGCTCTTTTGACGATCATACAAAAGCGCGTGCATTTCCCAATACTTACCCTGCAGAGCGGCTGCTTCAGCTGCCTGCGCGGAACTGTCAGCGTTCGGATGGATCTGACGGAGCGGAAAATTACGATAGACGATAGCCAGCTTGTCACCGAACTCGGTTGCCAGCTGCCGAACCATCGGATCAAAAACAGCACAGGCCGGACACTGAAAATCACCGTACTCAACCAGAGTTACCTGAGCGCTCGCGCTGCCAAGCAAATGATCAGTAGTCGATACTGCGTCAAGTCTCGCTCCGGCCGCCACCGGCGATGGAGCGGTAGCTCTCCCTCGGACAATCGCGGAGATAGCCAAGACCGAAAGCAATATAATAATCCCTATCGCAAGCCAGATTCCCAATCCTTTTTTCATATAGATTAGTATCGCATGCTCACTATTAAATTTCAATTTTGGAAAATAACCAGCTTCCTATCCAGATTGCCAGCAGTGTCAGTCCGCTAAGCACTATCAAATCGGTAACATACCCGAATTGACCAATCCCGGTCAGCGCCAGACGCAGCCCGTCCACGCCATAGGTAAGCGGATCAAGCTGGGCAGCTACAAAGAGTCCACCGGAAGTACCCGCAAGCGGAAACAGCGCGCCGGACAGGAAAAATAACGGCATCATTAAAAAATTCATGATCAAAGGAAAGGCCTGCATATCCGGAAGTTTTGAAGCAATCGCGGTGCCGAGCGCCGTAAAAAAGAGGGCGAGCAAAAACATGAAAAGAAGCGCGACCGGTAGCAGCACCCAGCTTACCGGAGTAAAACCAACACAGAGCGAGATAAGTAAGACCACTACTCCCTGAATCATGGCAACAGTCGCGCCTCCAAGCGTGCGGCCAAGCATAATAGTAAAACGTGAAACCGGAGCCACCATCGTTTCCTTTAAAAAACCAAACTGCCGATCCCAAATAATTTCAATGCCCGCGAACATCGCCGTAAAAATTATTGCCATGGCAATAACGCCAGGTCCGAGAAATTGAATATAGTTCCCTCCGCCGGCTTTGGCATAAATAGGTCCAAATCCAAACCCAAGCGCGACCAAAAATAAAATCGGCTGACCCAGAGAACCGATCATCCGTGCCTTAGATCGCACGTATCGTTTCAGCTGCCGCAACCATAAAATATAGATAGTGCTCATAGTGATTAGCGTCGCCACATTTTACGCTGCTGCCGCAGACGATCGGCCCCGTTCGCCTCTTCGGCACGAATCTCGTGCCCGGTTATTTCTAAAAACGCCTCCTCGAGTGTTGCCTTGCCGGTTTTTTTCTTAAGCTCATCCGGAGTTCCAGTCGCTACAATCTGACCCTGATCAATAATGGCCACACGCGTCGCCGCCCTGTCGACTTCTTCCATATGATGAGTGGTAAAAAATACGGTCATGTTATTTTTCGCATTCAAATTTTTGATATATCCCCAGATATGGTTACGCGTTTGCGGATCAAGACCGAGCGTCGGCTCATCCAGATACAAAATTTTTGGCGTGTGAATAAGACCGCGAGCAATTTCGATCCTGCGTCGCATGCCGCCGGAAAAATTCTTAATCTGATCATCTTTACGATCCCAGAGATCAACGAATTTAAGCATCTCCTCGATCTTGCTCCGACGCTCCGCCTTAACCACGCCATAAAGCACGCCATGAAACTCCAAATTTTCATAGGCAGTCAGCTCATCATCCAAACTTTGATCCTGGAAGACAATGCCAAAGAGCCGACGAACCTCGGCCTGCTGGGTTAGCGGATCAAAACCATCAATTCGAATCTGCCCTGATGTTGGATGCAGCAAAGTGGTAAGCATTTTAATGGTCGTAGTTTTACCGGCGCCATTGGGACCCAAAAACGCAAAAATTTCACCCGGCTTCACTTCGAATGAGATATCATTAACCGCGATGAGACTGCCAAATTTCTTAATTAAATGTTCAACACTGATCATATAGTAAGCAATCCTAACACACCTATACTACCTTTGTAATCTCTCGTATATTACATTTCCAAAGCTCTAATCACCTTCGCATGAATCTCCTCACGGTTACTGACCACAAATCGGTTATTCGCATCTTCAGTCTCAGGGCGGCCGTTCCAATCAGTCACCATGGCTCCGGCCTCTTTGGCAATCAGCTTGCCGGCCGCGAAATCATACCACGCGCAATCAAGCACCGCGAAACTTTCTATGCGGCCGGCGGCCAGCAGACAAAAATCAACGGTCGGTGCCCAGGTTGTGAGCAGACGCTTTGGATCGAGGCTGAGCAACCGGTTATTCATATCCATAAAATTACGCTGAGGGGTCAGATAGCTGCAGGTGCTCGCAAGAGTCGCGCGGGCGATATCCTTTTCTCCACTAACACTGAGCTTTTTCCCATCGCAGTGCGCACCCTGACCCTTTTCCGCGACATACACATGACCCAACATCGGCTGATATATAACCGCGGCAATAGCCTCGCGCTTATAAAATAATCCAATGGACACGCAGAATGTAGGTAGCCCAAGGACAAAATTATTTGTCCCATCGAGCGGATCAATCACAAATAAAAAGTCTGACTTTTTATCAATGCTTCCTCTTTCCTCTGAAAAAATACTGTGAGTTGGAAAGTCACGCTCTAACGATGCGAGAATGGCCGCTTCAGATTCAAGGTCGGCTTGGGTTTGATAATCGGAAACGCTAGACTTCTGAGCTATATTCAAGCTCGCGCCAAAATAGTTTCTGATAACCTCTCCTCCCGCCCGCGCCGCCTTAACGATGTGTTCGATATCAGTCATATGTATTACCAAGATTTAAGACGATCAGTGATCGCGCTCGCGTTCCTGAAGGTAGGATTCATCGCCTTAATTCTACCCTCTTCAATGACCGCTTCCAAATCTATCAGTCGCGTTGCGTCATCGGGCCCAATAGCACTGATGCCTAAATCGTGCTGAGCATGATCACGTAGTCCACCTTCTTCTCCGGCATGGCAAGCAACAATGACGTGCGGAGCATCATCTTCAAAAAACGACATACCGCGCTTTGTCCTCTCTCTCTGAAGATCAGCAATATTGATTTCATCGTTAGGTCCGATAGCCAAAGAATCTTTCGAGCCATGGCCCATCCAGATACCCCCGCCGATCTTGCGCGCGGAAGACCCAAGAGCCGGATCATTATATTTTCTATCAAGCGTAATGAGCAGTCGCGCCACGTTGCCGAGACTGCCAATCTCAACGATGCGAAGATTCGCCCTGCCCTCCATACTTTTGCGAAATTTTTCCAACACTTCGCCATCGTGATAGAAAACTCCACTGTGGTCGTCTCGGGCCGCGAATAGAGTCACGTACGGAAGAATTGTAGTATCGCGCTCACGAACTTGCGCCAGCAACGTTACCGCTTCATACCGGCCGAAATTAAGAATATTAAAATCACTATGCAACGTTTTAGCTGCGGTCGCGTCTTGAGCGGCAATCTGTTTGATTCGATGTAAATTTACGGCGATCTTCGGTTCATATCCTTCATCCGAATGATTCCAGCAGCTCCGTACCCAGGCCTTAACGCACTCGTTGGCATCCAACCCCTGTTCTGTTAGAAATGGCTCGATGATTGCCACAAGCTTTTTTGTCTGTTCTGGATCATATCGGACCGCAATGTCAGCAAAATAATCAAGCGCATGCAGAGGATCAATTCTTTTGAGATCCGGTTGGGGATCGTCGCCGGAGATTCGCCGCTGAAGTTCGTTTTGAAATTTCTGTATTGTAGGCTCTGATCCAAATGCCAGCAGAGACGCGAGATATCTGCGTGATTGTCTGTCGTCCGTATATGAAATTTCTGGCTCTTCGAGGCAGCGCTGAGCGACCTGAGCGTAGGCATCTTCATAATTTTTAAAAAGTCGTCGAGCTAATTCCTTTTGAGAAGAGGTTCCATATAGAACCATATCGATAAGGATCTCGTGATTCGGATCTCCAAAGGCATTTTTTGTCTTCCCGGCCCGCTCAAGATTATCGTCAAATGCCATCTCATTTTTTTCAAAAAAACCCCATAGTTTATGCTGGATAACTCGATACGCGGATCTCAAGTCAGCTTCTTGTTATTGAGTTCGGGCTTGATGAGGCCGGTCTTCACAGAGATTGATAACCTGCTGGAATAGGCCGGAAATTGAATGAAGGCCCCAATGCGATTCTCGCGGGTCAGGATTATTAAAAATGTAACTCAAGGCTGTCTCATTTTTTTCAACCAAAAGGCTAAACGCGTGAATGGATGCTAGCAGCTCACCTGAAGTTTTTTCGTTACCGTAGCAGAAGTCTTTAAACTGAATATCGATCGGCTCCACAATGACCCGTCTCGCCTCATTAATATCTTCCTCAAGTTCTGATTTTAATCGTTTGCTATCGTTCACAGCAACAGCAAACGGACTTGTAATCTCTTCACGAGCATCTTCACCAAGTCGCTTGACCCAATACTCAACCTCAGCGCTGTCTCGCACCTCAATAGTTTTATCGCGATAAGCCTGGTCCCGTTCTTCTCGCCGGCGCGCTATCTTCGCATCGCCAGCAGCAAAACGCTGCCGCTGATCACCATCAAGAAACGCCAAGATCTCATCGCGCTGACGAGTCAAAATCTGAATCTCAATATCCAAAGCCTGATACTCTGCGTCCTGCTGCGCCCAGATATGCTCATCCTCAATTCTCTGTCTATTGCGTGGAGGTAAAACATCCTCTGCCTCTGTTCCTGAAACAGGTGCCTCATCATTACTCATAGTATCGCAATAAAGATTTGCCGGTCATGGACGCTGGAACCTTGAGGCCGAATAGTTCAAGAATAGTCGGCGCGACATCGGCAAGAGAACCGTTACTGAGCGAGCCTGGAGCGCCGACGACAATGACCGGCACGGGGTTATTGGTATGCGCGGTGTGAGGTGAACCGGTGTGCGGATCCTGAACCATCTCAGCATTGCCATGGTCAGCGGTGATAACCATGGTTGCGCCACGCTTCTGTGTCGCCTGAACGAGCCTCGCTAGTTGCCCGTCGACAGTCTCAACGGCAGTGATGGTCGCCTTAAGATTGGCCGTGTGGCCGAGCATATCCGGATTTGCATAATTAAGAACCACAAAATCAGTTCCCTTTTCTACATATTCAATCGCCTTGTCGGTAATCTCTTTGGCTTTCATCTCAGGTGCGAGGTCATGCGTAGCAATATCTCTGCGGCTGTCGATTAAGACAAATTCTTCTTTTGAGTGCGGAGCTTCAATACCGCCATTTAAAAAATACGTCACGTGGGCGTACTTTTCAGTTTCGGCGATATGCGCCTGACTCCTCCCTGAAGCAGCAATCTCGCTGGCGAGAGTCGTTGCTACTTTAATCTGAGGAAATGCAACGAGACCGGCTGAATTCTTATGATACTGAGTCATAATCACGAAACAAAGATTCATCTCAACCATTCGTTCTTCTATTTTTTTCGCGAGCATGCGGGCACGATCTGCCCGGAAGTTGAAAAACAATACTCCGTCGTTTTTCTGAATCTTTGCCTCATCGCTAAATCGGTGAACCGGCACGTGTTCGTCTGAAATATTCTGGGCGTGATAATGCGCAAGCGCCTCAACCGGAGTCTTGTGATGAGTGTCTCCTTGGCCGTTAAACAACGTGTTCACGACTTTTTCAACCCGATCCCAGTTGTTGTCGCGATCCATAGCAAAATATCGGCCGGACAGCGTTCCAATGGTACCGATCCCGAGCTCTTTCAAAAAAAGTTCCAGCTTACCAACATGCTCTATTCCGCTGGTCGGCGGCGTATCGCGGCCATCAGTAAACGCATGAATAACAACCTTGGTGATGCCAACAGCTTTGGCAAGTCGCAGTAGTCCATACAAATGCTCCTGGTGGCTATGAATACCGCCAGGGCTCACGAGACCCATCAGGTGCAGGGTCGAATTATTTTTCTTAACGTGCTCAAATAGCTGCGCAAACGCCGGAATATCCTGAGCCGTGCCCGTTGCAAACGCCTTACTAATGCGCACCACATCGGTATCAATAGCCGCTCCTGCGCCGATTGAGAGGTGTCCCACTTCGCTATTGCCCATCTCGCCGTCGGGCAGCCCAGCATGCCTACCACTCGCTTCTAAAAATGCGTGCGGAGAACTTTTCCATAATCCGTCAAAGCAGGGTTTGTTAGCGGCAGCGATGGCGTTGCCTTTTGTTTCTTCACGGTACCCCCAGCCATCAAAAATAACTAAAACAATCTGCTTATGTTTTTCCATGATTAAATACCTTGTGTCCGTGATATACAGCCTTCGCATCGAGATCCTCTTCAATACGCAATAAGTGGTTATACTTTGCAATGCGCTCGCTGCGCGAAAGTGAACCAGTTTTGATCTGCCCGGTGCCTAAACCGACCGCAAAGTCAGCGATGGTTGTGTCTTCAGTCTCGCCAGAGCGATGGGAAATAATAGAGGTATATCCTGCCTGAGATGCCAGTGCGATCGCATTAATTGTCTCAGTAACGGTTCCTATTTGATTGAGTTTTATTAAAATCGAGTTGCAGGCGTGCATCTTGATTCCCTTTTGAAGATGCTCGACATTGGTAACAAACAAGTCATCACCAACTATCTGAATCTTTTTACCGAGTTGCTTAGTAAATTCAACATAGCCGTCCCAGTCGCCTTCATGCAGCCCGTCTTCAATAGAAACTATTGGATATTTTTTGACCCACGCTGCGTAGAGCTCAATCAGTTCTTTGTCGGAGACTGTTTTGCCCTCGCTCTTTAAATTATACTTCCCGTCTTCATAAAACTCGCTGGCCGCGGCATCGATGGCGATTGCGATATCCGTGCCTGGCTTATATCCGGCTTTTTCGATAGCTTCAACAATCAGCGCCAAAGCGGACTCATTGTCCTTAAGCGGCACGGCAAATCCTCCCTCATCGCCGACAGCGGTTGAAAGTCCCTTGGCAGCTAAAATCTTTTTCAGTGCCTGAAATGTTTCCGCGCCATACCGGAGTGCCTCCTTAAAGCTCGGTGCGCCCGACGGCATAATCATAAACTCCTGCAAATCAGTTGAGCGCTCTGCGTGCCTACCACCATTTAAAATGTTCATCATCGGCACCGGCAGCTGCATCTGCTGCTCGGTTCCGGCGAGCTTGGCAAAATACTGATACAGCGGCAGGCCGGCTTCATGCGCGGCCGCTCGGGCAAAGGCCATGGAAACTCCTAAAATTGCGTTGGCGCCAAGCTTTGATTTATTTTTCGTACCGTCGAGGGCAATAAGCGCTTCATCAAGTGTCTTTTGATCAAATGACTTACCACAAATTTTTTCTTTAATAGTCTTGTTTACTGCTTCAACGGCGCGCAGCACACCCTTGCCGCCATAGCGCTGTTCGTTGTCGCGCAGCTCCACTGCCTCGTGTGTGCCGGTTGATGCTCCCGACGGCACCGCCGCGCGGCCAAATCCGCCTTTGCTCAAACGAAGGTCAACCTCCACGGTCGGATTCCCCCGTGAATCAAGAATCTCTCTGGCTTGAACGTTGGAAATCTCTTTCATGAATGTAAAATTATTTTTTGTGCTCAGGGGCGCTGATGAGTCCGCACTTTTTCCACTTGAGACCAGAGCCGCACGGGCAGGGGTCGTTGCGACCCGGTTCTTTGACTGCATGGGCTGAGTTGGTCGAAGCATCGCCCTGAGCGACCGGTGTTTCTAAGTTTACCACCTTCGGTCCAGGCTGCGCAGCCTGACCGCCAGAGGCGGTTACACTGGCTACCTGCGCCTCAATCTTTTCTTTGTTGTCGACAAGCCACTGCTCAAAATTCGCCAGCATCGCGGTATAGAGCTGATGACCTTCGCGGCGATACTCAACCAATGGGTCGTGCTGGCCAACCGCGCGGAGCCGCACTGATTCCTGCAAGGCCTCCATATCTTCAAGATGGTTCATCCAAAACATATCCAGAGCGCCCAAAATCTGCGGAATCGTCTGCTGCTGCAGTAGATCCTGACGCTTTTTGTAAATCGCGAGTCGTTGCTTGTTGAGCACGTCATCGTAATCAAGCAGATGTTTGCGAGAGTCAAAGTTGTGGCCCTCAACCTTGGTCTGCGCCTGGGCAATGGCGCGAGAAAGCACGCCGGCCTGAATCGGCATGTCGTCCGGAATCTTCAGTCGCTCCATCATTGACTTGATCCGGTCGCCGCCGAAGATGCGTACCAAATCATCTTCCATCGAAAGGAAAAACTGCGAGCTGCCTGGGTCACCCTGACGACCAGCGCGGCCACGCAGCTGATTGTCGATGCGCCGGCTCTCATGCCGCTCGGTTCCGATGACGTGCAGACCGCTGGCATCTTTGACCTTCTGTTGGTCATTCTTTTCTGGTGGGTTACCACCCAAAATAATGTCCACACCACGGCCGGCCATGTTAGTTGCCACGGTTATCGCGCCTGGCTTACCGGCTTGCGCGATGATTGATCCTTCGCGCTCGTTGTTTTTTGCGTTGAGTACCTCATGCGGCAGGCCGGCATTTTTCAAACGGCGGCCGAGCTCTTCATTTTTCTCAATTGAGACCGTGCCGATGAGCACTGGCTGGCCTTTGGCGTGACGAACTTTAATATCTTCAATAATGGCGTTGTACTTAGCGTCAATGGTTTTGTAGATCAGATCAGCTTCATCTTTTCTAATCATCTCTCGATTGGTCGGCACCGTCACCACCTCGAGCTCGTAAACTTTATGAAATTCTTCAGCCGAGGTTTGGGCGGTTCCGGTCATGCCACAGAGCTTTCCGTATAATCTAAAATAATTCTGAATAGAAATCTGCGCATAGGTGCGGCTCTCCTGCTGAACCAGTACACCTTCTTTGGCTTCAATCGCCTGGTGTAGTCCACCATTGTAGCGGCGCCCATGCATCATGCGGCCGGTAAACTGGTCAATAATAATGACCTCGTTGTTTTTGACTACATAATCTTTGTCGCGAGTAAAAATTCCGTGAGCGCGTAAACTCTCTTGCAAATAGTGAGTCAGTCGGATGTGTTCCGGAGCATAGATATTTTTAATGCTTGTCAGCTGCTCAACCTTGTCGATGCCCTCTTGGGTAATGCTGACTGCTCTTAGTTTTTCATCAACCGTGTAGTCAGTGTCGCGCACGAGCTTCAAAGCCACCGTATTAAACATCTTGTAGTAGCTACTGCTCTCTTCATCGGGCGCGGCAATGATCAGCGGCGTGCGAGCTTCGTCAATTAAAATCGAGTCTACCTCGTCGATGATGGCAAAGTAGTGACCCCTCTGCACCTGACCTTGCAAACTTGATTGCAAATTGTCGCGCAGATAGTCAAAACCAAACTCGTGGTTGGTGCCGTAGGTGATATCGCAGGCGTAGGCTTCTTTGCGCGTGATGGGACGCAGATATTCTTGCTGAACCAAAAATGCGCCAGTACTGTCTCGCTCTTTGTCAGCCAAAGCCTGACCCTGCTCCGGAATATAACTAGGGTCATACAGAAGAGCGCTGTTGTGAACCAGGCAGGCCACCTTCATGCCAAGGGCAAAATAAATCTGCCCCATCCAGACCGCGTCACGCTTGGCCAGATACTCGTTGACAGTCACCACGTGGACACCTTTTCCCGGCAGTGCATTCAGATAGGTCGGCAGGGTTGCAACCAATGTTTTTCCTTCACCAGTGCGCATCTCGGCAATGTTGCCCTGATGCAGCGCGTAGCCTCCCATCAGCTGCACGTCAAAATGCCGCTGACCAAGAGTTCGTTGCGCAGCCTCACGCACCAAAGCAAACGCCCGCGACAGCAGCTCATCAAGCTTCGCAGCCTTAGCTTCTTCCGGCGCCTCTGCAACTAAAAACTGGAGCTTCTTGCTCTCAGCGCGCAGATCGTCATCAGACAGCGACTTTATTTCCGGCTCCAGCGCATTAACCTCGGCAACAACATTCTTAAAATTGCCCTCAACTTTTGACTTCCCAAAAATACTAAATATTCCCATATATTGGTTGAATCTGCCTAGAATAGCAGAGAATCAGCTATTAATAAAGCCGAGAAAAACCTACTTATCCCTCCACCACATCAGCTTGCTGGCGGCACCGATGGCGCCCTTCCCTAAACGTGCCATGTGGCGCATGGCCTTGCCGGTCATGCCTCCTTTTTCCTTATACTTTGAAATATCGCGGCCGAGTACGTCGCGCGCGCGATCGATGGCTACCCGCACATCAGAATCATCGATAGAAACGCGCAGCATTTTATTTGGCAGCTTCACATTCACCTCCGCATAAAACACATCACCTTTGTGGTGATGGTTTGAAGTCCGCGCAATTTCAACTTCAGCAAGAATATGCCCCTCTGCTTCAAACGGCTGGAGCAGCTTATTGAGCGACCCGATCTTCTCCTCAATATATTCCTTAATCGCCGGTGTCAGATCCAAATTTTTTGTTTTGATAGTGATATTCATATACATAGTGTACCAGCAACTAGAGCGACACGCGAGGCGCTCACACAAATATAACCTCCTGCTCTAATATAACGCCAAACTCGCTCCTAATCTTACTACACACAATCGCCATCACCGCTTTCACGTCAGCTTCGGTCGCATGACCCATGTTGACGATAAAGTTCGGGTGCTTAGGGCTCACCATAGCATCGCCACAACGGGTATTCTTAAGTCCGGCCGCGTCATTTAAAACGGCTGTCGGCAGCACCGGAAATGGATCAAGCTTTATTTTTTCCTTAAACCGCTTGGTGACTTCTTTTGAAAGTTTTTTGACGTCAACATTTTTAAAGATGCTACCGATATTCGGATACTCCAGGGGCTGACGGTTGATGCGGTACTGTTTTTTTTCTTCGATGGCGGCCTTAATTTTTTCCTGATTCCCCGGCTCGAGCTTAAACAGCGCCGACAAAATAACCTCTTGTTTTCCGGCTGCGTTATTCTCTTTAAAAATGCTGCTGCGATATGAAAACTGAGCATCTTTGTTGGCACGCAACTTGATCTCTGGCCTTTCGTTTGATGTGACTAAAGACATGACATCAACAAGCCGATCCTTGGTCTCGCCGCCAAAGGCTCCGGCGTTGCCGTAGATAGCACCGCCAACGGTTCCGGGCAGACCGCCGGCCCATTCAAAACCTGAAAGCTTTTTCTCAACAGTAAACTCAAGGAGCTCGGCGACGCTGGCGCCCGCTCCGACATGCACCATATTCCCCTGCTGCTTAATTGCTTTTAAATTTGGCTTAATAACCAAGCCATTAAATCCTTTGTCACTAAACAAAATATTTGTGCCGCCGCCGAGGATAAACACCGGGAGCTTTTCCTTTTTAGCAACGGCAATAGCATCAGTGATCTGGCTAGCATTGTCAGCAAGCAAAAAATACCTAGCCGGCCCGCCTATCTTGTAGTTGCTGTATTTTGATAAGGAAACGTTTTCCTCGAACATTATGCTATACTAACATAACTTGTTGGTTTCGAGGGATCATCGTTGACGTATACTCATTCAATACAATTGCATTGGA
>JAHFLG010000054.1 GCA_023244975.1 Candidatus Harrisonbacteria bacterium
CTTTTCTTGTGAAATTTGATACCCCTTTGGGAGATCGGGATAAAAATAATGTTTGCGATCGAAAATAGAAATCATCGGAATCTCCGCGCCGAGGGCCATACCTATTTTTACCATCGATTCAATCGCGGCCTGATTTGCCACCGGCAACGTTCCCGGATGACCCATGCAAATTGGACACACGTTCTTGTTAGGAACTTTTTCGTCTGGGTCATTTAAACACCCGCAGAACATCTTAGTCTTAGTCTTTAGCTCCGCATGTATCTCAAGTCCCATCACGGGAATATACGTTGGCATATGAGGATAATTACAGTATACAAGAATCCGAGGTTCATGCCGAGATGGCACCAGAATGGTTTTCTTACTGAAAACCTTCTTCTCGCTCGCGCCGCCGCGCTCCGCGAAGTGCCCCTTCGGCACAAACCTCGGATTCTACAACTTCTTTTGAACTATCTTCCAAATCTTTTCGGATATCTCCTCAACCGGCAGCAACTTCCCTTTTGGCGCGCAATCGATGAGTATAAACTGCTTTGGAAAGTAACGAGCCATTTCGGTATAGGTCTCTTCGGCTTTTTTAAGATGACTCAAGCTGGACTCGTGCAGGTCGCGCTTTTTACCCTTGGTATAAAACCGCTCCTTGCCTTGTTTCTGGTCAACGAGCTGCTGCGCCACCTTGGCCGGCACGCGCAGAATAATATTGATGTTCGGTTTAGGAATTTCTAAAATGTTGTACTCGAGCTCCATGTCCCACATAAAATACTTGAGTCGTTCGTCGCCGCTGGCAATTTTCGCGCCCTGATGACCCATGTTTGAGCCGACATAGCGGTTGGCTAACACAACCTTGCCCTGACTGAGTGCTTTTTTAATATCTCCGGCGGCTTCAAAACGATCCAGAGCGTACAATAGCGAGGCCTTGCGCGGACTCACCTCTTTGATGCTGCCAAAGCGGCCCTGGAGATAGGCTTTTACAAAATCCGAAGAGCTCTTAAAATATTGCGGAAAATCAAATTGTTCGAGCCTGCGCCCGGCCTTCTTAAGGCGCGCAGCCAGTAGCTGCGCCTGAGTCGCCTTGCCACTTCCATCCGTACCTTCAATAACAATAAAAATCCCTTGTTTCATCTGGTTAGTATACCACCCAAGATAAAACTAATGGAAATTATTCTTTGACCTCAATCCCCATGTTCTTGGCAGTGCCCATGATGATGCGCATGGCCGCCTCTTCGTCAGTCGTGTTTAAGTCCACCATCTTCTGCTGGGCGATTTTGCGGACGTCAGCCTTGGTAACCTTACCAACTTTGGTGGTCAGCGGGTTGCCACTTCCCTTTTCAATACCAGCGGCCTTTTTGAGCAAGGCTGAAGCCGGCGGGGTCTTCATGATAAACGTAAAGCTGCGGTCTTCGTAGATCGTAATAACGGCGGGGATAACGTCGCCGGTCATGTCCTTGGTTGCGGCGTTAAACTGCTTGCAGAAATCCATAATGTTAATACCCTGCGGACCGAGCGCGGTTCCAATAGGAGGCGCCGGGTTTGCCTTGCCTGCTTCGATTTGAATCTTGATTGTTGCTTTGACTGGTTTAGCCATATTATAATTTTTGAACTTGTAATGAATCCAACTCGACTGCGGTATCACGGCCGAAGATTGCGATAGTGACCTTGATAGTGCCATTTTTCTCATCTACCTGGGCTACCTTGGCCTCATAATCCTTAAACGGACCGTCCGTAATTTTTACCATATCTCCTACCTTTAAGTCCACTGCGAACTTTTTGTCGGCGCCTCCCATCTTTTGCATGAGGTCATCGACTTCTTTCTGCGAAAGCGGTAGCGGCGTGGTCGTGTCGCTTCCAACAAAGCCGGTCACCCGCGGGGTATTGCGCACCACGTACCAGCTGTCGTCGGTGAGAATCATATCAACGAGTACGTAGCCGGGATAGATCTTTTCCTCAACCTCCTGACGCTTACCGTTTTTGATCTTAATCTTTTTTTCTTTCGGCACGATGACGGCAAAAATCTTGTCGCCCATTTCCAACGAGTCAACGCGCTGTTTCAGGTAGCGGCTCACGGCATCTTCATAGCCGGAGTAGGTGTGCACCGCGTACCAGTGACGCTCCTTCGGGGTATCTTTTTTTACCTGCTTCGTTGCTTCCATAGTGTTATTAAACTAGTACCTGACCTAAAAGATACGTAAAGATATAGTCAAAGATACCCAAAAATACTGCCAAAGCAAGCGAAAGTCCGATAACAATGAGGGTCAACTGGCGCGTTTCAATAAACGTAGGCCATTTGATGGCCTTAAATTCACTCCGCGCACCCGCGAAATATGCCTGTATCCGTGCAACCATAATAGGAGAATAATAGACGAACCGAGCTTATTTGTCAAAATCACCATCAATTATCTGTAGTTTTCCGGGTTTTGCAACATTTATAATTCTTCCATTCGATGAAACCGTGCCATTTTTTGACTCAAACTGAGTATCAGAATCTGGGATGACTGAACCGTCTTCATGGATAGTAAAGACCCCTCCTTGCAAAGTACCGCCAATTCTCATTCTTAAAAAAACTTTATCTCCGCCAAGTAACTGGAGGTCTTCGGCAAGAACCTTAACTTTGACTTTTGAGAAATGGCCGTCTCCTTTCGGCACATACTTATTAACCTCCCCTGTTCCATTGACGACATAAAATGACCCGTCGGGAGTCGGCACAAATTTACGGACGCCTTGATTGTTAAAAGTTTCTACGGCATACGTCACGGTTTTCCCATCTGGCCTAATATCCAGTACTGATATTTTAAAATGCTCATTGATCACAAATCGTCCATCTGACAGAATATCGATCTTGTCGATATTTCGAAACTCACGTGCAGTCAAATCGCGCATACTGTGAATCGACCGTTCAAAAGTACCATCCGCACGCTGAGAGAAAAAATTTAATCCTTCGCGGCCAGCAACCACAATGATTCCCTCGCCGTATCTACGGACAAATAGTGGCCGGTCTGGTATAGAAGTTGTCCTTGGGGGAGGCGTTTCATATAGGCCAATGAACTGAGTTTTAAATGAACCATCGGGCTGGGGTACAAAGCGGTTTATCTCCTGACCCCTCGGGGTACCGCTAGCCGAAAGCATACTACCATCCTCAAGTAACTCAAAGGTATCTTTTCCGTACTGCCCCTTGGCAACTTCCTTCCCTTCAAAGCCAGTTTTATCAGCTTTGAGGGCGTAACTATACAAACGATAGGCAGAGCTGGCGTAGGTATCTATACTGGCAATTCTGCCTCGTGCCGTTACCGAAAAAACACTTGTCGGCGTAATAGTATCTGGAACTGGTATAGTTGCCGTGAGATGATAATGGGATTTTTCGGGAATACTAACTTCTTCCTCGCGAGGAATTATCGATGATTCAATTTCCTGACCCGGCAGCGGCATTCGTGGATCAGTCATACTAGATTATATATCCAAATTCTTTACCGAAAGAGCGTGGCTTTGGATGAACTTAGCGCGCGGCGGAACCTCAGAGCCCATTAGGATGTCGAACATCTTGTCGGCCTCTTTTGCATCGGCCACAACGATTTGTTTGAGCTTGCGGTTGGCCGGGTTCATGGTGGTATCGCCGAGCTGGTCGGCATTCATTTCACCCAAACCTTTAAAGCGCTGAATCTTGATACCTTTGATATTGTCACCCTCGATGGCCGACTCGGAGCCAGCATCCGTATCAGCGGCGGCTGGTAATTGCGAAGCGCTTCTGGAACCCTCCTGCGCTGAGCGTTTGCCAGCCGCCGCGAGTTTCAACGCCTGGAGCTCTTTGATAACTTTTTCTTTTTCCTGTTCGCGGTAGGCGTAGCGAACTTCTTTGCCTTTACTGATCATGTACAGCGGCGGAACCGCGGCGTAGATGTGACCATTTTTAATGAGCTCCGGGAAGTAACGATAGAACAAAGTCAAAAACAACGTACGGATATGGCTGCCGTCTACGTCGGCGTCGGCCATAATAATAATTTTGTGATAACGCAGCTTGGTCAGGTCAAAGCTCTCGGCAATGGCAGTACCCAAGGCAATAACCATGGATTTAATTTCTTTGTTGAGCAGCATCTTGTCGATACGGCTTTTTTCCACATTTAAAATCTTTCCTTTCACCGGCAAGATGGCCTGAGTGCGCCGATCGCGGCCCTGCTTACTCGAGCCTCCGGCGGAATCTCCCTCCACAAGAAAGAGTTCGCACTCGGCTGGGTCACGACTAGAGCAGTCGGCCAGTTTTCCGGGAAGCGTCAGTCCGTCGAGCACGCCTTTGCGCAACACGGTTTCGCGCGCAGCCTTGGCAGCTTTGCGAGCTTTGGCGGCGAGCATACATTTTTCAACAATCTTGCCGGCATCGCGCGAGTTGCGCTCCATAAAGTTTTTGAGCGCCTCGGCCGTAACCGCTTCAACGGCAGTGCGAGCCTCCGGTGAGCCAAGCCGATTTTTAGTCTGACCTTCAAACTGGGGATCGCGCAGCTTTACTGAAACAACAGCCACTAAGCCCTCGCGCATATCTTCGCCAGTCAAATTTTCATCCTTATCTTTAATATAGCTATTGGCTCGGGCAAAATCATTGAGTGTACGAGTCAGCGCCGTGCGGAAACCGGTCAGGTGCATGCCGCCGTCCGGCGTATAAATATTGTTAGCAAAGCTCAGCTCCTGAGTCTCAATCTCATTGTTATAAATGAAGGCCGCCTCAACTGCCACGCCTTCAACGATTTTTTCAACATAGAACGGCTCCTCTTGCAATTTCTTGTCGGTGTCGTTCAAATACTTAATAAATGAAAGCAGGCCACCATCAAAATAGAAGCCGTGGTAGTAAGCCGGAGTCTCGCGGTGGTCAATCAGCTCAATGCGAATACCTTTAGTTAAAAAGGCCTGGCGACGCAAAAACTCGGTAATATATTTGCGGTCAAACTGGATCTTTTGGGTAAAAATAACCGGATCCGGCTCAAAGGTAATAGTTGTGCCAGTGCGCTTACTCGAACCAATCTTTTTCACCTTACCCTGCGGCTTACCCTGCTTATACTCCTGCTCAAATATGCCACCGTCGATATGAACCTCGGCGCGCAGATAACTTGAAAGCGCATTGACGACGGAGACACCGACGCCGTGCAGACCGCCAGAAACTTTGTAAGCCTCGCCGCCGAATTTTCCTCCGGCGTGAAGAACTGTCAGCACCGTTTCGAGCGTGCTCTTTTTTGTCTGCTTGTGGATCTCAACCGGAATGCCGCGACCGTCGTCGCTAATAGAAACTTTATTGTCCGCCAGAATTTCCACGACAATATGCTTGGCATGTCCGGCCATAGCCTCGTCAATTGAGTTGTCGACAACTTCTTTAATCAGGTGGTGCAAACCGGCGGTGTCGGTCGTACCAATATACATACCGGGGCGCTTGCGGACGGGCTCGAGCCCCTCCAGCACCATGATATCTTTTGCTCCGTAACTCGCTACTTTCGGTGTCTTTTCGTCTTCTTTTTTAGCCATATAAAATAAAAAATGTCACCTGTGGACTGGTTAAATTATAGCAAATTTTTAACCCAAAAACAAGCTCTTATTGTGCAGAATTCTCGGGCGTTGGCGTGCCGGTGGTGCTCTGGCTAGGGCTCAGTTTTATCCAGGTGACTTCGGAAACTTTTGCATCGTTTGCATCATACAAAACCACGGCGTTATTAGTATAGGCGAGACTGTACGAGCCCGGCCAGAGAACATCGGCATATGGAGCCAAGGTTGCGCCATCATGGACAATCAAAAAATGTTTTCCGCCAGGAATATATTTGTTATTAAATCGTGAAGCTGAGACGAGCGAGGTTTCTGAACCGCTCGAACTGCGCTTTTTTATCGAATACCCGGTCAGATCAACAGCAACTGAATTTGAGTTGTAGAGCTCAATAAACTCCTCATCACCACTCGCCGAGCTACCAGCCATGACTTCAGTAATACTTACTGCTGCCACTGTCGGAGTAGCTGCAACTGTAGGTTGCGGAATTGGGTCTGAATGAATGACAGTCGCTACAACCTGCAGCTCGGGTGCAGCAGTGGGTTGTGGCGCAACAGCAGCTGATTTTGCTTTCGCTGGAATTTTTGGCTTCTGCGCAACCTGAACCTGATCACTAGCTGAAGCGGTCGCGTCGCTAGCCTTTTCAATAATAATCGGCACGCGCTTGAGGTCGCTGGCAGCTAAGTAGCCTAAGGCAAAACTAATCGAGCTCACTAGGAAAAATAAGATAAAGAGCACCACCTCGCGCTTATGGGTTTTGAGCCACTCAGAAATCTCCGGAATTGACATAGCTTTACTGTATACAGTATAATCT
>JAHFLG010000011.1 GCA_023244975.1 Candidatus Harrisonbacteria bacterium
CTCAGTTACCTCGCGCTACAAGGCCATCAAAAGCGTTGACAAGGCGGAGCTGGCCGCCATGGCCCGCGAACTGCGCGGTCATTGGAAGAGCATCAGCAAGCAGGTCACCAAGCCGGCGGCGAAAAAAGCAGCCAAAAAAGGCGGGGCAAAGAAGCGAAAGGCCCGCCGGTAAAAGCAGATAGTTAAAAACAAAGATGCCGCCGTGAGGGCGGCGTTTTTGTTTATCCGGTATAATACGGTCATGAAAGCCATTAAAACCGATGCCAATAACTATGTTCTGCGGATCGACCCGGGTGAAGAGCTGATCGAGCAGCTGCGCCTCTTTTGCGAAAAAGAGAAGATCGGCGGCGGCTGGTTTTGGGCCATTGGTGCCGCGGGTGAAGTCACCTTATCGTTCTATAATCTGGAGACACGCGAGTATGAAGATACCGTATTACTGGAGCGGCTCGAGATCGCCTCGCTCACCGGCAACCTTGCCATGAAAAAAAGCGAGCTTATCATACATGCCCACGGCAGCCTTTCGAGCCCGGACCTCAAAACTTACTCAGGTCATGTGAAAAAGCTGCTCATCTCCGGCACTTGCGAAGTGCTATTGCGGGCATTTGATGTGCCGTTGACGCGTGCTAGCGATCCGGAGACCGGCTTGAACATATTGCAGTAGGGCCGTATTGTAAGGAGACGATGCAATCGTTTAAACGCTTTTTATTGCGCTGGATCATTTTTCCGATCAAACGACGGTACTGGTCGCTTTCCTCCAGTGTACGCAGTGCCGTGAAGGTGGTTATCGTCAGAGACGGCAAGATTCTTTTGGTACGCCAGTCGTTCGGTCCGAACTTCTGGACATTGCCGGGCGGGGGAGTTGATCAGGACGAATTACTAGAGGACGCGGCACGGCGTGAAGTTCAAGAAGAAGTCGGGCTGACACTCGAAAATATCCTTTTGTGTGGCGAGTTTATGCATCCCGCCAAGAATCGCAATACTATTTTTACGGCTACGACGTCAGGTGAGCCAAGCGTGGCTGATAGTGTGGAGATAGTTGAGGTAAGGTGGTTCGATCCGCGACAGTTGCCGACCAATATCTCGCCCCGGCTTATCGACGCTCTAAAAATTGCCCAATTGTTGTAGTCGATTTATACTAATACCAATTAATTACCGAAAGGTCGTGGAAACCACGATAGACATCTATGAACATCGAACCAAAATGTGCCAAGTGCAGCGGCGCGACAGCAGGCTATAAATGTGCGATCTGCGGCGACGAGTCGGCGCACCATGTTCCCGAACATCGCCACGGCGAGCCCGAATCCGACCGGCATGTCATGCCCAAGTGCGAAAAGTGCGGCGAGGCCGAGGTTTTTTGCACCTGCGAATAGTCCCCATGCTTACGTTCATAACCGGCAATGCCAATAAGTTCGCCGAGGCGAAGGCGATTTTAGGCGAACTCGAACAGCTTGATATCAACCTGCCCGAGATCCAGAGTTTGGATTCGCGTGAGATCATTAAGGCCAAGCTGCAGGAGGCACTTAAGCACCACGCTGGCCATTTTATCGTTGAGGACACTTCGCTGTCGCTTGAATGCCTGAAAGGGTTGCCCGGTCCGCTGATCAAGTGGTTTTTGGAAACCGTCGGATCTGACGGCCTCTCTGAAATAGCAATTAGGGCTGACAACCAGAAGGCGCGCGCAGCCGTTACTATCGGGTATGCCAGCTCGCCCGATAGTATTCATTTTTTTGAAGGTTCGGTGGCTGGGACGATCGTTGCGCCCCGTGGCGACAGTAAGTTCGGTTGGGATGTGATCTTTCAACCAGAGGGACATGAGCGAGCTTATGGTGAAATGCAAAAAGAGGAGAAGAATCAGATAAGTCCGCGACGGCTTGCGCTTGACGGCCTGCGTGCATTTTTAGAAAAGAATGAAACAGCTTGAGCTGCGTAAAAAGAAGGTCGCTGTTATTTTAAAAACACTGAAGAAGTTGCTGCCGGACGCCGGCATGGTGTTGAGCTATCGCAACAACTGGGAGCTTTTGGTCGCCGTTATTTTGTCCGCGCAGTGCACCGACA
>JAHFLG010000055.1 GCA_023244975.1 Candidatus Harrisonbacteria bacterium
ACCCGCCGCCAAGCATTTGCTCCTGTAGTCGTTTAATACCTGAACCAGTTTTCCAGAGATGTCGCTGATCAACAACTCGCTCTCGCTCGCCGGCCCAGTCACGATTGGCATCAAAAAACTTCTGAACTTCATCGGCTGCGCCATACACCGGTACTAGGCGCTGATAGAGCAATTTCCAATAGGCGTTTGGCGTAAGACGGAGACGATAGCTCGCCGGCGTAACAAAGTGATTGAGGCAGACCTTATCTTTAGCGCTGACGCGATGATCAAGCCGGCTGCGGCGCAGACCAAGGAAGCCGAAGATAATGGCGCTAAAAAATCGCGCGGTGAAAATTCGGCCGGCACGAGCGCAGATGAGGACATCAAAATCAGAGTTCTCGTTTACATTACCGAGTGCCAGCGAGCCGGCGCCAAACGCGGCCGTGACAAATGGGATGTGCCGGAAGACCCAGGTGCGACGAATAAACTTCTGCCACTTGAGATCGCAGAGAACTTGTTGCTGTCGCCGCGCGAGAACATCCATGCTACTCGTCGGTATTAGGCTTTGAGAGCTGCTGGACTTCAAACCCCACACCTTCGCCGGTGATGCGCATGACATCTTTATCAACCTTACCCAGTTCTTTGTACGCGGCGTTGTAATGATTAACAGTTGTATTCATTGCATTTCCAAGCTTCAACATAAAATCTTCGTGCGCCTTCCAGTGTTTTTGCAGCTCGCCGATACGCTTCACGATGTCCTGAGTTGCCTGTTCAATTTTAAATGCTTTAAGACCGTAAAGCACTGACTGGAGATAGGCGGCAAAGGTTGTCGGCGAAACAATGATCACCTTCTTTTCATTGTAGGCATAGTCAATCAGGTTTCGAGTATTTACTTTTACCGCGCCAACTTCATTAACCAAAAGATCATAATAAATCCCTTCGGCTGGGATAAACATAAACGCGAATGGCAGCGTTCCCTCTTCCGAGCGGATGTACTTGCTGGTTTCATCGATCCTCTTTTTCAAATCATTTTTAAAATCTTTTTCTAACTCCTCGCGCTGCTTGTCATCGATCGCATTGGTCACGCGGTTGTAGTTGTCCAAAGAAAACTTGGCATCAACCGGAATAATACCGTCTTTGGTAATAATCGCGGCGTCCACCACCTCGCCGTTTTTGAACGGATACTGCATCTTATACGAACCCGGTGGGAGAATATTAGTTAAAATGAGTTCCAGTGAAGCCTCGCCCAAATTACCGCGCTGCTTCTGATGCCTGAGTGTCTTCTCTAAGCTGCCCAGCTGCTCGGCAATACTGACAAATTGCCGAGTCTGCTCATTGGTCTTGGTCTGCTCGCGAGTGACATCAATAAGCGACTTCAGCATCTGCTCGACGCCATGGGTCATCTCCTTACGGCTCTCGCCGAGTTGGGCGTCCATCCGCTTCTGAACCTCCATCAGCTGCTGCTGGATAAGCACCATCCCCTGGCTATCTTCCTTCACTTCTTTGGGTTTTAAGGCTCTATATAAAAGAAAAAATCCTCCGGCAATCACGATCAAAATAATCAAAAAATAAATGGGGTCCATAGGCTCAGTATAACAAAAAAAGGCGCGCCCTCACAGCACACCTTTCTTATCCATATAGTATAGCAAATCCAGGGCTAAAGTTATCCCCAAGGCCACTATCCTCGCCTATTCCAGCAGTCCCAGCAAACTCTGGCCATTCATCTGCGGAGGTTTGGGAATACCAAATAGTTCAAGGATTGTTGGCGCTACATCAGACAAGATGCCGGCGACTTCAGCTTCGGTGTGCTTAACCTGATCAGGCGTCTTAGTACGCTTAAATTCAGGACCGATAATGTAGACCGGCACCGGCGACGGATCGTGGCTCGTCTCCGGCATGCCGGTCATAATATCGAGCATCACCTCAGCGTTACCATGATCAGAGGTAATGACCAGATATGTACCGGTACTTTCACAAAGCTTAACTATTCTCCCAAGTTGCTCGTCAACCGTATTGATGGCTTTTATTGCTGCTTCAAAATTACCCGTGTGCGCCACCATGTCGGCGTTAGCAAAGTTCACAGCCATAAAATCGAACTGCTCGCCCGTAATCGCCTCAATAACCCGATCGGCAATTTCGGCGGCCTTCATCTCCGGCGCTTCATCGTGACGATCCACATTTCGTGAAGGCACCAAAAACTTTGTCTGTAGCGGAAACCCATCATCGCGAAAACCGTTGAAAAAATATGTCACGTGCGCGTACTTTTCGGTTTCAGCAAGAAGCAATTGGGTTTTACCGGCGTCGGACAGTACCTTGCCAAGAGGATGCGTGACAACTTCGCTCGGAAACGCCACGGGCACCTTAAATGATTTTGAGTACTCGGTCATGGTAGCGACAAACAAATTTTTGATCGGCTTAACAACAAACTGGTTAAAATCCGGAGTAATGAATGATTGTACGATCTGGCGAATACTGTCTTCGCGAAAATCAATAAAAATAAGGGAGTCGTTGTCGGTGATACCGTGCCCAGCAACCAGCGAGACCGGTTTAATGAACTCGTCATTGACGTTCTGTTCGTAAGCCGCGCGAATCACATCTTCAACTGTGCCGCTCCCGGGTGTCTCCAGTCCGGTCATCACGTCATAGGCCAGTTTCGTTCGGTCGAAATGGCCGTCACGATCAAGCGCAAAATGTCGGCCTGAAAAACTCGCCAGAGTGCCGATGCCCTCGGTTTCAATAACGCGGCGGAGTCGTTCAAGTAAAATTAAAGCACTGCGCGGCCGGCTATCTTTACCGTCGGCAAACAGATGCAGATTGAGTTTAGTAACACCCACAGCCTTGGCGTAGTGGATCAAAGCCTCAAGATGTTCAAAGGCCGCATGCACGCTTCCCTCAGTCAGCAGGCCGGCGATATTCACGCTGGAGCTGTACTGCTTCGCGTGGGTAAAAGCGTCAAGAAATACCTGATTTTTAAAAAATTCACCGTTCTGGATCGCAAGAGTAATCCGCGGATAGTGCTGATAAATAACCTTACCGGCGCCGATGGTTAGGTGGCCGACCTCAGAATTACCGACTTCATTCCACGGAAGACCAACCGCAATACCCGAGGCTTGTAGCGCCCCGGAGAGGTAGTGCGATTTTATGTACTCAATCATTGCTGGCTTAACCTGAGCGATTGGATTAGAAGCATCTTCCTTGCCTATCCCCCACCCGTCCAGAATAATAAGCGCTACCATCTTTTTTGCCATTGATTAATTATAGCTTATTTTGTACAATATATTTAATGCACTTAATTAATACCCCTAATCGTTCATATGAATATCTCAGACCCATTTCTCTGGGTGTCTTTGGCTATTGGTTTGGCACTCGGTTACGTTGTCCGTCAGATTCTCGGAGGTAAACAAGCAGAGTCAGTAGAAGCGAAGGTCAAACAACAACTCGACGACGCAAAAAAACAGTCGGACGAGCTTGTTGCTGTCGCGCAAAAAAAATCTCTCTCGTTAGTTGAGGAAGGTCAAAAAATCGAACGCGAACGCAAAGAGAAGCTCGATAAGATTGAAGAGCGACTCTTGAAGCGCGAGGAAACAATGGAAGGCCAGATGGTCAACCTAACCAATCGTGAGAGTAAACTTAATGACGAGCTCCGTAAGGTTGACGGCCTAAAAAACGAAGCAGTTGAGGCTAAGAGCAAGGCCATAGGAGAACTAGAAAAAGTTGCCGGCATGAAGGCTGAGGATGCCAAAGCTCGGATATTCAAAGAAACCGAGGATCGTTATCGCTCGGACTTGGTTGTCAGTATCCAGAAGCTCGAAAAAGATCGTCGCGATGAAGTAGAGAAAAAAGCATCGGAAATAGTTACCACTGCGCTGATGCGCTATGCGCGTAGCCATGTTGCCGATGTCACAACCTCGGTCTTCCACCTGCCCAACGAAGAGATGAAAGGAAAAATCATCGGCCGTGAAGGACGCAACATCAAAGCCCTTGAGCGTGCCACTGGCGTGGAAATCATCATCGATGAGGCTCCGGAAAGTATTATCTTATCTTCATTCGATCCCCTGCGCCGCGAAATCGCCCGTATGACCCTCGACAAGCTGCTCAAAGATGGCCGTATTCAGCCAGCCAAAATCGAGGAAACCGTTGAAGGCTGCAAACAGGAGCTCATCAAACGCATGCAGGACATCGGCGAACAGGCCACCATTGAAGTCGGAGTTACCGGTTTTTCAAAAGAAATCCTACAGCTCCTCGGCCGCCTGCACTTCCGTACCAGCTACGGCCAGAACGTCCTTATCCACTCAATTGAGATGGGCCACATCGCCGGCATGATGGCGGCAGAGCTCGGCTGCAACGTTGATATCGCCAAAAAAGGAGCTCTCGTCCACGACATCGGCAAGGCCATCAGCCATGAGGTTGAGGGTACACACGTTGAACTCGGCCGCAAAATTCTCGCCAAGTACGGCGTTGAGCCGGCGGTCATCACCGCCATGGAGAGCCACCATGAGGACTATCCGTTCACCAGTCCTGAAGCCTATATCGTCACCACTGCCGACATCCTCTCAGCCGCCCGACCGGGTGCTCGCCGCGATTCAGTTGAACAGTACATCAAACGACTCAAAGATCTGGAAGAGCTCACCGGTAAATTTGAAGGTGTGCGCCAGGCTTATGCCCTTTCTGCAGGCCGCGAGGTACGCGTGTTCGTTGTCCCGGAAAAAATTGATGACTTCCGCGCTCTGCAAATGGCCAAAGATATCGCCAACAAGATTCAGACCGAACTCAAGTATCCGGGCGAGATCAAAGTCAACGTCATCCGCGAAGTTCGGGCTGTGGAATACGCTCGTTAGTGAATGTGCTATACTTTCTCAATATAAAAAAGCGTCGAAAAAAATAATTAACAAATACACTATGAAGAAAGACGATTTGGTTGATGCCTTGCAAAAAGGCGCGAACCTTCCGACCAAGAAGCAGGCGGCTGAGATCGTGGAGTGGTTTTTTGAAACCATCACCAAGAGCTTGAAGCGCGGCGAAGAGGTAGGAATAACCGGATTTGGAACTTTTAAGGCCGTTAAGCGGGCAGCCCGCATGGGCGTCAACCCGAAGACCGGCGCGAAGATCCAGATCGCGGCGACCACGGTTCCGAAGTTCAAAGCAGGCAAGCTGCTCAAAGACGCCGTTAAATAGCTCCCTATCAAAAAATCCGCTGTGAGGGCGGATTTTTTGTTTTTTTGATATACTTATCCAATGAACGCAAAAGCAAAAAAAATCCTGACAATCATCCTGGTCGTGCTGATCATTTTCTTCATGGCCGGCAGCTTCCTGATTAGTAGCTTCTAATGATTGAACTCATATGATATACTCATATAGTATAATCATATGCGTACGGATAAAGATATTGCGCTAAAGCTAAGACTTTCAGGCAAAAGCTACGGTCAAATACGCGAGGAGTTAAAAATCGCCAAGAGTACGTTGTCTGTCTGGTTTAAAAATAATCCAACCTCAATTCAAACAAAGCTCCTACTCTCTCGGCAAATTAATCCTATAAATCCTAGGGTCGCCGAAAGAATTAAGAAGTTCGCTCAGGCAAACAAATTAAAGTGGGAGAAATTCCGTGAAGAAGCACGAGAGGAAGCCCGAAAAGAATTTCCAAAGCTAATCAAAAATCCCCTCTTTATTACTGGGCTCACAATGTATTGGGCGGAAGGAGACAATCAGGTGAAAAATCCAGTTAAATTTGCGAATACCGATCCCCGCATGGTCGCTCTTTTTACCAAGTTCGCTACTGAAGCGATAGGCATCCCTCGATCAAAATTACGGATAAGCCTAATAATCTATCCTGATATTGATCCGGTTGCATGCAAAACATATTGGGCGAAGATTGTCGGTATTCCACATTCTCAATTCCATAAAACTCAAGTTATTAAGGGCAGGCATCCAACAAGAAGACTATTAAATGGCGTCTGCATGATCTACCTCGGAAGCAGACAGCTAAAGCAAAAACTTCTTGTATGGATTGATTTATTGAGTAAAACCCTATAATATATTTCCATCAGCGGGGTTCGTATAGTGGTAGTACACAACCTTGCCAAGGTTGAGGCGCGAGTTCGATTCTCGTACCCCGCTCCC
>JAHFLG010000015.1:0-7179 GCA_023244975.1 Candidatus Harrisonbacteria bacterium
TTCTTTACGCAGCCGTGCACCTTTGCACGCCGTGCAGAGTTTATTAATATCAAAATAATCATGGCCAATACCATGACACTCTTCGCAGGCGCCATACGGACTGTTAAAAGAAAACAGCCGCGGCTCAATTTCCGGAAACGCAAAGCCATCGTGCGGACAGCTCCACTGCGCCGAATACATGATTTCTTCATCACCGAAACGCGCTGAGATAAGTCCCTTGCCGCGCGTCAGCGCCGTCTCAACCGCTTCAAACAGTCGCGTACGGTCAGTCGGCATGACCTTATCTACTACGAGATCAATCGTGTGCATGCCATAGCGCTTGAGCTCTACACGGTCACGGAGCGACACAAACTTGTTGTCGATACGCACCTCACTAAAACCATCGCGGAACAGATCCTGAAGCAGCTGAAGATACTCGCCTTTTCTGCCACGCACGATTGAAGCCAAAATGGTTATCACCTCGCTTTTCGTGCTCTGCGCTTTTGAAATCATGGCATCAACCATCTCCTCTGGAGCCATCTTCTTGATCTCACGGTCGCAGTTTGGACAGTACGGCTTGCCGACGCGCGCGAATAACACGCGCAGATAGTCATAGACTTCGGTGAGGGTGGCCACGGTCGAGCGCGGGTTGTGTGAGTGCGCCTTTTGATCAATAGCAATGGCTGGCGACAGACCGGTTATCTCATCCACATCCGGCTTCTCCATTTGACCCAAAAACTGTCGTGCGTATGGACTGAGCGACTCAATGTAGCGCCGCTGACCTTCGGCGAAAATAGTATCGAATGCCAGCGAGCTTTTGCCGCTGCCCGAGAGGCCGGAAAACACGATCAGCTGGTTTTTCGGCAACGTTAAATCAACATTTTTTAAATTGTGCACGCGAGCACCCTTGATAACAATCTGCTCGCTGTTATGTTCGATCTTTTTAATTGCCATAGATAGAAAAGTGCCCGCCTTCTTAGGTATAAGGGGGTACGTGGCTGAAATTATACTTCAAACACTTTTATTTTGCCAATCCTGGAATCCTTAGGATTAAGTTCGGGTCTGGGCAAAGACCCAAATAACGCTCTTTTTGCGACGTGCTGGCGACTCCGGCAAAATCTCCTTTTTTACCCAGCATATCGGAAATAATCTGGAAATGAACATGCGACGGCCACTGGCCATTTTCATTGTAATCTCCTAACGTTGCTATCTTTTGCCCCTTTGTAATACTCATGCCCTCAGTAAGATGTTCAAGCGAAGGCCTGCTCAAATGCCCATACAGAGTATAAAAAATTGTCCCATCAAGCTCGTGTTCTAAAATAATCGTCGCGCCATAATCGAGCAGATGATTGTTATCTTGGAAACTGTGTACTCGCGCCGCTAGTGGCGAATAAATTTCTGTACCCAACGGCATCCATATATCAACAGCTAGATGAATAGTTCTGGCTTCGTCTCCGGCCGTAAATAAATTACTGCGATACAACACCCTATCTTCACCATATCCTCCGACTCCCCATATCCGCCTTGCGTTGCGCAAGGTAGAATCTATGTACTCCTTAAAAGGTGCTATGTCGGCGGCAGTGATACTGCCTAATGCAAGATTATGTTTTGTAAAATCAAAAATAAAAGGATCCTGCTGTAAAAATTTCTGCGGAACAATAGAAGCAAAATCTTTTTTGTGCGCTGATAATATACTCTCAAGATTATTCATGAAATAAAATATTGATTTATATTGTTTCCCAAAACCATTCGTGTTCAGTTTGATATTGATTACCTGGAAATGCCCAAGTGGTGCGGACATCCCTGCGCGAGCCATCGTTCACCATTGCTAAATCAAGATGACTCCCGTCTTCGTCAACATAGGTTTCTACTGCCAGTCGCATCCATTCCCGGGGTTCATCCGGATATCCGAGTCTGAGCGCAAGAACTTTTTCAGGATCAAGCAGTTTTAATCCCCGCGCCAAACCCGCCTCTTTAACTTCACTAATTGTCACTAATCCCTTTGCAGGAAATCCTAACTCAATGCCAGAAACTCTAGCAACTTTAAACGTCAAAGGTTCAGGTCGCGCTGGGCATGGATTAGCTAACATGATTCCTTTTGCCCAGCTTTCAAGATCCATTCCCGCTCTCTGAACCTTGTCGAGCAGGTCCGCAGTGCCCTCATGAGCAGGTATACCAACTTCTCTCCATGCAGGCCACTGCTCTATCTGTCCGGATATATCGTGTTGTTCCATAGTTATATTTATAACATATATTGAAAATCTTGGGGGCGGGGTGACGGACTCTCTCGAGTCGTCCCCCCGCCTTGCTCACATCTCCTTCTACGTCCGCGTGTAGAGACTGCGGGCGTAATGGCTCAGCCCGTCGATCAGTACGGGCAACTTCGCCGTCTGATAGTTCCGATGACGCAGTTCCTGGGGCTGGTCCGTAGCGTACACCGGTGTGGCCTGGGACCACAGGATCGGATTCCCGTGATCGATCTCGGCGTCGACGAAGTGGAGCGTGGCGCCGGTTCTGACGCCGTCCTCCCTGTTCGCGCGGTCGATCGCGTCCTGCGTTGGAGTCTTCCCGCAGAAGGAGAACTGGTGACCCGGGAGTGTGACGGCAGGATGGATGTTGAGAACCATCCCCGGCATCCACCTCCAGAGCCAGTCGATACGAGCCATGTAGTGGTCAGAGAGGAGAACGTCCGCCTCCCGACCCTGCATGAACTCGACCACCTGGCGCTCGAACCGCTCCTTGGCCACCATCCTTCCCTTCTCGTCGCTCTTGGGGAGCGACCGAAAACTCGAAGGAATGTTGACGGTCAACTCCGCGATGAGCCTTCCGTCGGGCCCCCGAAGATCCAGGGGGTGGATCCACGGCTTGCCAGTCGTGGGCACCGCCGGGTAGCCGTCGAGATCCTTGGGAAAGTCATCGGTGATCACGCCGACGACTTCGATGAGCCCGTGCAGGTTACCGCCGGGCGAAGTCGCCCGAATGAGAGCCTCCAAAGCCCCCATCATATAGCGAGGGCCCTCTTTCGTCTCAACCATCTGTCCGTTCTTGTCGCAACGGGCGACGTCACGGAGCGAGGTCAGAACGACCAGTCGAAGCACTCTCATGACGCGCCTCCAGTGAGATGTGTTGTCGAGCCAGCCCGCTCGACGATTGTGAAAGAACTCTTTTGGGCTGGCGACGGGGCACGCGATGCTCCATCGTCAGCACAAAAAAACCGCCCTCAGAAGGGCGGTTTTTGTTTACAAACTTAGTTAAACATTAAATACCGGCCTTCTGAATGGGATTCTTAGACTTCTTACCGGACTTTTTTGCTGACAGAGATACGAAAACCATGAGGAAAATATACTGGAATCCAGAGTCAAAGTCAATCCACCCGAGGCGGACAAATTATTTAAACTCTTTAACAGTACTCTTGGTGCTTTCGGGGATAATATGGTGTTTGATGTTGTAGGCGATCTGGACCTTGCGGCGGCGCTCGCACTCACTCATGGCTCGTTTCATCGAGCCGGTGATAATGTCACCATACAAAATAACTCGGCCGCCGACGTTACGAGCGGCGCGGCCCATTGTTTGGATGAGTGCGGTCTCGCCGCGCAAAAAGCCCTCGCGGTCGGCATCGAGAATGGCAACCAACGAAACCTCCGGCAAATCCAAGCCCTCACGCAGTAAGTTGATGCCAATCAAGATATCAAACTTCTTTTTTCGAAAGTCGGCCAAAATGGCTGTGCGGTCAAAGGTTTTAGTATCCGCGTGCATAAAGCGCGAACGAAATCCTTTTTCTTTCAAAAATACGTCCAGCTCCTCGGCCATTTTTTTCGTCAATGTGATAATCAGGGTCAATTCCCCTTTCTTGGCCGTGGCCATGGCTTCAGCCATAACATCGTCTATTTGGCTGTGCTTTTCTTTTTTGTTATAGACGGGACGAACCTCAATTGGCGGATCCACGAGTCCAGTCGGGCGGACTATCTGCTCCACGGTCTGAGCTGAATTTTTCTTTTCAAATTCTGCAGGCGTGGCCGAGGTAAAAATCGTCTGGCCAATGCGCTGCTCAAACTCCTTGAAATTCAACGGCCGATTGTCCATAGCCGATGGCAGTCGCCAGCCAAACTCAACCAGTACTTTTTTGCGGCTCTGGTCGCCGGCATACATGCCGCCTATTTGTGGGACTGAAATATGACTCTCGTCGATAATAGTCAAAAAATCCGGCTTACCGTGTTTGTCCTTGGGAAAATATGCGAGTAGTGAATCCGGCGGCGAGCCAGGCGGCTTGCCGGAGAGGTGGCGGGAATAGTTCTCGATGCCGTGACAGAAACCAAGCGTAGAAATCATCTCCATGTCATATTTCGTGCGCCGCTCCAGCCGCTCTGCCTCTAACAAAAGTCCTTTTTTATTCAAATACACGAGTCGCTCCTTAAGCTCGATTTTAATATCCTTCACGGCACGCTCTCGCTCGGGAATGGTGGTGACGAAGTGCTTGGGCGGAAAAATGATGAGCTGCTTGAGCTCTTCTTTAACATGACGCGTGAGTTTGTCGACAACCGCTAGCTGAGTCACCTTTTGGTCGGTCAGCGTGATCTGATAGGTGATTTCTTCTGATGCTGGATATACTTCAAAGACATCGCCGCGCACGCGGAAGGTGCCGCGCTTTTGCCCGACGCTATTGCGCTCAAAGCCGATCTTGATCAGCCACTTGAGTAGGTCTCCTCTTGTAATCAACTTATCCAGTTCAAGCGAAATAATAGAATCAAAATAATTCTCCGGCACACCAAGATTATAAATACAGCTCACTGAGGCCACCACGATCGTATCTCGCCGGGTCAGCAATGAACTCGTTGCTACGTGGCGAAACCGATCTATTTCCTCGTTGATCATCGCCTCTTTTTCAATATAGGTATCGGTCACCGGCAAATACGCCTCGGGCTGATAATAGTCATAGTAGCTGACAAAATAGCAAACCTTGTTGTCCGGAAAAAATGATTTGTACTCCTGATACAGCTGAGCGGCAAGAGTTTTGTTTGGAGCAATAACGAGCGTCGGCTTTTGCAGCTTCTCGATGATGTTCGCCATTGTAAAGGTTTTGCCCGAGCCGGTCACGCCAAGGAGTGTCTGATACCGGTCACCTTTTTCTAAACCCTTAAGGAGGCCACTAATGGCCTTGGGCTGGTCGCCGGCAGGTTTGTAATCTGAAACAAGCTTAAACTTCATACGCGCACGATACCATATTCTCAGGCTTCATAAAAACGCGACGACTCCGACCGAGGCCGGAGTCTTGAATGCTTCCAAAGGGCAAGCACTAGGAACGGACGCCGAGACGTCTGTCCATGCGCGCACGGCTGATGCAGTACGCCGTCACATCTGCGACGACGTAGACCCCGACCGGCAGCGTGAGCCACCAGTACGAGATCCTCTCGCACCATCCCAGAGCGACGAGTGCTCCGAGAGCGAAGATGCAGATCCGCTCGATCCATTGCAGACGACGAGCAAGTTCAGGTGACAGCATCGCGAGTCCCTCCGTGAAAATGAGTGCCTATTGGAAGCCTATAAAATAGCACGTTTTTTAAACGGATGCAACCGCGCGGCTAAGCTTAAAACAAGGGCGACAATCGCAAGATTTTTTATAATATACTGGCCTTCCAGAGTCGGCACAAACCAACCACTCCAGGTTATCTGTGGTAGCAAAAACAACGGCATCGCCGTCATCGCCATATGTGGGAAAAGTAACGCGATTGCCAGACGCTCGAGTCCGGGAAAAAGAAACGTTAAGCCGATAACCATCTCAAATATACCGAACCACACAATAAATACATTAAACGTCATAAATGGCAGCGTTCGCTCAAGCAGACTCGCAACCAGTGGACTCGCGGGACTTAGCCCAAACACCTTGAGCGCTCCAAACCAAAAAAATACTACGAAAATAGCTATCCGTGCCGCGGGTAGAGCTATTCTGTTCATAACATTAATGATGGCGCTGTCTGCTCGTTCAATCATAGATAGTTATTGGCATTCAATAAATCCACATTGGTTCGCAAGCATGGTCGCCGCAATACCAAGAATAATAAAAATCACTACAAGAATGATAACGTTACGATCCCGTCTAATAAAATTTTTATAATAGTGGATCATAAGGGTTTGAAAAGTTGATTCAGCTGTGCCATGGTGCCCGCATCTGCTGTCGCTCGTAACATCCGCACTGCAAGATCATCACCAAATATTCCTTGGGTGCACATCGTTACAAATCTGTCGAAACTAATCTCCTCGGTGGTAATCCTCTCTCCGGCATCGAGCCTTTGATCATTTTTTTTCACGCACTGCTTTGCAATCAAGAGAAAAAACGCCCAATCGATCTTACTCACGGGTTGACTTGCAAACCACAACTGCATAGCTCCGGCTTCATAGCCCGTCTCCTCACGCAGCTCGCGCCGAGCCGCCACTTCAATATCTTCATCTGACTCCACTCGACCGCCGGGAAAACAAATAACCGGTAGTTTGTTCGGCTGCTCTTCATGAACGATTAGAATCTTTCCTTCAGGAGTAATAGGGATGACACTCACCGTATCCGGACGACGCAAAGCCTCAAACACTGCCTCAGTTCCGTCAAACAACTTCTGCTTCCACTGATACACATCAAAAATCTGACCCTGAAACACCCGTTTAGCATCTTTTGGAAATGTCGTCTGTGGCGCCGGTCGCTGAATATCCATACCGATAGTATACTATGAACCTACACAGCTGTTATAGACTGCGACCTGGCCGTTATATTCGGTTGTCATAGATTTGAGCTGACCTAATAGTTCGTTGTAGCTGGCTACTTCCTCGTTATACGTTCGCACTTGATTATTGTATGAGGTATCTTCTGTTTCGCGCAGCTGCTCAAGATACACCCGCTCAGCGGCCAGTGCCCGCTCACGACCGTCAAGCTGACTCTTAATACTCGTAATGGTAGCGAGCAGCTCACCGCTCACCTGAGGACAATCCGCAACCGGTTTACCAAACTCCTGCACCGCCATCCATACCGTGTGCCCCTCATACGTTCCCTTGACTGCGGCCACACCAATTTCGGAAAACTTTGCGTGTAAAATGTTTGCGCGGTGGCCGGGACTGTTCATCCATGCGGTCACAATGTCTTCATCTCCGTCAAAATTACCCATCGCCAAATTCTCTCCGATCATAATGTAGTCATATCCTGCAGCAGTAGCAAGT
>JAHFLG010000015.1:7189-21060 GCA_023244975.1 Candidatus Harrisonbacteria bacterium
CAAGTTGGCTGGGTCCAACTCCGGATGGCGAAACATGCTCGAAATACTGTTTGGCAAGAAGATCTGCTGCCTTGCGCTTCGCGCTTTTTTCTAAAACCGAATTATGAACAAGCGGAACCAGATTATGCCGAATCCGATTTGCATTGGTCCATTTAATAATTCCATTCGTACTCAGCGGACTTCCTACATCAGCAAGCTTCACGGTCAGTGGTCCCGGAGTAAGAATGTCGGTTGTCATCTGTTGCGCCAGGGAACCGATAACGTCAGAAACGCGCGCAACTTGACTTGAAAGTGAAGGGGTAGAGCGAATTACAAACACCAGCAACAGGACTGCCGCAATGATTAGAATAATTTTAAATATCCGCATAGTTTAGGTAAGCGCAAATATAATAAACAAGATAACAAAGATCAGAGAAACTCCTGCATTGATCAATTTCCCAGCGAGCATACCGAGAAAACTGCCGGTCGCCGCCTTAAGTGCACGAACGTGATTTTTATGATTTAAATATTCAACCAGAGCCACTCCCGCGAATAATCCGATCATGCCGCCGAGCGGCGGCAACAAGAATGTTCCAAGAAGCATGCCAGTGATTCCGGCGAGCATAGATTTTGCCGAAGCGCCTCCATATCGCGCGCCCATAATACCGGATAACTGATCAATGACGATTGTGAGTAGAAACATTCCTACCAAAATCCAGAGTTCACCGCTCGTCAAATGTAAAAATCCGTCCGCAAAACCAAAACCCAAGGCGACAAGGAGCATATACAAGGTCGCCGGTAGTGGCGTAAACACCAGCGGAATACCCGGCAGCATCGCCAGTGTCGCGACCACAACAAAAATAAAATGGGTCATCCTATTGAATTATCTTCGTGACATCAATGGACTGAATCTGAGCAAATGCCGTCTCGCTGTCTTGCGTCAGCACGCGACTGCGAGTAACGATATTACTCCCCTCCTGAGTCACGACAAACTGGCGGGAACTGTCGATCTGCTCGCATTGAGCGAACCCCAGCGGCTGCGACAGCGGCGGCAGAATGAGTCCGGCCGGCATCTCCATTTCAGAACACTCTCCAAGATGTACGCCGAGTCGATACGTCGCTACATCAATAGGTATGTTATTCCGCGTAAACCCAATAAGCTTGAGGCGGACCTGAGTTCCACCCTCTTCGGGAGTAAAAGTCCAGCCGACAGTCTCAAGCGCATAAATATAAGTATTGCTCTGCACTGATTGAAACATGCTTGCCGATGTAATGCTTGAGTTGGCACTGCCGTCATTCTTTTGGTTTGGCCCCTGCGTGTCGCCGGTTAGTACGATGCCGACGATAATTACCACAACAACAATAGCCACTCCTGTTATCGGACCGCCGTATCTCTTAAAAAAATCCATGCCCTTATGGTATACCGCCTCAAAAACTAAGTAAATAAGCGGCTCATCTAAACTTCCGGCTTCTTTTTGGCGAAGATATATATGTAGACAATCTCCACTATGCCAAGCGTGTTCACTATGAGGAGCCAAAAAAACCAGGTCTGATCTTTGCGCCGCGCCGCCATCCACAAAGCCACCCCCTTCCACGCAATAGTCCATATCAACAAAATGAGTACCAGTAGCGGATGCTGCTCAGCGATCGCTTGAATCTGATTCATAAATAATAGTATAGCACAATTTCCGATTGACTTTTTTAAAAAATATGCTAAAATATTTCTCTTGCCGGTGCCCGCTTTCCAGTGGGCTCAAAGGGAGACTCCAGGCAAGATTGGAGAGACAATGCGGATGATTCCGGCACGCGTGAGGGTCTTTGGGAAGAAGGCCTTCGTGATTCTACAGACCGAAACCGGCGAAAAAATCTTCGCCCCGTTCGGCGGACTGAGGACGCCCATTCTCGTCGGCCCGAATATCGAACTCAAAAAGTTCACGGGAGGACGCATCAAAAAACTCCCGGTAGGAACCGAGGTCTTGATCTTCGAGCTCAAGGATGCAGCCCCCGGCCGCGACAGAACGGCCGAGCAGTGGTGTCTGGGCGCCGACGTCCTCGCGCTCTTCCAGTAGCTGCCGGGGCGCACGACGTCGTGCGCCCCGCCCCCCCCTAATTGCTTATGTAGTTAAAACCCAAAATGACCTGTGAGCAGAGCAACGTCGGCAATAATTTCTATAACCAAAAAAGGTATAGTGAAAGCTAATAAAAAAATGATTGCTGAAATTTTCATTGGAATACCATGTCCGCGACGAAAATGAATAAAGTAACCGATAAAAAGTAATAAAGCGATTGCTAGGTGATACAACCAAGGAAACAACGAAAGTGGAATAAACCCGACAAAAAGACCGATAGCAAAGAAAAATAATCCTAATCCTAAACCGGTCAAAAAGTCAGGTATATATTTTTTCATAATGCTGAAATATTATTTTGTAATAGTCCGACGTCTTGTTTTAATGTTTGGTATGCTAAGTCACTGATCTTACAAAGATTATGATCCTTGCGAAGCTCAACAAGAAATTCTTCTGCTGTCATTGAGACGAGTTGCTCTTTTAGGTTATCTGCCAATGTTGCGGGACGAATCGACCCAAGCGAAACAAGACGGTCAATATCCGCAGCAACACTTGTCTTGTCAAAAACTACTTGGAATCCGACAGATGCAGCTGCCACATTACCGGCGCGGTCACGAGTCATAACACTGAGCGTGTGGCTACCGACAGTCAGTAATGCCTGATCCAGAGTTCCAGAACTCGTAATCAGTGTACCATCAAAAGAAATTAGCGACGACGCAGTCCCCGACTGATCGTCGGTAGTATTAATAGTTAACGGGATAACTGCAGCGTAGGTATAATTCTTAGTCTCTGGTGAAACGATAGCAATCACCGGAGGAACAATGTCAGCTGCATCGGCATCAGCAAGCACGGCGGTCGGATTGACTGTAGAATCTGGGACGCCATCCCCATCGCTGTCTAGCTGCAGAGCCGGCGGATGCTGAATGTCTGTAAATGTAGCGGTAGCAATAGTCTGATTACTTGCGAGTGGAACTGAAAGATAGGTATCAACTCCTTTCAGTTCAATGCCGGAATACAGTTTTGCCTTAAGATCAAAACTGCCACTGTCAGTTGCGGCAGCAACAACTTTGTAGGTATCCCCACCGGGCACCCAAGCAAAACTGTTCTCTCTAATTCGCTCATAATTACTACCGGGAATCCCAAGCTCTATATCCCCGTTCGCGTCTGGCCCGGTATGCTGTCCCTGAGCATCATATATATGAAGCAGTACCGGACTGTGAGTGCTGAAGGCAATGGTTGTTTCGTTGCCTGAACGCGGCTTAATAAATCCGCAATCGGATTTGTTTAAAGATATTCCGTCCGGCAGACTAGGCGTGGATGTACCGGTGACAATGTCGCGCAGTAGAGCAACGGCTGCATCATCTCCCACTAAACCCATATGATCAATCCGGGTCTGGCCGTATAAAGCAAAGTAATCGTGACCAACCGCACTGTACGTAGCGCTCTTTAGCGGCACGGTACCATCGCCGTCAATGGCGTCTAGATCAAAATCATTATCCGGTTGAATACGAATTGTACCGATTGTTTTCGGATTCTGACATCCACTGAGGCGATATATTGATGATGTTGGCATATTAAAACCTGCATCATCGACGACCCCATGAAATTCGTCGGCACGGCCAAGAAGCACCGGATTACGACTGTCATCTGGACTGCGAAGCATAAACTCTCTGGACTGATCATAAGTCAATGATTGTAAAGCAGCGTTAGTGAAATCGATAATATAGCTACTGATTTTCTCAAGATATTTACGGCTTGGTAGGAGCTGGTATACAGCTGGCATGTTTTGAGCAATACGCTTTATTTCATCCTGGTTCAATCCTAATCCGAATTTATTCATATCAAAATCATCACCGTAAGTCAGAGCCTTAAATGCTTTAGGTGAACCAAGTTCGGGAACTCCGACAAGCACGAGCTTATCCACAAATGCGGTGCTACTCGCCTGCCGCAGATATTCCTTAACTAACACTCCGCCCAAACTATGGGCAATGATATTGACCCTGCCATTTGGCGACTGCGCAATTGCTTTTTTAATTACAGCATCTAAACGGCTTGTCGATGACGCAAGATTAAGACGCCAGTCATACGGAACTGTAAATAATTCCGTTCCTGAAGCATATCCTGAATCAGCAAATGCCTTGATCAAATGTCCATACACCACAACGGAAAGCGGAAATGGAGGAATGGCCTCTTCTTCAAGAATATCGCTCGGATCCATTGCACTAATAACAGTGGGATTACCAAAGGCATCAAGTAAAAGAGCATCTAAATAACTATCTGGGCCAACTTTTTTCATAAGATCCGTGTTCGGCCAGACTTCTTCGCCATTGGAAATGTGATTGAGGCGGGTGCCAAGAATGCCCGGAACAATGATCACCGGTTCTTTTTTGGGTGGCGCGGGCGGCGGGTCAGGACCTTCAAGTCGCAGAGACCACTCAGCATTTACATTTTCTATCCAGACATTACCAGTTGTGAATGCCGACCCGTTCTTTATCCAGAGAGATGAATAACTAAACTGGTTGCTCGCGCGATAACCGGAAACATAATTTCCAAAAGAAATAACATAGATGGGCGCATAGTTTTCAAAAGTGAACCAATACGTCCTTCCGCTGATAATCGATATGCAGCTGGGAAGAGTAAATGCCACTTCGGTATTAATTGAGGTTGGTAGAGCCGCAGCCGGTACCCTGACGCTGGCTATTACAAGACCGCCGTCCGGATTTGATCCTCCTTGGCTAACTGTGAGAGTGACGCTCGGATCGACTATGAACGCACTAGTTCGCGATACATTATGGTAAATAGTACAAAGGATTGCATCCTCAGGGGCGACATATTTCTCAGAAATTTTCTCGGCTACTGTTCCGGAGTTACCGCCATATATTTGGCTTCGTACATCTGCGCCAGTCACAGCAAAAAACAACCTAGCTGCGTGCGCCGGCGCTACCACTAAAACTATCGCGCCTATCATGATCATTAGAAATATCATTCGCTTCATAAATTTGTTGCCCGTGGCGTCGGCGAGGCGCATGGAGCAAAGTCCACGCTGTTGTTGTCAGTGTCGACACTCATATTTTTCCTGCCTAGGCTCTGACCTGCCTGCGGGAGTGTTACTGAAGTACCCTCGCCCAGCAGCAGCGCACCAGTACCATAGGCAATGCGATCAATGATATCGCTGTCGCCAGCTCCGGTGATCGGTTCGGTGTTCCCTACCAAAAAAACTGTCGCTCCAGCATTGCCAAGCGCCTGACTCCAGGTCATATCTGCACCTGTACCAGCATAGTCGCCAGTGCCAATGAGATAAAAACCTTTCGCCGCAATGCTCGAGTGTAGCGTAAAGTTCTTTTTTGAAATCTTATCAATCCCACTAGAACTACTCGAAAGATACTGCAATGATGAGCTGGCAAGATTCACACTTTGATCGGTCGGATTGTATAACTCAACAAACTCAGCTGTATCGGCTCCATCCATATCGATGAATAATTCGCTGATGAGCAGATGGCTAGCTACAGGCTGAGTTGGAGTTGCAGCTTCAGGATCGGGCGTACAAACAAATGAAGTATCCGGCGTTGATGAAACTGTCGGAACTACAACAGCTGCCGGTGGTGAGGAAGAAGCAGTCTCAGCTGAAAACTGGATCTGCACGGCAGGAGGTACGGGCACCGGAGCGGGTGCTGCTGCCTGTGCGGTGACAGCAGCTGAAGCTGCCGGCTGAGACTGCGACGAACTGCCGCCGCTAAAACTCAAATTCGCGGGTACAGCTGCCGGGGTGGATCTGGCTGCAGATGCCGCGGGCTCAGGTGAAACAACTGGCGCCGCAATCGCGAAAGTCGGAACAGGAAGCGGTGGTGGCTCCTCAGGAGGAGGATCTGCTTTTCTGGAAGACTTGGCTGGTTTTTCATGTTGAGTTACTTGCGGCTGCTTGTCTGTGACTCCAAACTGCTCGGCAACACTGGCACCAAAACTGTCGGTTGCAAACTGTTTTGATTCATGTGACTGGAAAACTCCGTTAATGGCAACAACTCCGAAGTAGACACCGGTGGCCGCACACAACCAAATCAGAATTTTTTTGGCCATCGTACTCATTCATAGCAGTATACATAGTGTTGTTATTAATTGACAACACTACTTATCCACAGATTCCCTTCCAAGACGGTAAGTTGATTTTCTAGGCCGTATTCTTTACATTGAATATGGAACACGGGCGGTAGCGCCCGGACTGCCGATCTCGCCGGAGGGGTTCTGGCGCGGGAGGTGGTCGAAGCGGGAGCGAGACGCATGAACCAGGGGTCGAGGAACGCGAGAGTGGACACGAGCAAGGGGAAGGTGCCGGAGATCGCACCGATCGGGCCGACGGTCGTGCATCACATGACGACTGAGCGACCCGAGACGGCCATGAGGCGCGATCTCATCGGCAACAAGGCCGACGATCCCGCGTCGTGGCCCGATCCGTTCGTTCGTGAACCCACCGGGAAGGAGGTGACACGCTTCGCGGCAGACGCGGCTGACGACAACGGTGTCGACTCGACCGGCTGCTCCTAGGAACCGACGAGTCCCTCCTGTAGTTGCAGCGCGCGATCCACCCGTGGCTCGCGCGCTGCCCCAAACTTTTTTAAAATTGCTAACTAATTTTTATAATGTCTTCCCAACTGCGGCCGGAAACGCCAAAGTGGCCGTAGGCCGCGGTCGGACGATAGATCGGCTGGCGCAGATTAAGTCGTTCGATAATAGCCAACGGCCGAAAATCAAAATTCTTTTTCACAATTTCAGCGAGGCTCTCATCTTTTTCATTCACCGCGTCTACCATCAGCGGCTCGGCAAGTCCGATCGCGTACGCAACGGTTACCAAACAGCGCTTGGCAAAGCCGTTAGCTACTAAATTTTTTGCCACAAACCGCGCCATGTAGGCTGCCGAACGATCCACCTTGTTCGGCTCCTTTCCGGAAAATGCGCCGCCGCCGTGCAGCATCAGGCCGCAGTAGGTGTCTACCATAATCTTACGACCCGTGAGCCCGGCATCGGCTTCAAATCCTCCGCTGACAAAACTGCCGGTTGGGTTTACTAAAATTTTAACTTTAGAAATGTCGCCGATAACCGGCGCAATCAAATGCTCGGTCAACTGCTTTTTTATGAAATTCTGATCAACTTCTTTGCTGTGCTGCGTGCTTACCAGCACCGTGGAAATAATGCCGTTTTCAACCGTTATTTGCGTTTTGCCGTCGGGTCGCAACCAGTTACAGTTGCCGCTACGGCGCAACCTTTCTAGGCCTCGCGCTAGGGCATGAACAGCCACAACAGCCATCGGCATATATTCCGGGGTTTCATCAGTAGCATATCCATACATCATCCCCTGGTCCCCGGCTCCTCCGGTATCAACACCCTGAGCAATTTCCGGGGATTGTCTGACTAAATTCGTAATAACTTTTAATTCATCCGTATATCCAATATCGCGATACAATTGTCGCGCGATTGCTTCAGCATCGAACACGGCGCGCGTGGTCACCTCTCCGCCAATGACTAACAAGCCGTGGCCGCCAAACGCCTCGACGGCACAGCGGCTTTTTGGGTCTTGTCGAAGACACTCATCCAAAATCGCGTCAGAAATCTGATCACATACCTTGTCCGGATGACCCGAGGTTACGCTTTCAACTGAGTATGTTTTAAGGTGGTACATAAGTATCTTCCCTTGCGGGACTGGATGGGGCACTTGCCGTTTGGAAGTTGCCGGTGGTTCATTGAGCCAGAACTCTCGCCACACTCTTGATGCCTATTAAATTAACATGAGTATATCTAACGCAATACTTTTTTGCAAGGTTTGTCGACACCTGGCTTGGGAAGGCCCAAGCCAGGTGTGACGCGAGACGTGAAGCCCCGCTAGAGCTAGCTGTCGCCGGGTCGACGAGTCATGGCCCGGGCGACGTCGCCAGGGTCGCCGAGGTCGAGTGCATCCTCAAGCGGCCGGAGGAGCGGGCGACGCAGGGGCGAAGACGGATCGCGAGGTGGCGGCATCTCGAAGTCATGCCGCGGCAGATGCGGCAGCTTCTGCAGCGATCGCTTTGCGAGCCAGACGACGAACTCGTGGAGCGCATTGAAGCGCTCCTCTTGGTTCGACAGCTTGCACGCGGCCACGATCAGAGCTGTCGCGACACTCGTTCGATCGCCGTCGACCGGCGGATGCGGCGGCTCAGTTGAGTGTTTCAACCAAGAGCCAAGGAACTTCCCGAGCTCGCCGACGACTCCGAGACGCAGGGTGTGTTGCGAAAGCTCGGCAGCACCCTCCATCTCTTCCCACGTACTGCAAAGACCAGCGAGCACCTCGCTGTACGACGCTCGATGCGGCATGTCGCCTCCCGTTATTGGATCCACAATTCGAAATGGGACTTCACGCGAGCAGTATCATACAATTTTGACGCGGTTTTCGCAATCGTCTACTATATAGATATCCTTCGGGGCGGGGCGCAAATCCCCATCGGTGGTACACTCCACGAGTCCGCCAGCTGGCGGACATGATCTGGCGCAATTCCAGAAGCGGCCGTAAGTTTCGACCTTGTGTCGGAATAAGTCGGAATGAAAGAAGGATGACGCTTTTTTGCGTTGTTACGCCCCGAAAGGGGCGTTTATGTTTACTGGAATCATCAAACAACTCGGGACAATCAAAAAAATCACAGCGACCGGCATTGAAATTGCCGCGCCTACTGCATTTGTAAAAAAATTGCGTATCGGCGACAGCGTTGCAGTAGACGGCGTCTGCTTGACGGTTGCGAAAAAAACTGCAGGCTCATTTTCAGCAGACATCATGCCCGAGACCCGAAATGTTACGACCTTTGCAAATCTGAAACCAACAACAGTAGTTAATCTCGAGCTTCCTCTTTCCGCTGGCGAGCCTTTGGGCGGGCATATTGTCAGCGGCCATGTCAGCGCTACGGCAACCATTGAAAATATAAAAAATCCGCCAGCTGGCGGAGGCAACAGCCAGCTACTCACCTTCAAAGCCGACAAGGCTATTATTGAAAAAATCCAAATCAAAGGATCAATTGCCATCAACGGTATCTCGCTGACAGTCATCAGTGTCAAAGGCAACACCTTTATCGTTGGTATCATACCCTACACCTGGAAGACAACGAATCTGCGAAATCTAAAAGTCAGAGAGCGAGTGAATGTTGAGACTGAAATCCCTCCCGGCTTCGCCGTACTCCCTTTAGGAAAGGGAGAAGTAAAAATCGCGATTGTTTCGGCTACATTTCACAAAGAGATAACGGATGCGCTCGAAATGAACTGCCTGCAGACGCTCGCAGAAAACGGGATACAAAAAAACCAAGTGCGCATCGTCCGCGTACCCGGAGCTTTAGAAATCCCACTGGTTGCCAAGACACTGGCTCAGCAAAAAATCTATAGCGCTATTATCGCCCTCGGCGTTATTCACAAAGGCAAAACCTATCACTTCGAGCAGGTGTCGAATGAGTGCGTGCGCGGCTGTATGCAGGTGTCGTACGACTACGAAATTCCGGTTGTCTACGAAGTCTTGTCTGTTTATGACCTAGAGGGTGCCCGAGTACGCGCCGATGGTACAGAGTACAATCGCGGCAAAGACGCCGCTCTAACGGCTCTCGCGATGATCAAGATAATGAAAACCTTATGAAAAAAATCGACTTAATCCCATCAGCGCTGGCGGATCTCAAAAAAGGCAAATCAATCATTGTTGTGGATGACCCAAACCGGGAAAATCAGGGCGACCTGATTGCTGCCGCCGAGCTCGCCACCGCGGAAACCATTAACTTCATGATCACCGAGGGCCGCGGCATGGTCTGCGCGCCCATCACCCGCAGCCGCGCTCGCGCGCTCGAACTGCCGCTGATGGTTGACCCGGCGATGAATACCGAACAAACCTGTATTAATTTTTCCGTAACCGTCGATGCAAAAAAAGTCAGTGACTACGGCATCTCAGCCGCTGACCGGGCAATGACTGTCCGCGCTCTGGCCAGCGGGCGCACAAAGCCTACTGATCTCGCAAAACCTGGCCACATATTTCCACTCATCGCCCGACCCGGAGGAGTGCTTGAGCGGCGCGGCCACACTGAAGCAACCATTGATTTGATGAAGCTCGCCGGACTCCAGCCGGCCGGCGTACTCTGCGAAATTCTTTCAAACAACGGCCAGCCGGCGCGGCTGCCGGAACTGTTGAAGTTTGCACAGCAGCACAACCTCAAAATCGTCACCATCAAGGACCTAGTAAACTATCTGAAAAAGAAACCGCTCAAACCAGAAGCTGATACAACCGTTACGCGAGAAGCACGAGCCGCCTTACCGACCAAGCACGGATCGTGGCAGATCTATGCGTACTCATCAATCATCGACAAGCGCGAGCATATTGCTCTGGTATATGGAACTATTAAAAAGGAATCAACCTTAGTGCGAGTTCACTCGCTCTGCCTAACCGGCGACACCTTTGGTTCCCTACGCTGCGACTGCCAGGATCAGCTACTGGCGAGCATGGCAGCTATCAAAAAAAATGGTAGTGGAGTCATTGTGTATCTTGACCAAGAGGGGCGCGGCATTGGACTCGTTAATAAAGTAAAAGCCTATGTGCTCCAAGATAAAGGGCTCGACACGGTTGAGGCAAATCACGCACTCGGCTTTAAAGACGACGAGCGCGGCTACGACGTTGCCGCCGAGATATTGCGCGATCTGGGCATTAACTCAGTTCATCTTTTGACAAACAACCCTCGCAAAATCAAAGCCCTTACCGACGCCGGCATCCGCGTTACTAAACGAGTTAGTCTAGAAATAAAACCAAGCGAAACCAATCGTGGCTATCTGGCTACGAAAAAAGCAAAACTTGGACACCGGCTTTCTTAAGTATTTCATTGCCATTTGGAGTTTTGATAAAAGTTGGTGGCTCAGGATGATTATACACAACCGTGCTGATGCCAGCCTGAATCACTAAATCAGCGCAGCAGACCGGCTTTGAAGCGCGCGCGCCACATGGCTCCATTGAGCAAACCATGGTTCCTCCGCGCACATCAATCTCAGCTGCACGGGCTTTTACCAGAGCAACCTCCTCAGCGTGATCATGCTCCCCTGTCTCGCGACTATAACCAGTTGCTACTTCGACTCCGTTAGTATCAAACACAATCGCGCCCACTGAAAACGCCTTGTCAGTAGGTGGACACAGACGAGCCAACTCTTCAGCCCGCGTCAGGGCTTCTTTATAATTGATTTCCATATATTAACGTTTCAGATAATAGGTCAGCAGCGCAGTATCGCCTAACTTCTCGACGCTAACAAGATTCATGCGATTATTCAGATCATTGAAAAATGTGCCAGGGCCGACGAACCGAACGGCATTTTTTTGCCCGACAAAAAACGGCGCAATTGAAAGCTGCAGCTCATCAGTCAGCCCCTGCTGCAAAAACAAGGTGCCGATCTGACTGCCTCCTTCAACCATCAGCTTTTTGATACCACGGCGCTCCAGGTCAGACAGCATAAACCGCAGATCAACCTGCTTGGCTCCACCGCCGACAACCTCGGCGAGATCGGCGATCTTCATCTGCAACTTTTTTACCTTACGGTCCGGACAGTAGACTAATTTTTTATCGCTACCAATTGTGAAAAAATTGCTCTTGAGATCAATGGTGTCGCTTTGCGTGAGCGTCACCTTTATAAGCGGGCGGCTAGACTTTGACAGCAGCTTTGGATTGTCGGCGCGCAGGGTACCTGCGCCAACCAAAATCGCGTCGCATTGTGCGCGCACGCTGTCTCGGCGCTCAAAGTCCTCTTTGCTCGAAAGCATGAGGCGATCCCCTGAAGCCGCATCAATATAGCCGTCGAGCGACATCACGCACTTTTGGATTATATACATACCAGCAGTATAGACTTTCAGGGCGCAATCAAGCAACAATACTCACTACAAGACCAACAACAACGCCCAAGATTGCGCCGGCAAGACCATCGCTGAGCCAGTGAAATGTCAGCGAGACGGCGATAACCATATACACCGCGTACGCAAACGCGAGATATTTCACAACCGAATTATGTCGATAGAGCATCATCAGCACCACAGCGCCGGCAACCGCCACCATGATGTGCGACGAGGGCCAGCCCCAGAAGACGCCGCCGCGCAAAAAACCAAATTTAAATACGTGACTCGTGTCAACCGGAGTGACGCCGAACAATTCGGACGGCCCAGGTCGACCCGTAAACGCTTTGTAAAAAAATGAAGTCAGTAATGCGATGATTTCAGCCTCGGCAAGGAGCCAACCATTCCTGATGAGGACGGTGCTCTTACGCAGCGCGCCAACAGCAAAAAAGATTAATGGCGCGGCAATCGGCAGCACAAATCCAATCATCCCAGCGCCAAAACCAAATACTTTGACTCCGTTGCCGTGAAAAGTCTGGATAATCCACCGGTCAACTCCGAAAACAACAATGCAATACGTCAGGACGATAACGAGCGCGTGCCATATTAAATTCCGGCCGGAAAAAATCCGCTTTATATCTCTAAAAAACTTCTTTCCAAGTGCCGCAAATGACATATCGCGCCTATTGAATCGCCTGAGCTTGAGTGACTAGGATGGTCGCCATTGATTCAGTGGCAGATTGGAGGGTGAATGAATATCCGTCTGCGACTACACTCTGATTATTGACCGTACCAAGACGAACTTCGCGCAGAGGCCCCAATGCACCTTCTGCGAGTCCGCTCTGAGTGCGTAGTAGTGGCGCCAACTCTCCCTGCCACACGCACTGCACGTCGGGCTTGCAACGAGAATCGTTGATTGCTGTAAGCCCTATTTCTAACCCATTGCTGAAGACTGCTCTGTCCCCAACGCTCATCGTAAATGCCGTGCCAAATGAAGCTTGCTCATGTTCTCCTTTTGATTGGAACTGTACTGGAATTTTTATTTCTTTATCGCGCGCCGGGTCGCCCGATGGATTATCATTTTTCAAAATCAGCGTACCCGTGCGAGTAGTCGGTCGAGCAAAGGTGAGCGTCGCTTTAAACGGAACGAAATCAGCCGTCATCCACTCTCCGCCAGCTGGCGGATTGGCTTGCGCCGCTGCCTCAGCTACAACAGTTCCATCTTCGCCAACCAGCTTCACCGGAAAACTGGCTTCAAAATACCAACTGCCGCGCGCCTTGCCGGTGATCACCAGCGGACTTGCCACCGTCGCGTTTGGCTTCGGTGAATCAACCTGAATCAGGTCGGAATAATCGGAAGTGACTGGAACCACAGCAGGCTGATGGCTGTTTGTATAGATCCAAATCCCGATGATTACGATAACCACAGCAATGAGTGAGGCAATAATAGATGATTTTTTCATATCGTCATTATACATTCGAGCCGGCAACGTAACCAGTACTCCAGCAGAGCTGCAGTGAGTAGCCGCCCGAAGGCCGGTTGATGTGGAGCAGGTCGCCGGTGATGAACAAATTAGAAACTTTTTTCGATCGCATGGTTTTGAGGTCTATTTCAGTCAGCGGCACGCCGCCGTCAGCGACTACTGCCCGGTCAAATCCCATCAGCCCGTCGATGGTTACCGGTAGCGCCTTGAGCAGATGCACAATTCGCTTACGGTTCTCTTTGGTAACCGAGTGCACTTTAATTTCGGTATCCATCTCTGCACTGAGCAGCGTTAAGACTCCTTTATGAATCCCCTCCGGCACGATATCTTTGATAACATTTTTTAATGCCTTGTTTTTGTTGGCATCAAACACTGTAATAATCTTCTTCTCCAAAGCTCCCAAGTCGGTCTGCGGATAGGCGTCGATAGCCGCCGTAACAGGGCCGTTGTACAGCAGATCGGCAACCGTGTGCGCATTGTTTAAAATGA
>JAHFLG010000016.1 GCA_023244975.1 Candidatus Harrisonbacteria bacterium
ACAGCCTTACCGCCACCGACAATAACTACCAGCGGCTGCTTTGGATTCTTCATCACGCCCGACAAATTTTTTACTTCTTCTTCAACTAAAAATCCGGCATACGACGGCAGCAGAGTCGGCACCACAGTAATGCTCGCCCCGGCGCGGTGACTGACCGCAAACGCGTCGTTAACATAGATATCGGCCAGGCTTGCTAAGTCTTTGCCAAGCTGCGCGTCAGAGGTCTCCTCACCCGGCAGAAAACGGATATTTTCAAGTAAAAATAAACTGCCGGGGGTGGCAGCGGCTACCTGAGCCTTGATAGCAGGAAAATCGAATTTTGAAATAAATACGGCATTAGGGCTGGCGTTCTTTTTTAAGAACTCTAGCGTCGGCTCCAAGCTAAACTCAGCAACTACCTTGCCCTTGGGTCGGCCGCGATGACTTACGAGTATCGCCTTGCCACCGTTTTCTAAAATATACTTTATTGTCGGCAGAGACCGAAACAACCGCACGGCATCATCCGCGTTTTCAACATTAAAATCCTCCCGCACCAGCACGGTCTTGCCCTTTAAATCTGTAACCTCCCTAATAAATTTCATACACTAATAATAGCAAACTAGCTAAAAACAAAAAAGCGACGAAGGTGCCGTTAGACAACTAGCAAAATCCACGAATAAAAATAACACTGGAGTGCTGACAAACATCAAATCCCGCGGATTTGAGCGCAGTTCTAGGAGCAGACGAGCAGCGAGGGAGGCGTACATTAATTGTACGACGAACGAGAAACGCAGTCTGCGACAACGAAATGCGTCAAAGCCGCGGGATTTATTCGATGCCTTCGTACTCCCTAATCACGAGTTGCGAATGTATCTGCCGTGCAATTTCGAGCGCCACAGAAACGACAATCAACAGTGCCGTGCCACCGAGAGTAAAACTCTGGACGCCGGTGAAGATCTGCAAGATGTTCGGCAAGATAGCAACGATACCAAGGAAAAGCGCGCCAAAGAGTGTGATGCGTCCGGTCGTGCTCTTTAAGAACGCCGTAGTCGGCTCGCCTGGACGAATGCCTGGGACAAAACCTCCGGACTGCTGCAGGTTCTTTGAAATTTCCTCTGGGTTAAAGGTGATAGCAGTGTAGAAGTAGGTAAAGATAAAGACCAAGAAGAAGTATAAAACCGTATAAATAACCTGGTTATTCAAAAATCCGGTGATAGCGGTCTGCCAAGCAATAGAGGTGCTTTTAGAGAAGATGGAGATGATCTGAGCAAAGAACTGCGGGAAGAGCAAAATAGAAATCGCGAAAATAATAGGGATCACGCCCGCCTGGTTTACCTTAAGTGGCAGGTAGCTGGTCGCGCCGCCATAGATCTTATTGCCGCGCACACGCTTGGCATAGGTCACCGGCACCTTGCGCTCGCCTTCTGAAATATAGACAACGCCAGCGATGATTAGGATAGCCAAAAGAATAAAGGCAATATAGGTCGTCAGCAAATCAGGAGTGTAGCTTAGCGCCAAGTTCTCAATCGAGGTCGGAATACGCGAAATAATACCGGCAAAGATAATAAGTGAAATACCGTTACCAATCTTTTGCTCGCTAATAATTTCACCGATCCACATCAGGATGATAGAGCCGGCGGTAATCAGCAGAATATTTTGGAACAAATCAAAACCGCCAAGCGATGGCAAGACGCCCTGGTTCTTGAGCAGATTCAAAAATCCGTAACCCTGCAAGAATGCGAGCGGCACCGTGAGGTAGCGCGAAATGCGGTTAAACTTAGCGCGGCCGGTGGCTCCTTCTTCATAGTAGAGCTGCTTCATGCGGCTCGATACCATGGTGAGCAGCTGCATAATAATCGTGCCGGTAATGTACGGGCCGACACCAAGCATCATGATGGAGAGGTTGCTCAGTCCGCCACCGGAGAAGATGTTCAAAAATCCGAGCAGCTGGTTGTCGGCGAGAAGTCCTTTAAGTCGGATGACATCAATGCCCGGAATCGGAATAGTGGCAAGCAACCGGAATGCGATAAGGAGGCCTGCAACGATGAGGATCTTGTTTCGAATCTCCGGAACTTTGAAAACCTGGAGAAACTTAGGCATGGATGTTATTTGACGGTTCCGCCGGCAGCTTCAATTTTCTTTTTTGCGGACTCTGAAATCTTAATACCTTCGATAGTAACGGCTTTCTTGATCTCTCCGTTAGCCAAAATTTTCACTTTGCGCACGCCAGCTTCAATCAACTTAGCCTTTTCCAGTGAAATGAAATTGATGGTGCCAATAACCTTTTCCAGATCCGGAAGGTTAATGACGGTTGCGGAATCAAAAATTGGCTTGTTGGCGTATCCACGCTTTTTCGGAAGGCGCTGGATTAAATCACGGACAGCCGGACGAATACGTCGGCCTGAGCGCGACTTTTGACCCTTGGTTCCTTTTCCTGAGGTAGTACCGCGCTTACCTCCGCGACCGACGCGGGTGCGCTTTTCTCGTCCTGGTTTGTTTGCTCGTACAGTATGAAGTTGCATATTACGCTGTTGCTACGGTTTCCTGTTTAGCCGACTGTTTTTTGTTAGGTCTCGCTGAAAGCGGTTTAAGTTTACGAAGAGCTTCGATGGTCGCCAGCGCGTTGGTCACCTTGTTTGGAGTCCGACCCAAGCACTTAGCAGTAATATCCTTGATGCCGCAGAGCGCGAGAACAGTTCGCACGGCTCCTCCGGCCACCAAGCCATTTCCTTCTTTGGCCGGCTTCAGGCGAACCTGAGCGGCTGAGAATTTTGCTTCAACTTCGTGCGGAATAGTTCGCTTGTTCAGAGCCACCGTGATGACCTTCTTCATAGCGTCATGTTTGGCTTTAGCCACTGACTGCTGAACGTCGGCTCCTTTGCCCATACCCACACCGACGCGTCCTTTGCCATCGCCGATAATCAGTGTCGCGCGGAAGCGAAATCTCTTACCTCCAGCCATAACACGGGTAACACGGCGCATGTCTACTACCTTTTCATTAAATTCAGTCTTTGGCTTCACAAACGGTTCACGGCGCGGTCCACGACCGCCACCAAAACCACCGCGACCCTGGCCACCCTGGCGGGCGCCAAAACCACCGCGAGCTGGAGCGCCCGGAGCTGCTGGCTTATTGGCAGCACCGCTAACTGGCTGGGCTGGCAATGACTGATTCTGTTGTACTGGTTTTTGTTCGTCCATAGTTTAGAATTTTAATCCTCCTTCGCGGGCTCCTTCGGCGACCGCCTTAACCCGGCCATGATACGCATACCTGCCGCGGTCAAAGACTACCGTCGTCACGCCGGCCTTCTTGGCCTTCTCGGCAACGATTTTTCCAAGTGCATGAGCTTTAGCGATGCGCGCTCCAATTTCTTTCTTCTTGTCTTCACCTTTCACTTCCTTGAGAGATCCTGAGACAAGAGTTTTTGCGGTAACGTCATCAATAATCTGCACGTACAAGTTAGCATTACTGCGGAATACTGAAAACCGCGGCTTCGGGTTTTCCGAAACTAACGCTGCTCGCACGCTGTGTGCTCTTCGAAACCGGGTAAAATTTTTCTGTTTAATTCTGTTCATATAGTTCGTTATGCTCCGGTGGCACCGGCTACTTTCTTACCGGCCTTTCTGCGAACCTGTTCACCGACGTAGCGGATACCCTTACCCTGGTACGGCTCCGGCTTTTTAAACTTCCGGATCTCGGCTGCGGTCTGTCCTACCATATAGCGGTCGCTGCCGGAAACGGTCACCACGTTCTTTTCAACTTTGATGGTAATCCCCTCCGGAGTCGGATATTTAATCGGGTGAGTAAAGCCCAAGCTGAGCACCAAGGTCTTACCTCCTTCAAGAACGGCCTTGTAACCGATTCCCTGAATGTCGAGCTGCTTAGTAAAGCCAACGGTCACGCCAGCTATTGCATTACGAATATGGGCTCCCATGGTTCCCCAGTTGGAACGAATCTGCTTGGTGTCGCCATCCACGGTTACCAAAATGGTCTTGTCTTGGATATCCACCTTCACGTGCCCAAGTACCGGCACGGTGAGCGTTGCGAGTTTGCCTTTAACAACCACTGCTCCACTGCTCTGGGTGACGGTGACGCCTTCCGGTATAGCTATTGGTTTTGATCCTGTTTTTGACATAAATATATAGTACTACCAGATTTCGAATAATAGTTGACCGCCGATCTTTTTCTTCTTAGCCTCATCAGCAGTCATGATACCGCTCGGAGTTGAGATAACTGAAACACCAAAACCCTGTCGGACGCTGCGCAGATTTTTGTAGCCCGCGTAGAGTCGGCGGCTCGGCACGCTGACAAATCGGATGCCGGTAATCGCTCCCTGATTTTCGGTGTATTTGAGATCAACCTCGATGATACGCTTTGGGGTACGGCCCTTCTTAGTGACTGAGGCTACGAAGCCTTTAGCGGCCAGGATCTCGGCAATAGCAAAGTCCATGTTTGAAAAGTGCATCTTAACCGACACCTTTTTGGCTCTCTGCGCATTATGAATTTTTGTAAGTAGATCGTGATACATATAGTTCTTGTTACCAGGAAGCTTTTTTAACTCCCGGAATCTCACCCCGACTTGCGAGCTCTCTGAAACAGATACGACAGATGCCGAACATCCGCATAAACCCGTGCTTGCGGCCGCAGCGGAAACAACGGCGCACGATTCGGCTGCTGAACTTCGGTTTCTTTTTACTTCGGGCTACAACTGATTTTTTTGCCATATCTATTTTTTACCTTTTTTCTCCTTAGCTTCTTTCTCAAACGGGATGCCGAGCTTAGTATAAAACTCGAGCGCCTGCGCCTTTTTCATCACCTGTTTAGGCACTAGTGTCATCTCAATACCAAAACTGACTTTGGCCTTTTCAAGGATGATTTCCGGAAATACAATATGCTCGCGCACGCCAAACGTCAAGCTGCCCTGTTGGTCAATCGAGTTCTTGCTGATACCGCGGAAGTCGCGAATACGAGGCAGAACGATATTGATAACCTTCTCAATGAACTGCTGCATTTTTTTGCGGCGCAGCGTTATCTTGAGGCCGATGATCATGCCTTCGCGGATTTTAAATCCGGAAATAGAGATACGAGCTTTGCGCTCCTGGCTGGCCTGACCGGTGATAGCGGCAAGGGCATCCTTGATCTCCGGCAGACCCTTGTCGTTGAAGTCAGCCGTGCCGGTGGCAAGCTTTCCAAAGCTGGTGCTGACTACGATTTTTTCAAGTGAGTAATTCATGTTAGATAGTTACCTGACACTTTTTGCAGTAGCGAACCTTTTTAGCGCCTTCGGTTCGGTGTCCCACTCGGCGTCCGACTTTACAGCTTGGGCAGAGCAACATCACATTGGAAGCAGCCATCGGTCGGGCAATGGAAACAATCTGCCCCTTCTCGCCCTGCTTGGTCGGCCGCTTGTGCTTTTTAAACATGTTAATGCCTTCAACGGTCACGCGGTTGTCTTCCTTTGAAATAACAAGCACCTTGCCGGTCTTGGTTCGGTCTTTACCTGTGGTCACTATAACGTTATCTCCTTTTTTTAAATTCATAGTCTTATATAATTTCTTCAGCCAGCGTAAAAATAGTTTCGAACCCTTTGTCTCTGATCTCGCGCGGCACCGGCCCGAAAATGCGAGTACCCTTCGGCTCCTTTTTTTCATCGATGATAACTACCGCGTTCTCATCAAAGCGAATAACGGTACCGTCAGCTCGGCGGATGGGGTGGCGCTGGCGGACAACCACACACTTAACCTTATCGTGCTTCTTCAGTGCCTTGCGCGGCTCGGCAGTCTGAACGCTGGCCACTACGATTTCACCGATTTGAGCATAGCGCTTGCGGCTGCCACCAAGAACCGTAAAAATACGGATGAGTTTGGCGCCACTGTTGTCTGCAACTTTTACGACTGATCTGATTTGTAACATATCTGTATTATTCGGCTTTGGCTGCTTTCTTAACCATGCGTACTATCTTCCACCGCTTTTCTTTCGACAGCGGGCGGGTTTCTTCGATGATGACCTGATCTCCGGTTTTGTACTCGTTGTTTTCATTCTGAGCTTTAAAGCGGCTGGTGACCTTATAGTACTTGAGGTACTTTGGGTGCTTGTGCGAGGTTGTTACGGCAACCACTGCGGTCTTCATCATTTTGTCTGATACTACTGTTCCTTCTAATGTACGTGCCATATATTAAGAGTTCTTTTTTGCATTAATGAGCGTCATCATCCGGGCGATGTCAGTTCTAATAGAACGGACTTCGCGGACGTTTTTGACCTTTGAGCCGGCGATATCTTTCTTGGTCTGCCAGAGCTTTTCCTTGGCAACAACAATATCGGCATTGAGCTCGGCTACGGTTCTGACTTTCATTTTTTCAAGATCTTTCTTTTTCATATTATTTCATGATAAACCGGGTGCGCACCGGCAGTTTAAATCCGGCGAGTCGAAGCGCCTCGCGGGCTTTTTCAACGCTGACGCCATCCATTTCAAACAAGACTCGTCCAGGCTTTACCGGAAACACATAGTGATCAACGGATCCCTTTCCGCCTCCCATGGTTACCTCCGGCGGCCGCATGGTAATAGGCTTATCCGGGAAAATTCGGATCCACACTTTTCCTTCGCGTTTAACGTGATTAGTAATAGTGCGGCGAGCAGCTTCAATCTGGCGGGAGTTTACCCACGCCGAACTCTCTGCCTTAAGTCCAAAGGTGCCATAGCTCAGCTTGGTTCCGCGAAGCTCAACCTTCCGGTTCTTGCTCCGTCCTTTCTGCCACTTTCGATGTTTTACTTTCTTAGGGGTAAGCATAATAGTTAGCGGCGGTTAGCTCGGGTTGCTTCTTCCTTTTTAACTTCTTTCGAAAATACCAGACCTTTATAAATCCACACTTTGATACCAATCGCTCCGTAGGTCGTAAAGGCGGTGGCCACTCCGTAATCAATGTTGGCGCGCAGCGTAGTGAGCGGCAGGGTACCCTTGGACAAAAATTCACTGCGGGCGATTTCATTTCCATCGAGACGTCCGGCGGCTTTGATCTTGATGCCAAGCACCTCACGATTCTGCATCGCATTTTCAATCGCCTTCTTCATAGTTCGGCGGAACGGCATACGGCGCTCAAGCTCCCAGGCCATCGACTGTCCGACATACTGCGCGGAAATTTCGCTGCGCTTAAGCTCTTCAATGTTGAGTGAAAGCGGAACTTTCGGGCTCTTAATACCGCGAGCACGCATCAGTTCTTGGAGCGCCTTGGTGATAGCTTTGGTTAAATCTTCAATACCGGCTCCACCGCGGCCAATGATAATACCCGGGCGGGCGGCTTTGATAAACACACGGTAGGCGTTGTTCGCGTTGCGTTCAATCTCAACGCGGACGATACCGGCCGGTTTAATCTTATCGTTGATAACTTTACGGATTAACACATCCTCCTGAAGCTTGGCTCCAAAGGTCTTTCCCGCGTACCACCGGGCGTTCCAGTCTCTAGTAACACCGAGGCGGAATGAATCTGGTCTAATCTTCTGTCCCATATATATTAAATAGATTTGCGATTAAAAAACCGTTTGAATCCGCCCTTTGGTTTCTTTGGCATTGCTTCAGATGTTTTACTGTCTTCGTTTTTAGCCTCTGGTCGGGTGTGTTCTATGTCCTTCTTGTCTCCCGGCTTAGCAACCTTTTTCGGCTTTCCGCCGGAGGCGGATCCGCCTTTGGCGGACTTCTTTGGAGCGGCAATAACGAAGCGGCCGGCTCCTCCCTCGTGGGCATCAGAAAGAATCAAGGTAACGTGAGACATGCGCTTCAAAATCGGAGTGGCGCGACCCTGGCTGCGCGGGAGTGAACGCTTAATTACCGGCGCTGGGTCAACCCAGATACGCGCAACTTTTAACTTCTCGCTGCCAATCTGCTGGTTGTTCTTAGCATTAGCGACAGCTGAACGAAGCAACTTTAAGAGCGCTGCGGAAGCACGCTGCGGGCGGAGGATCAGTTGCGCCTCGGCTTCGGCAACTGACATGCCTTTGATGGTATTAGCAATCAGCCGCACCTTGCGCGGAGTAATCATCAGATAATTAAGTTCTACTTTTTGTTCAGTGGCCATATGCTAATTTATTTTTTTGCTGCGGGGGTTGCGACAGCAGCTTTCTTTTGAGCCTCAGTAGCGGCGGCGGCGGCTTCGAGTTGCTTCTGCATTTTACCTCCATGTTTAACGAACTTACGGGTGAGCGAGAACTCGCCGAGTCGGTGGCCAACCATATCTTCTTTAACCAATACTTCCACGTGAGTCTTGCCGTTGTGGACGCCGATAATGAAGCCAACCATTTCCGGAGCGATAACCGAAGCACGCGCCCAGGTCTTGGTGACAGTTCGGTCGCCAGTCTTAAGCTTACTGATTTTTTTCATCAGCCGCTCGTCTACGTATGGTCCTTTTTTAGCAGATCTACTCATATTCTTGTTTCTATATTCTAATTTCTAGTTTCTATCTTACCTTCGGACGGCGCTTAAGAATAAACTGGGACGACCACTTCTTCGGCTTGCGAGTCTTGTGTCCACCGGTAACTTTACCCCACATAGTCTTCGGGCGCTTAGTGCCACGCGGCTGAGCTCCTTCACCACCACCGTACGGGTGGTCAACCGGGTTCATAGCTGATCCACGGACAGTCGGGCGAATACCGAGCCAGCGGTTACGTCCGGCTTTAGCAATGTTGATCAAGTTGTACTCCGGATTTGAGACTGGTCCGACCGAAGCATACCCATGAGACGGCACGCGGCGAACTTCTTTAGAACCAAGTTTCAAGTCAGTCATACCAGCAGACGAACCAAGCACTTCAACAAAGCTGCCGGCGCTGCGAGCTAACTTACCTCCCGAACCTGGGCGAATCTCAACATTGTGAACAAAGAATCCAATCGGGATATTTTTGAGCAGCAGTCGATTACCTGGCTTTAACTCGGCATTTTCAGCAGTAACAATCTTGTCGCCTACTTTAAGTCCCTGTGGAGTAACGATATAGCGGCGGTCACCATCGGCATATGAGACCAAAGAGATAAAGGCACTGCGGTATGGGTCGTACTCAATCGTTTCGATTTTGCCGATAACACCAATCTTAGTCTGCATAAAGTCGATCTCGCGGAATACTTTTTTCACACCGCTGCCCTGATGGCGCGTGGTGATAACACCGCGGTTGTTGCGGCCGGAGCGGGTCTTGAGTTTTTTGGTCAGCGCCTTGTGCGGGGTGGTAGCCGTAAGAAGCGTCTTGTAATCGACGATTATTCGCTGGCGCATTGAGGAACTGGTTGGTTTGTATTGTTTCATATTAGGCGCTCATGATTTCGATTTTCTGACCCTCTTTAATAGTCACAATAGCTTTGCGGTAGCCCGGCTTGGTGCTGAGTGAGCGACCGACGCGGCGCGGCTTGGGAGCGGTATTGATCATCCGGACGGCGGTCACCTTCACTTTGTAAACGGCTTCGATAACTTTTTTTACTTCCGGTGCGGTGGCTTCGTTGGCTACCAAAAACACGTACTGGTTAAACACGCCCAGGGCGGTGGCTTTTTCAGTGATGATTGGATTTTTAACTAGAAGCTTATCCATATTATTTGATTTCGCTCAAAGCGGCTTTGTCGATAAGTACATTCTTGTGGGCGAGCAAGTCGTGAATACTGATAGAGCGGCCTTCAACTGACTGCACCTTCGGGATGTTGCGGGAGGCGCGGGTAATGGTAGCATTTTTCGGAGCGCTGACGAGCAAGGTCGACGGGACAAACTTTTTTGAGGCATACATCGCCTTGAGTGCTGCAGCAACTTGTTTCGTCTTTAAGTTTTCTCCGCCAGAGGCGGATCCGCCTTCGGCGGAAAAGGTCATTGATTCAACAAAACGCAGTTCACCTTCGGCCAACTTCTTAGAAAGCACGCTGTGGATAGCGCCGCGCTGCATCTTTTTATTGATCTTTTGTGAAAAATCGCGGTCTTTGACCGGGCCATGGCTGGCGCCACCGCCTTTCCAAATCGGAGAACGAATCGAGCCGTGACGTGAGCGTCCGGTTCCTTTCTGCTTCCACGGCTTAATACCTCCACCGCGCACCTCGCCGCGTCCCTTGGCGTGAGCCCATGGGCGGCGCTGGTTTGCTTCAAATGCCAACATTACCTGGTGAACCAGGTCGCCGTTCCAGGCGCGGGCAAAAATTGCGTCGCTGACTTCAACGCTGCCGGCTTTTTCTCCCTTCCAATTATATAAATCGGCCTTCATACTTACTTATTCAAATAAATTTCCATTGTGCGTCCGACCGGCCCTGGCACGCCGCCGCCCAGCATCACAATCTTTTTTTCAGCATCTATGTCAACGAGCTTGATATTCTTGTAGGTGATGCGCTCCATACCGAGGTGGCCGGCCATGTGACGTCCTGGAAGCACGCGCTGTGGAGTGGTGTTACCGATAGAACCTGGGGCGCGGTGACGGTTCTTCTGACCGTGGGTTGCCGGACCTCCTTTAAAGTTCCAACGCTTCACACCTCCGGCAAAGCCCTTTCCTTTTGAAATACCACTGATCTTAACGGTTTCACCAACTTTAAGAGCAGAAATATCGGCCTTGTCAGAAAACTTAACAGGCGTGACGCCATATGCGCGTCCGTCCTTGTACATACTCGTCATTTTCATTTTCTCGCCACTCAACTTCATATAAGGTGCTAGTATATCGCAGCCTCTTTCATTTGTCCAGTCCTCAATCGGCGAAGTGCTTTGACATGTCAAAGCAGCGTGGTATAGTCTAGCTATGGACATGATTAATAATTTACCGCTCGTGACCGACTTCCCTTCTCGCAGGCATTGGGAGGCGGCGGTATGGGAAATTTTATTGGAGCGGCTCACTACAGTCACGTCAGCTCCAGAACTCAAAAAAATCTTAGATTTTTTGCTCAGCCCGCACGAGCGGCACAACATGGTATTTCGCGCTCTGACAGCCAGCCGGGTTAAGTCAGGAATTGGTTTCCGGGAAATAGGCCGTGAACTATGGCTTTCTTCAGACACAATAAGCGCCATCAAAAAAAGCTTTCTTGAAAGCGAGTACAAAAGTTCCCGCTCGCGGGGACATAGTAAGCGCGCCTATACCATAGATACTCGACCGCCCAAAAAGAAGATGTCCACAAGGATGTTTACAGGTGCTTACACTACTGCTTCTAAAAAAAACCACTAGTAAGCCTAGCTCCTATTACGCTGCTTTGACATGTCAAAGCAGCGTGGAGTGATCCTAAAAAAATAGTATTAAAAAGTAAAGAGCCGCCTGACGTCGACTCCTTACTTGAGTCTCTGTCGGGCGGCTCGGGCTGTCGTGGGAATGAATGCGACTGTCAGGCATTCCCACGATTGGTAGATGTTCACCGCCGTCGGCGTCGGCGAGAAGACCTGACGGAGGATCGAATGTGCTCGATGAGCAGTCGCAGAGCACCGAAGGCGAACTCTCTCCAGTTCTTCGCGCAGTGAGAGCACTGCGCGAAGTGCCCCTCGAACTTCGCGAACGTCTCGAACTTCAACACGGCTTGCTCCAGCGGCAAGTGACACGGCTTGCTCTTGCGGGCCATGGGACACCTCCCCTTCCGGCACACTTAAGTGCCTGCGTGACTGGGATATTTTATAACACACTTATTATATTAAATCAATTACCATGTACTAGTACATGGATACAGGAGTTCGCTCAGATTCAAATAAAAATGAACAACCGCCTGACCTGCGGTTATTCAAGTCGGCGGTTGGGGGCGCGGTGGAGGGTGGGCGCAACAAGCTGGTCAGGCGCCCTAGTCCCCTAGTGGAGGCCGCGATCGCGCAGACGGCGCTTCCGGAACACCTTGAAGCGCTCGCCAACCGTATCGGACGCCTTCGCCAAGCGCGCGATGCAGTCACCGCACCCAGCGATGTGCTCGCGAATCTCCTCCTTCGCCGAGCTCGACGTCTTCTTGTCGAAGAGACGCCGAAGGCTCGGACATTTCCTCTTCTTCGGGGCGGCGATGTGGGTCGTCGTCATTGCTCCTCCTAGGACGGATGGAATTCTCCGATCTGAATTGCGGTGCCGGTTCCGCCCTCAGATCTTCTAATTTGAGTGTATCATAAAAAAACAAATGAGCCGTCCTGACACGTCTCAGATGTTTGAGTCCGGTCAGAAACGGCTCGTGCGACCCCGAGGGGTCTATGTATGCTGCTTCGGGTTGTCAGGCATCCCGAAGCGAAGGAGATCAGATGCCCCAGTAGGGATCCTTGGGCGGCCGCGGCTTGGGAGTTGTCGCGGAGTCTGACTGAGGCTTCTTCTGGCACTTGTAACAGAGCTTGCTCGGTAAAGACCGAGGTATGCTTCTGTTGCATTCCGCACACAGCTTCGTCGGCCTGTGCTTGCTCATGATCTACACCTCCGCGAGCTTGCTGCCGGCGGGCTGGTAGAACACCCCGATCCACCAGCGCGGGATCTGTGGCTGATGTCGGGTCTCCGGACCGTGCGTGACCGGATCGTCGCCCGGCTCGTTGACGATCGGATCGTCGTTGTCAGCGAGATCGCAGATCTCGCCAGCCAGGGTCCAGTACATCTCGCCGTAGTCCGCGTCCGGACTCTTGTTGTGGACGTGATCCGGTGAAACGACCGGTCCCTGTGCCACCTCGAAGGCGAGCAGCTCGCCGGTCGTCTTGTCGCCGTCGAGGGTGATGAAGGCCTACCACAGGCCCCCGTTCTCGCTCGGGGTCACGTGGGGTTGCACACCGCGAACCCGTCCCGCGAGTCGCGCTTCATCTTGACGGAAAACGGCGCAGAGCGCAGCCTTGACCTCGTCAAGGGTTTCCGGCTCGCTCCAGTTGACGGCTCGCAGTCTAGCGAGCCAGTCCTCCACGTCGACCTTCAGCATCGGCTCTCTCCATTCGGTTGTCGCGGGCACTCGCCCGAACACCGTCGTCATCTAAACACACACACACACACACACACACACACACCTTGCGATTGTCAAAACAAAAAATCCCCTTTCGGGGATTTTTTGTTTTGACTACATCATTTTGATTTCAATATCGACTCCCGCCGGCAGGTTCAGCGAGGAAAGTGATTCGATGATCTGCTGGGTCGGACTGAGGATATCGATGAGTCGCTTGTGAATGCGGAGCTCAAACTGTTCGCGCGAGTTCTTGTCGATGAACGTCGAACGGTTGACGGTATAGCGGTGAAACTGAGTCGGAAGCGGAATCGGGCCGAGCACCTCTACCTCGTGGCGCTTCGCTGCTTCAATAATCTGCCGGCACGAGCTGTCTATCAGCTTGGTGTCGTAGGCTTTGATGCGCAGGCGCAACTTTTCCTTCTCTTCTTTTACAGCCGCTTTTACCATGTCAATGATCAGACGTATAAGACCTATACGACCTATTTAGTAATTTTGGTTACGACGCCGGCGCCCACGGTCTTACCTCCTTCACGGATAGCAAAGCGCTGTTTCTCTTCCAAAGCTACTGGGGCAATGAGTTTGACCTGAAGCTTGATGGTGTCACCCGGCATAACCATTTCGGTTCCTTCCGGAAGGATAACCTCGCCGGTAACGTCAGTGGTGCGGATGTAGAACTGAGGCTTGTAACCCTTAAAGAACGGAGTGTGACGACCACCTTCCTCTTTCGAGAGGACGTAGATCTCACAGTCAAAGTCAGTGTGCGGGTTGACGGTTCCTGGCTTACAGATAACCTGACCACGCTCAACGTCTTCTTTCTTCAAACCACGGAGCAGGATGCCGACGTTGTCGCCAGCCTGAGCTGAGTCGAGAAGTTTGTTAAACATTTCCACGCCGGTCACCACAGTCTTCTGAGTTGGGCGGAGACCGATAACTTCAACTTCCTCGTTGACCTTGATAATACCGCGCTCGGCTTTACCCGTAACCACAGTGCCGCGGCCTTCAATAGAGAAGATGTCTTCGATTGGCATCAAGAACGGCTTGGTCGTGTCGCGAATCGGATCAGGAATGTAGGTGTCTAACGCGTTGATCAAATCCATAATCGGCTTACAGGCCGGGTCCTCTTTGGTCTTGGCTTCCAAGGCTTTCAAACCTGAACCGCGAATTATCGGAGTGGTGTCGCCGTCATAGTGATACTTTTTAAGCAGCTCGCGAACTTCGCTCTCAACGAGGTCAATAAGCTCCGGGTCATCAACCATATCAACTTTGTTGAGGAAGACGACGAGTTTCGGCACGCCGACCTGATAGGCAAGCAGGATGTGCTCGCGGGTCTGCGGCATCGGACCGTCAGCGGCGGAGATCACGAGGATAGCTCCGTCCATCTGGGCGGCACCGGTGATCATGTTCTTAATATAGTCAGCGTGGCCAGGAGCGTCGATGTGCGCGTAGTGGCGCTTGGCGCTCTCGTATTCTGAGTGGTGCAGCGCAATGGTGATACCACGAGCTTTTTCTTCCGGTGCGTTGTCAATCTGGTCTACGCCCTCTTCTTTCTTGGCGAGGCCGTTCATAAACAGGACGTGAGTAATAGCCGCGGTCAGGGTAGTCTTTCCGTGGTCGACGTGTCCAATAGTGCCGACGTTAACGTGCGGCTTACTGCGGTCAAATTTTTCTTTCTCTGCCATAATCGTTAGTTAGTGATTAATTTATATTATTTTTAAAAGTATCTGACTATTTTACTCGTTTTCAGCTGATTGTCAATCTGCTCTCTATTTCTTGCCTTCAATGATCTGTTTGGCGACTGATGTGGGTGCCTCCTCATAAGCATGAAACTCCATGGTGAAGTTACCTCTGCCCTGAGTCATCGACCGTAATTTTGTTGCATAGCCGAACATTTCAGACAGCGGCACAAACGCATCCACAACTTTAACCAGCGGCCTATCACCCATACCTTCAATGCGTCCGCGCTTGGAGCTGATGTCTCCGGTAATATCACCCATGTACTCGGTCGGAACAATAACCTGCACCTTCATAATCGGCTCAAGAATAATTGGCGTGGCCAGCTTAGCAGCTTCTTGGAACGCCATTGAAGCGGCGATTTTAAAGGCAGCTTCAGACGAGTCTACCTCGTGGTAGCTACCATCCCAGACCGTGTATTTAACATCAACAACTTTATAGCCGGCCTGAATACCGCGCTCGGTGGCCTCTCTAAATCCTTTTTCAATCGGCGCGATAAACTCTTTTGGAATCGAACCTCCTTTGACCTCGTCAACAAACTCAATACCCGCACCGCGTTCCATCGGCTCGAGGCGGATTTTGACGTGACCATACTGACCGCGGCCTCCAGACTGCTTGATATACTTACCTTCGGCTTCGGATTTCTTTTTAATAGTTTCTTTATAGGCAACCTGCGGACGGCCGGTGTTGGCTTCAACATTAAACTCACGCTTCATGCGCTCGACAAGTACTTCGAGGTGCAGCTCACCCATGCCGGAGATAATCGTCTCGCCGGTTTCCGGGTTACCGCTGACTCTAAAGGTCGGATCCTCATCAGCCAAGCGTCGCAGCGCCATACCCATCTTTTCCTGGTCAGCTTTAGTCTTAGGCTCCACGCGCATACCGATAACCGGCTCAGGAAAGGAGATCTTTTCAAGAATAATAGATTTGTCCTGATCGCAGAGAGTATCACCAGTGGTCGTGTCCTTCATGCCGACTAAGGCACCGATATCGCCGGCGTGAATCTCTTCAATTTCTTCGCGGGTATTAGCGTGCATTCGCAAAATACGGCCGGCGCGCTCGTTCTCTCCCTTAGTTGAGTTATAAATATAGCTTCCGCGCTTTAAACTGCCGGCGTAGACGCGGAAGAAGGTCAGCGAACCCACAAACGGATCGGCCATAATCTTAAATGCCAAAGCCGTAAATGGCTCATCATCGGAAGCTTTTCTGGATATTTCCGCATTTGTTTTCGGGTCGATACCTTTGACCGGCGGCAAATCAAGTGGACTCGGCAGATAATCAACTACGGCGTCGAGTACGAGTTGTACGCCTTTGTTCTTTAAAGCCGAACCGGTAAACACCGGAATGATTTTAACAGCCAAGGTTGCGCTACGGAGCGCTTTTTTAAGTTCAGCCAGGGACGGCTCGGTGCCGGCTAAATATTTTTCCAAAAGTTTTTCGTCGGTCTCAACGATTTTTTCTAACAAATTGTGACGGTGAGTCTTGACCTCGGCCATCATGCTTTCCGGAATCGGAATTTCTTTTATCACATTCCCCTTGTCACCCTCAAAGGCAAAGGCCTTCATCTGCAGGAGGTCGATGATACCGCTGAAATCGCTCTCGGCTCCGATCGGCAGCTGCATGGCAATGGCATTCGGGTTCAAACGATCCTTAATAGACTGCAAGCTCTTTTCGAAACTCGCGCCCATACGGTCGAGCTTGTTGATAAAGCAGATGCGCGGCACGTTGTACTCGTCGGCATAGCGCCAGTTGGTTTCACTCTGAGGCTCAACGCCGCTGACCCCGTCAAACACAACCACCGCGCCGTCGAGTACGCGCAGTGAACGCTTTACCTCAACGGTAAAGTCGATGTGACCTGGAGTGTCAATCAGGTTGAAGCGATAGGTGTTGTTTTCCTTGCCTTTAGTTTTTTCGTCAGCTGACAAATAGGTCGGCATCCAAAAGGCAGTAGTCGCAGCCGAGGTGATGGTGATACCGCGCTCTCGCTCCTGATCCATCCAGTCCATTACGGTGTCGCCTTCGTGCACTTCGCCTATTTTGTGGCTGACGCCGGTGTAATACAAAACGCGCTCACTCGTCGTAGTCTTTCCCGCGTCGATGTGAGCGACAATTCCAAAGTTCCGAGTTCTCTCAAGAGGATACTGGCGTGCCATAAGGTTCTATTCTACCAGCTGAAGTGCGCGAACGCACGGTTGGCTTCCGCCATTCTGTGAATATCTTGTTTTTTCTTGATCGCAATACCTTCGTTTTTAGAAGCGGCAATAATTTCTTCAGCGAGCTTTAAAGCCATGTTCTTTCCTTTTTTAGCGCGGGCAGCGCCGATAATCCAGCGGGTGGCAAGCATAAACTTTCGCTCCGGGCGAACTTCGCGCGGAACCTGATAGTTAGCTCCACCGACACGCTTACTGGCGACTTCAACAAGCGGCTGAGCATTCTCTAACGCTTTTTGAAATACTTCAATCGGGCTCTGCTTCGCCTGCTTCTCAATCTCCGTAAAGGCATCATAGACAACGGCTTCGGCGATAGCTTTTTTGCCATCCCACATCAGGGCGTTGATAAATCGTCCAACCGCGACATTCTGGTACTTCATGTCCGGGTTGTGGTCTCGCTTGTAGTTTCGTTTCTTACGCATGAAAATTTTTCTAAAATTTCAATTATTTTTTCTCTGCTCCCTCCTTTGGTCTCTTGGCGCCATAGGCGCTGCGCTGCTGTTTGCGCTCGCCCACGCCAGCGGTGTCGAGTACGCCACGGACAATGTGATAGCGAACACCCGGAAGATCTTTGACGCGGCCACCGCGGACAACAACCACCGAGTGCTCCTGCAGGTTGTGACCCTCTCCCGGAATGTAGGCGGTGATTTCCATACCATTGGTCAGACGAACACGGGCAATTTTACGGATAGCAGAGTTTGGCTTTTTCGGAGTCGTAGTGGTGACCTTAACGCAGACGCCGCGCTTAAACGGCGAGTTGGTGACGAGCGGTCGGTTCAAGATGTAGTTAAAATAACGTCGCAAAGCCGGCGCCTTGGATTTGGCGTGGCTGGAGGTTCTTCCTTTTCGTACCAGTTGTCTGATGGTAGGCATTTCAAAAATGAAACCGCACCTATATGCGGATTGGAACTATAATAGCAAATTACGCTCACTTGTCAATTCCTTCATCTCCCAAAGTCAATAAGAAAGTGCGCGGCGTTGTATATAAGGGGCGAAAGGAAACTCGCTCCGCTCATAAACACAAACAGTAATATGATCATGCCAAACTGACGCAAAAAGGTTTCAAGTCCGTTAAACGATGGGGGTAGTAGCGCGAATAATACTCCTGAGCCGTCTAAGGGCGGAATGGGAAGCAGATTAAAAAATCCGAGCACGAGATTAGTAACAATGATCATAATGAATAATTGCAGCACCTGATCAAGCTGGACTGACGACTCGGTAAACGCGATAAGTATTCGAAAAAGGATTGCAAAAATGAGCGCAAGTAAAAAATTTGAAGCTGGGCCGGCAAGATGGATAAGTCCGGCATCTCGTTTTGGATGTTTCAAAAACCGCGGATCATACGGCGTGGGTTTTGCCCAACCAAAGACTGGCAAATGGCTTATAGCTAATAGCAAGGGCAAGATAACCGAGCCGAACGGATCCAGATGTTTAAGTGGATTGAGGGTTAACCGTCCCGCGCGCTTGGCTGTATCGTCTCCCAGATACAGAGCCATAAACCCATGACTCATCTCATGTACTACGAGCGAGCAGATAACGACAATAATATAAAAAATGGTACTTGCGTAATCCATATATTAGCCAACCTCAGGCGGTATAACCGGTAGCTCAGGCGCATTATGTAAGTCAGTAAGAACATCAAGTACCTGTTGATTTGGAACGCCGCCCACACCTAGCTTCGCAGCAGCCTCCAAACCTTTGCGTAGTTCCCGGATCCGATTGCGTTCTGCGAGCGCCGCTTTAGCAGCATCTAAAAGTGTTCTGGATTTTTTAAGTGGCGAGGTGTGATGAGTATGAGCCAACCTACCATCCAAACTAATATATGAATCAACCTCCATCTCGGCTTCTGAAATAAGATCCTGAACTTCCAATGTATACCGCGCAAGCACCTCTCCACTGACCATTAAATCATGCTGTGTTATCACTACAAATTGACAAAGATCGTCCCCATAGACCTTCTTGTACAGACGTGGCCACGACTTGGCGGTTTGCGTAGCGGCGTCTTGGGCAAGTTCTGGAGCTCTCGAGAACTGCCGGATTACGGCGTCAAACCCACGGATAGTTTCCGGCTTCAATTCTCCTGCACGATCTTCTATTGGCCTGTCTCTATATTCTCCTGTCATATACTATTTAAAATTCTATATTTAATTTACCAAGCTGACCTTTATTGAATGGATGTTTAATTTCTTTCATCTCAGTGGCGAGATCGGCGCGGTCGAGAAACTCTTGGGGTGCGTCGCGGCCGGTCAGGAGTACAATTTTCTCTGGCGGCAAATCCTTAAGCATATCCAAGACCTCGCTTGCCGTTATGAGCTTCAGGCTGACTGCCACATTCACCTCGTCCATAATAACCATATCGTAAGAGTCCTTAATTTTCAATTTCCAATTTTCAATTGCTGCCGCGCAAAATGCCAAAGCATTTTTCGCAGCTTTCTGATGTTCTTCAAAAGGCAGCTGATCGCCCAAAATACCGACAAAGCCGAGCCCCATCTTTTTGAGTTCAAATGAACCGCCCTTCCCACTTGCGACTTGCGACTTGCTACTTGCTACTTGTATCTCGTCCTCCCCGCTCTTCCATGGGCCCTTAATAAACTGAACCATCAGTACTTTTTGTCCGCGCCCAACAGCCCGAACCGCCGCGCCCAGCGAAGCGGTAGTTTTACCTTTACCATTACCTGTAAATACGACAATCATAAAATTTATTTTATATTTTCCAGAACCGCATTGATCAAAAGGTTCGCGCGATCTATATCTTCCTTTGTAGTTAGAGAAGGCTTACCGATACGCGCTTGCTCTACATGATCATCGATAAACTCATTAATTTGAGTAACCAAATCAGCGTTCCTGACCAAACCACTTGTAACTGCATTCTCAAATGCGCCCACAATACCGGCAAACCAGTTTTTTCGCACCTTATACTTGTTATCCGGAGAATCGCTATGGACGAGCTCTACTGGTATCTCATCTTTAAAAGTATCGCGCATCATAACTAAATGTTCGGTTAGCTGCCGCCGGAGTTCGGGAAAATTTTCTATATATGATATCAAGCGATCTTTTTCCATATTATGTATGATCTATGTACTGCGGTAGACCTTTGACTACTTTAATTATATCAACTGCGGCGCTCGCTCCCTCGCCTACCGACTTGGCGACCTGGTTCACTCCGCCGCGTGCCAGCCCAGCGACCCAGACACCGGCAACATTGGTGCGACCATTGCGATCAGCCTTTAAAAAATTGCCGTTCATCTCGAGCCCCAGCTTCTTTGCAAACGCATGCGATGAAGCAACGCCGAGAGCTACAAAATAAACTGTGTCACTTCCCTCTTCAAATGTTTCGAGCCTCGCAACCACAACCGGAATACCGGCTTTTGCTAGAGCATCAGTATAACTCTTCGCAATATTCGCCTCGCGCGCCTGCGTGATAATCTGAGCTACCTTCACTCCCATGCCAGCCAGCTGCAATGCTTCTTCAGCAGCAAAATTACCGTTGCCAAGAACTACCACCTCCTTTCCTTTATAGAGCGGTCCATCACAGAGCGCACAGTAGTGCACAGTTTTTCCGACAAGTTCAATCTCGCCCGGCAAATTCACTTTTATATAGTTCGCACCATGCGCGAGCAAAAGATTATTCGCAAAAAACTCTTCACGGCTGGCGGTTCTGGCTAGAAATGTTCCTTTCGCTGTCTTTTCTGTATGAACGACTTCGCCTTTCAAAAACGTAGCTCCTTGAGCCGTCGCCTGTTCATTCATCTGTTCAAGCAGGTCGCGGCCGGAGATACTTTTGTTAAACCCAGCGTAGTTCAATACTTCGGCTGCGTCAGCAAGTCCGCTGTGCGCCGGGTCGCCAATGAATAATGTTTTAACATTGGCGCGCGCTAAAAATACCGCGCCACTACACGCGGCCGGACCGGCACCGACAATAATAACGTCATAGGACTTTTCCATTTTGAAATTGGTAGATCGTATCCTTGCGCTCGACGACAACCTTCCACCCGCGCTCTGCGGCTACTGCATTAAGCTTAACGGTCGGATTAAAACAAATCGGCTCTTCAACAAGTTCGAAAATACCGATGTCGCTCTCGGTGTCACCGACCCCGATTGAACCCTTGAGGGAAAAATCGTGCTCTTTAACAATATCAAGCAGTGCCTTTTTTTTAT
>JAHFLG010000056.1 GCA_023244975.1 Candidatus Harrisonbacteria bacterium
GTCAAAACCAACAACGATCTCGACATCCACTCCTCTGGTCACGCTCCGGGTCCGGATCTCGCACTGGTCGCACAACTCTGTAAGCCAAAATACATTGTGCCGGTGCACGGCCACCTTTTCCAGCGCTCTGCCAACGTGCAGAACATGAAGACTGTCGGCATCGGCTTTGAACGCGTCATTCTCATCGACAACGGGCAGATCTGCAAAGTCTCAGAGAATAATTTTGAGATAACCAAAAACACCGTCGACTCATTCTATGTAATGGTAGACGGTCTCGGCGTAGGCGATGTTGAAGCCGTAGTGCTTCGCGACCGCCGACTCCTCGCCAAAGAAGGCATGGTTGTAATCATTGCCACCGTTGACCGCAAGACCGGACGGCTACTAAAAAACCCTGATGTTATCAGCCGCGGCTTCATCTACCTTAAAGATCACACCCCACTCATCGATGAGATCCGGGGCAAGATCCGCAACCTCCTCAACCAAGGAGCCGCCACCGAGGATGCCGAAGCCGACTACTTAAAGGCCGTTATTCGTGACCAGATAGGTCTCTTCCTGTACAACAAAACCCAGCGCCGCCCGATGGTGCTCCCGGTGATTATCGAAGTATAAGAAACAAAAACCCCGACGCAAGGTCGGGGTTTTTGTTTCTAACGTTTTCGGCGAGAAGACTTTTTCTTCTTCGTCTGACGGTGTTTGACGTGGCGCTTGGCCGGAGCCTTTTTCTTTTTCATAGTTATAAATTCCTATCAATGATTGTTGTTCAGATATTCGACGATTACTGAATAGAAAAATATCTCTTCATTCAGTATGAAGTGTCTGCGCGCAATTACAATGGTTAATAACTTTTTCCTAGAACTATTTCGGAAGTTTCTTGGCGAGGGCAGCTATCACCTTCTGGTATTCTTTCACGCCGGTTTTTTTTAATTTGGAAATCTCGGCGGACGCGTGCTTTTCCAGCTTAGCGCTCCAACCCTTTATCTTCGCCCGGTTCTTTTTACCGCGCTCACCGGTTAATACATATGCCGCTACGGCTGCTGCCGCGAGTCCCGCGCCGATACCAAGCCCAACCTTCACCTTCTTGCTCATTCCCTTTTTTACTGCTGCCATACTAATAAATTTTTTAATTATAATGCGTCGATCTTACTGGCTACAATGAAATCATTTTCAGAGAGCCCCTTGACCGCGTGGGTCCAGAGCTCAATAGTAACACGGCTATAGTGAATCGCGATATCCGGATGATGCCCCTCTACCTCAGCCAGGCTCGCTACCTTGTTCACAAACGCGATAGCTTCGACAAAATCAGCAAATTTCAATTTCCGCTCCAGGTGTCCGGCTTCGTTCAAAGTCCATTCATCAGAGAGCTGCGCTAACAGTCCGGCAGCCTCACGCTGACCGAGCGGCTCTCCTCCCACCTCACACGGCACACATCGCTTATCTTTAAGTTCCATAGACTACAACAAATCCTGATAATCCGGATGAACCGCAACATGCAATACCTTAATCGAAGGCTCGGCAAAAAAATTAAGTAAACCCTGATGTGCAAGCTCTTGCAGTACAGCTTTAAGAACCACGATCGCCTCCTGGTTGCCATGTTTTAAGAATCCTTCAATAGAAATATCAAAGGCTCCTCCTTTGGTATGCGTACTCGTATCCCCCTCTACTGCCGGAAATCCTTTCGCTTCTAACTCGTGTTGAAATTCAACTGAACGTGTCAAAGAACTGACAACAAGAAATATCTTCTCTGCCGCGTCGCCACCGGCCTGCATCTTCTCGAGCCACTCCTCAGCAACACGGTTCAACAGCTGGTTAGCCGATGAGGTTAGATAGCGAAATTCCGGCCTAATCTTTGCCGACAGTCGATATGAATATCCTGGAAAATCAGGAACCGCGGTGAGTGTACCCCCTTCCACTGCTCGAGCAACATCAGCGGTTGTCTCATATGAAGGAGTGTCTTGATACCAGGTGAGTTCTCGCTGCTGAGCTCGTTTAATGACCTCAAGCTCAGCCTGAGGAGTTTGCGGCGGCTTATCCATGGGCTTAGGATCCATACTTTTAATAATAGCGTATTTTTGAAATTTGCGATAAACTCGAATTATGCAGAAACCTTCTGTCTTATCAGGCATTCAGCCGACCGGACCGCTTCATATCGGCAACTATCTTGGCGCGCTTAAAAACTTTGTTAATCTGCAAAACTCTGAAGAGTATCGCACCCTATTCTTCATTGCCGATCTGCATTCACTGACGGAAAACTTCGACTCAAAAAATAAACCGACACAGGTCTTAGATATTGCCGCTTCATTTTTGGCCGCCGGCCTGGATCCAAAACTTTCAACTCTCTTTATACAGTCTCAGGTACCACCCCACTCAGAACTTGCCTGGATTCTAAGCACCATCACTCCGATGGGTGAACTGAGCCGCATGACCCAGTACAAAGACAAAGCCGACCGCATGGACAATAACGTCGGCCTCTTCACCTATCCAACGCTCATGGCCGCAGATATTATCCTCTATGACGCAACCTTTGTGCCGACCGGCGATGATCAGGATCAGCACCTAGAGTTAACGCGAACACTGGTTCGTAAGTTCAATGCCAAGTTCGGCCAAACTTTTGTTGAACCGAAAAATCTGCACACCGAGCTCCCCCGCGTGATGAGCCTGACTAACCCGGAAAAGAAAATGAGTAAGTCCGAGCCCGCTGGCTGTGTTTTTATCGACGACTCCCAAGAAGTAATGACTAAAAAAATTATGAGCGCGGTCACCGACAGCGGCAGTGAAGTAGTCTCCCGCGAAGACAAACCTGGCATCTCGAACCTGCTGCGCATCACCAGCACCCTTACCGAAAAACCAGTTGCTGAACTCGAGGCTCTGTTTAAGGGCAAAAACTACGGCGAGTTCAAAAAGTATGTGGCTCAGGTAACCAACGACTACTTTGCTCCGATTCGCGAGCGCAAAGCCAAGCTCATGAAAACTTCGGAGAAGGTTCTTAAAATTTTCACCGACGGATCCGCGCAGGCCAACAAGATCGCCCAGAAAAAAATGTCAGATGTAAAATCAAAAGTCGGACTCGTCTAACCCTCATTTTTTACTATGGCTGAATTCGAACGCCCTGAAGTTGATCTGCCGAGCCAAGGAGGTAGACACCCTCATCCTGATCATCTGGTGGGAGAAATCCTTGATCGTATCGCCGATGTCACTCAACACCTTGACCACCAAATAAACATCTTGATCGGTATCAGCTCAGCACTCTTTCTGTTTGTCGCCGCTGCCCTCGAACACGATCAAGGCAACATTCCCCTTATCATCATAGGCGTCTTTGCGGCGGGTTCAGCACTCGGCGGACTCATCGCCGTCCATCCACCCCGCTATACCCGCAAACACAACCAACCCGAGAGCATGCTGTATAACAAGCGAATAGCCTCAATGCCATCAGCAGCCGCTTACACCGCGGAAATCAAAAAAATCTGCCATGACCCGGATGCCATCATTAATGAGGTTTCAACCGAGATTTACAACCTTGCCAAATATTACTATCGTCCCAAACGAGAGATCTTCCACTTTGCCCGCCACCTGCTCTTTATCGGCCTAGCTCTCGGCCTCACTGTTTTTTTGGCAACGAATTTGGTGCAATATCTGCCGGTGGGACTCATTGCGCACTAACCCATAAAGGTTTGACTTTTTTAATACACGTGTCAGATTGAAGACTGTCTGACCCCGAAATGGGAAGTAGGGGTCAAAACCAGGAGGGTGAGACATGACAGACGGGACGTGGAGGCCGCCGACCAAGGATCTGAAGGACGACGAGAAGCCGGGGGCTTCGAAGGCCTTGCGCAACCACCCGCCGCCGCCGAAGGAGTCACGGAAGAGGGACACGCGACCTCCCTCGTTCGAACAGTCCAAGGCCGTGAACAATCACGGCGACGAGGCCAAGTAGGCCTCTCTTCCTGTCCATCCACGCGCCGCCCGCGGGCGCCGATCACGAGAAGACCCGTGGCCGGCACCGCGGGCTTCTCTATTGCTACATTTTTCTCAGCCCGATCCACACGCTCCACTCGTCTACTTTAGTTTCGAGTTCGGCATCAAACTTGTCGCTTCTTTTCAGTTCTAACTGTTTGGCGTTGACCATCTTTTTAAGCTGCAGGGAGTGACGCTGAACCAGATCCAGAAACATCTCGTCCCCTGTTAGCATCAGTGTTATTTCATCTGCCATCTGATACTTCGCGTCTTGACGCAGCCCCTGAATAGTTCGGGTAAGCTCGCGGATAACGCCCTCTTCTTTAAGTTGTGGCGTTACTACGGTATCAAGAGCTACGGCCGCGGACGCACCCGGATCAAAGACAACGGATTTCACATTCACCTCATCAGCCAGAAGTTTTAATAACTCTGCTTTGCCTTCAAGCGAACGATTCTTTAATCTAATCCGCCCAAGCGGCTGGCGGATCTTTATCTTTGCCTCAGCACGAAGCCCAAGAGCCAGTGCCGCAACGTCGCGCACTAATTGCATGTCTTTAAGTAACTCTTTATTAATGAGCGTATTCTGCGTCTCCGGCCAATCAGCCAAGTGAACAGAAGTTGCTTCACCCAGAGAGCTATACAGCGCCTCACTGAAAAATGGCATAAACGGTGCGAGGAGCCGCGTAATAGTGCGCAGTGCTGTTTCAAGAGTATGCGAAGCCGACTCCCAGTCTGCCTCATGGCTGAGGTCGCCACGGACGCTACTCTGAAACCGGTCGCGGCTGCGACGGATGTACCAGCGGCTCAGGTTATCGGTAAACGACTCAATCAGCCGCGCCGCCTCCCCTACCTGATACTTCTCAAGGCTGGTTGTCACCTGCGCCACCGTAGAGTTGAGTGAAGCAAGAACCCACTGATCAAGCACGCTCGTCGGCTGAAAATTTGTCCGCGCACGGTCGCCACGCTTGGCATAGGAGTTCCAAAACACAAATGAGTTGTAGAGAATCAAGACAAACCTGCGCGTTATCTTGCCCAGATCAGCCTCATCAAAATCTTTCGGGTCGCCCGGATCATTGGCCGTGAAAAAATACCAGCGCAGCACGTCGGCACCATGAGTGTTCATGATGGCCATTGGTTCGACAATATTGCCTTTAGACTTACTCATCTTCTGACCGTTCTTGTCACGGATGTGGCCCAGGCAGATAACATTTTTGTACGGAGCCTCCATACCCAGAGCCGTAGCCACGGCCAGGAGCGTATAAAACCAACCACGGGTTTGGTCGATAGCCTCGCAGATGTAATCAGCCGGAAAATCTATCTGCTTAGTTGCAAAGGGATAGTGGCTCTGAGCCATGGGCATCGAACCTGAATCAAACCAGACGTCGCAGACTTCGGGTACACGAAATAATTCTTTTTTGGTTTTCGGGTCGCGCAGGATAATCTGGTCGATATACGGCCGGTGCATATCAAGCCGTCCTTCGTCATCAAACGGCAGTACCGGCGGCTCAATAGTAAACGGAGTTGCATTGTCGACATTGTAATACCGATCACTCAGCTCGCTCTCGGTCTTGCCGCTCATCGCACCTTCTAAAATCCAAAACGGATCGCCATGACTGACGATCAGGATCTTTTTATTCTTGTACTTCTTGTCGATATCGCGGATAAAGGCTACTAGTCTCCGGCGCAGATCAGCCAGCGTCTCCGCGCCTTCCGGCGCCATAGTCCAACGATCCTGCTTGTGTTTGAACCAGCTGTGATACAAACCAACCGGCTGCCAGTTAAAAATACCGCAGTCTATCTCGGAAAGTCGCTTGTCGGTCACTATCTTTGCCTTCACTGCTTTAGCAATGATGCCGGCAGTCTGCTGAGCGCGATAATATGGCGAGGCAATGATCAAGTCGAACTTCTGCTTTTTTAATTTCTGCGCCGCCTTAGTCACCTGC
>JAHFLG010000057.1 GCA_023244975.1 Candidatus Harrisonbacteria bacterium
TAATGTAGGTATTCAGAGTTTGACTGAAGATTCGGCCTTTCGGCCTGTAATCCTCAACCAGTAGCTTTACCCCCTACACCAGAACTTCTGCCGCCGGTCCGAAAACTGTTTCAGAGAGAACCAGCTATTACCAAGCTCGATTAGCTTTTCACTTCTTACCCCAAGTCATCCGAGGGTTTTGCACAACCCACCAGTTCGGTCCTCCATGGGATTTTACTCCCACTTCAACCTGCTCAGGGCAAGCTCGCCTTGGCTTCGGGTCTTACGCATGCTGCATGTATTTCGCGCTATTAACACTCGGTTTCCCTATGCCTCCGTCCCCGAAGGGACTTAGACTGCAACACATGTAAACTCGTTGGCTCATTCTTCAATAGGCACACTATTAGCCTTGCGGCCTTTAGTTCCTTGTAAGCGTATGATTTCAGGTATTATTTCAACGCCCTCACCGGGCTACTTTTCACCTTTCCCTCACGGTACTAGTTCACTATCGATCACAAAATGTATTTAGCCTTACCGGATAGTACCGGCAAATTCCGACATGGTATGTTTGCCACGCCGTACTCAAGTTTGAAAACTAATGAGCTCAACACGTTTCGCCTACGGGACTATCACCCCCTGTGGTTCCGCTTTCCAGCGGATTCGGCTACGCATTAAATTTTTAACTCATTTTCTGCAAATCGCAGAATACCGGTAAAGGTACTCTGCGAGATGCAAATCGTTTTACATCTTATTACCCCGAGTTCAGTAAAGAACTCGGTTTGGGCTTCTCCGTTTTCGCTCGCCGCTACTAACGGAATAACTGTTGTTTTCTTTTCTTCTGCTTATTGGAATGTTTTACTTCAGCAGATACGCTCCTATGCCACTTATGTGCACAGGCTATGTCGGGTTACGACATAAGGTTTCCCCATTCGGAAATCTCCGGATCACAGGTTGCTAGGCACCTCCCCGAAGCTTATCGCAGCTACGCTACGTCCTTCATCGCCATTTTGTGTCAAGGCATCCATCATACGCTCTTAAGCGTCCCGCCACTTAGCGGGACATCACTAACCACTTAACGCTCCGACCACGATATATTTCTACATCGGGAGTCGGAGTCTAAACTGATCATTCAAGCACCCGATCCGCCAGCCGGCGGATCAGACTCAAATTTTTGTACTTCGCCTCCGCCATCCGCCAGCTGGCGGAGTCGGAACGTCGAAGCGGTTACGATATTTTCAAATGCGACTAAGAAAATATTTTCACCAATGCTGGTACCTAACCCTAATTAGGTATCCAGCTATGTTGTCCTTCCTTTATATAGAGCGTTCAACATCCTCCTACGAAGGACTCGTCTCTACATACTGCCAGGACGTAATCTTTCAAAGTTCGTCGATCACAGACCCCCTAATAAAAACGGCCGCTTTTAGCGGCCATAAAACCAAGACAATCTTCTTACGAAGATGCGGGTGGTTTTTGTGCCGAAAAAAGTAGTTTGATTCGCATTAGTTGGTTAGTGACCAATGGAACATAGTATATAGGAAGAGGCCTTTTACTGTCAATACGTCTATTCCTGTGGATAAAATAGGCGTATATAGAGTAGAATATAAGTAGAAATCAGGGGGCGGAGGACTCGCGGGAGCCGGCGCAGCTAAGTTGGAATCTGGATTCCCTCCAGGGGTTCTGACTGAAAACTCGCCGGGTTGATGGTTCAAGTCCATCTTACTCCGCCCCCCCCACCTACCAAGTCCGCGGCGATGCACTATCCTTCAAGGAAAGTGCATCGCCGCTTTCCTTTTACTATCTACTTAACAAAAAATGGTTTCTACTATATTCTAATAAAGCTCAAGCGGGCTTGCCCGCCGAAGGCGGGCTGTCGTATAGCGGTAGTATGCACGGTTCGGGACTGTGCGGCCTGGGTTCAACTCCCAGCAGCCCGACAACTATTTCACAAAATACTTTTGTTTGATTTCGTCGTCGATTTTTTGCTGAGCCTCATGGGCGCGTTTTTTTGAGGCAGCGGCCATGTCATCGAGCTCTTTGTCTTTATGCTTCGCCAGTTCAGCAGCGCGCTTCAACAATTCATCTTTTTGGTTCTTGGCTGGGTCGGCCAGCACATCTTCAAGCAGCACCGCGATAATTTTTCCAAGCTTCGGACCGGGCGCAAGTTTGAGACTCTCCATCAGGTCATTACCATTAATTGCGAGCATCTTGGCGCTGATTGGGTCGGTCTTTACCTTCTCTAACATGGCCAAAAGATAGCGCAGCCGGTACGGCTGGGCTTTCGGCACGCCGCTGCCAATCCGGTCGGCTTCGCGGACTTTTATTAAATCATCAATATGGTCGCTGCCCACGCGCGCGAGCAGCCGTCGCACCCCCGCAAGCGTAACCACCTCAGGATCGTAAACAAACATGTGTTCGTAGACCAGCAGATACACGTCTTCAATAATTTCCTTTGAAAAATGCAGTCGCTCAAGCATCTCTCCGGCTATTTTCGCGCCGACAACCTGGTGGCCATAAAAGGTCCAGTCACCCGTCTTTCCGTCGCGAGTCTTTTTACCGCGCGGATCGTTTTTCCACACCCTAGTTGCGGGCTTACCAACATCATGTAACAATGCCGCCAGGCGCACGGTTAACGAGTGATTCTTTTTAGTCGAGTACTCCAAAGATTTCAAATTATGGGTATAGACGTCATAGATATGGTGCTGATTTTGCTCACAATCAACGCCGTCCAAAAGCTCCGGCAAAATATACTTAAGCAGTCCGGTAGTTCGCAAGATCTCAATCCCCTCGTCAGCACGCGGAGTTACAATGAGCTTAGTTAGTTCGTCGCGAATGCGCTCTTTGGCAATATGACCGAGTAGTTCATGCTCCTCCTTTACTGCCGCGAGAGTCTGCTTCTCAATCTTAAATCCGAGCTGAGCGTGAAAACGCACCGCGCGCATCAGCCGCAACGCGTCCTCGCGGAACCGCTCGCCAGGGTCGCCCACTGCGCGTAATATTTCACTTGAAAGATCCTTTTGTCCGTCATAGGGGTCAATAAGTTCAAGATCTTCGCTGTCGATATCAGCCGAAGCGCTGACGCCAGCCAGATCAAACGCCATAGCGTTGACGGTAAAGTCACGTCGCGCCAGATCTTCTTCAATCTTTTTTACAAACTTCACCTCGTCCGGTCTTCGCTTATCGGAATACGCCCCTTCAGTGCGAAACGTCGTTACCTCAATAACTTTTAATTTCGGATCTGTGCTATCGGTCTTGACACCAACCGTCCCAAAACTGTTTTCATAGACGCTGTCGGGGAATAACTCACGTACCGCTTCCGGCAACGCATCAGTCGCAATATCCCAGTCTTTCGGTTCTCCGCCAGCTGGCGGATCGGTCATGAGATCACGCAAACAACCGCCAACTAAATACGCTTTATATTTGTGCTGCCTCAAAATCTCCGCAATTTGCAAAACTTCCCGGGCGATTCTCATGGTTTAAGTATACTCTCAGCCAAGGCCGCGATAAATACATCTGCGAGCTGTCGATTGGTAATAAGGGGAATATTGTAATCAATGGCGCGGCGACGGATGATAAATCCGTCTGCGCGGTCGCGCGTAAGAGCGCGGGTTGGAATATTGATGATTAAATCAAAGGTACCGTTTTCAATTAGAGTTAAAATGTTCGGCTCGAGCTCAGTATGAATTTTAAATACTTTATTGCAGGCTATTCCTTGTTCACTCAAAAAATCAGTGGTCTTTTCTGTCGCATACAGTGTCAGACCCAGCTTCGAAAGCGTCCGCAGCGAATCGAGCATCTTCACCTTGTTTTCGTCTCCGCCGATTGAAATAAGAACATTCTTTTTCGGCAGGCGCATCCCGGCCGCCTGCATAGAGGCAAGCAAAGCCTCTCCAAATGATTCACCAAAACAGGCAACCTCGCCGGTTGAACCCATCTCCACGTAGCCAACGGGGTCAGCGCCTTTGATACGCCCATACGAAAACTGCGGCGACTTTACGGCAACCTTATCCAAATCAAGAGTTTTGTAGAGTCCGCGCACGTCTTCGCCGAGCATAGCTCGGGTGGCAAGAGCGATAAAATTATGACCCGTAGCTTTAGAAACAAAGGGGAAGCTGCGCGAAGCGCGCACATTGCACTCGATAACCTGCAATCGGTTCTCCTTGGCGAGTAGCTGAATGTTAAAGGGTCCGGTAATGTTGAGCGCCTTGATAATGGCATTAGCTATTTTGCGTGAGCGGCGAATAGTCTCCAGATAGGTTCGCTGCGGAGGAAGGACGAGAGTGGCATCACCTGAGTGCGTACCGGCATTTTCAACGTGTTCGCTAAACGCGTAGAGAACGAGCATGCCACCCATCGCCACGCCATCGACTTCTATCTCTCTCGCATTTTCGATAAATTTAGAAATAACTACCGGATGATCGCTGGAAATATCCGCAGCCTTTTGGAGACACTCAATGAGCGACTGCTCGTCATAGGCGACACTCATGGCTGAACCGGAGAGCACATAGGAAGGACGAACAAGCACCGGATAGCCAAACTCGGCGGCTGACTTGAGCGCCTTCTTCCGATCAGTTACCTGTGTCCACTCCGGCTGATCAACTTTACTCGCGTCCAATAATTTTGAGAAGATATGGCGATCCTCGGCGCGGTCAATATTTTCCGGAGTAGTTCCTAAGATCGGAACCTTATTGCGATGAAGCGGCAAAGCAAGATTGTTTGCAACTTGGCCGCCGGTAGAAATGATGACCCCTTCCGGCTTTTCAAAATCCGTTATATCAAGCACTCGCTCAAGCGAAAGTTCTTCAAAATATAATGTGTCGCTCTCGTCATAATCCGTTGAAACGGTCTCGGGATTACAATTGATCATAATAGTATTGCGGCCGCGGCTTCGCAGCGTACGAAGCGTCTGTACCGAGCACCAATCAAATTCCACCGACGAACCGATGCAGTATGGACCGCTACCGATAACCGCAATTTGTTTCTTGCCCGCCTTCACGTCATTCTCAGTACCATGATAGGTCATGTACAGATAATTTGTCTTGGCTGGAAATTCGCCGGCCAGAGTATCTATCTGCTTCACAACCGGCAGGATCTTGTGCGTCTTACGCATAGTTCGCACCGATGACTCATTAGTCTTTTTGATAGTAGCTATTTGGCGGTCTGAAAATCCGTTTTCTTTTGCTAACCGCAGCAACGGCTCAGTCAAAGTCTTTACTTTCGTAAGCTGCTGTTCAATCTCGATAATGTGTCGCATCTTTTCCAAAAACCACAGATCGATCTTAGACATCTCATGAATTTGCGCAGTGCTCACTCCGGCGCGCAGCGCCTGAGCGATGGCAAAAATACGGCGCGTGGTCGGCTCTTTAATTTCTTTTTCAGCGTCCGGAATACTAAACCGCCCGTTGCTCTGCGCCGTAAAACCGTCAGCGCCGATAACGAGCGACCGCAACGCTTTTTGCAAAACCTCTTCAAAGCTCCGACCAATAGCCATCACTTCGCCGACACTTTTCATTTCAGTTCCAATGGTGGTAACCGCGCTTTCGAACTTGCTCAGATCCCAGCGTGGGATTTTCATCACGATATAATCAAGAGCCGGCTCATAGCAGGCCGTGGTGCTCTGAGTGACCGTATTTTTGAGCTCGGGCAGAGTAAAGCCAAGCGCAAGCTTGGCTGCGACAAAGGCCAGCGGATAGCCGGTTGCTTTTGACGCAAGCGCCGATGAACGCGACAAACGGGCGTTGACCTCGATAACACGATACTCCGCAGTCTGAGGGTTAAGCGCGTACTGAATATTGCACTCACCGACAATGCCGAGGTGGCGGATCGTTTTAATAGCAACTTCGCGCAGATGATGATATTCGGAGTTAGAAAGTGTTTGTGAAGGCG
>JAHFLG010000058.1 GCA_023244975.1 Candidatus Harrisonbacteria bacterium
GTGAGATTCCCCTGCCTGAGTACGATACCGTCATTACTGCTGACAACTTTTTAGGCTTTGTCCAAAAAGAGGTTGAAAGTGGTGCCGACAAAAAGGTTAATCAGCCGAAAAAAATCCTTCAGATCCTTACGCCTAAACTGATCGAAAAATTGTCAACGCTGAGCAGCGAACAAAAACAGGCTCTGGTCAAACTATTTGAATATCACCTGACGCATAAAAATATTATGGCGTATGTTGATGACAGTGCCTTACAGCTCTATGCAAAAACAGTTGGTCTCGCTGGCGACGTGGCAATTCCATCAAGCCGAACCATCAGTGAATATCTTGCCGTGGTAAACACCAATGTTGCGGGAGGCAAGAGCGACGCATTTATGAGCCAGGATATTGATTTCAAAAGTTCAATTTCAGAAACCGGCGAGATAACTAATGCCGTAACTCTCACTCGAAGGCATACCGGCCAAAAGCAGAAGGAGTGGTGGTACAAAGCGACCAATAAAAACTATCTGCAGATCTACACGACGCTGGGCTCACGAATACTTGGTTCAGCAGGCCGCGACAAGTGGCCAACGGATCCAAAAAATAAGTATAAGGGCTTTACAACTGATTCTGATATTACAGCCATTGAGAGCACTGACTACTTCTTAGCTGACCTAGGGCTCGATCGCTTCATTGCCTTTGACAAAACTGTCTTTGCGGCCTGGCTCAATACTCCGGCCGGTAAAACGAAAACCTTTACTCTGATGTACAAAAATCCGGCGCGCATTGATCCGACGTCAAACGCTCCTTTTGAATTCATCTTTGACAAGCAGTCCGGAGCAAGTACAACGCTTTCAGTTGCCATCGACGCGCCGCCAACGTACAAATGGAAAGAAACAAATAGCCCAACTCTCACCTATCAATCTAACGACCCGCCCGGACGCGTCCGAATCCGACAGACGCTTATCCCGATACGATAATTCTAAATGCCAAACCCCTCTACCAGCGGGGCCGGCGAGGGGTCATGTTTGCAGCCCGCGCACTACTTCTTCTTGAAATTGTAGAGCGTGAGCGTCGTCCCAATGAGGGACAATGGTCCGGCCAGAACTGCCAAGACATAGTCCCAGCCAGTGCGCGGCGCCCATTCGTCGCCTCCCTTCTCAGAGCGGCGTTCCCAGATTGCGGCGATGATGCCGCAGATCAGCCAGCCGAGGCCGCCGACCCAATATTGCCAGGCCATCAATCCCTCCTTTCCGGGTGTGTTCTAAGAAAATGGTCGCACACTTCAACTTAGCTCGTCAAACCTGAAATAACAGATCGGAGCTCTGGTGGCAGCGGAGCTTCAATGAGGTGCTGTCGCTTTCCAAAGGCGAACTGTATTTTTTGCGCGTGCAAAAAATGCCGGTCAATATTCAGTTTTCTGTTTTCTATATTCTTCTTTCCGTATAGTTTGTCACCAACCACCGGGTGCCCAATTGAGCTAAGATGCACGCGGATCTGATGCGTGCGACCGGTTTTAGGCATAACCTCAAGCAGAGTGAATTCGTTTTTACCGTCGGTCAGATATTTTTTTACCTTATAATCTGTTATGGCTTCGCGCGTCATCTTTCCTTTAAACACCGTGCGCTTCACCGAACCATCTTTAATACTAATCGGCTTATTAATAGTTCCTGCTTTGTCTTTTACTCTGCCCCAGACTAGAGCCAGATACGTTTTTTGAACTTTTTTATCCTGAAACAATTTTTTTAAATACTCAAACGATTTTTGATTGCGAGCGATGATCATAACCCCGCTGGTCTCACGATCCAGCCGGTGCACAATACCGCCGCGCTGCTGACGGATCATTTCTTCCGGCGACGGATCGCCTACTTCGCGCGTTTCCGGATATTTTTTCAAGAGCCAATCAATCAGTGTTGACTCACTGTGCTTCGGCCCATGTTTATCAAACACGCCGTGAACAAGCAGCCCTGCCGGCTTATTGATAATGATGAAATCCTTATTTTCAAATAGAACGTTGGGTTCTAGCATGTGCGCACTGGGGGAATTGAACCCTCGGCCTTCTCCGTGTCATGGAGACGTTCTACCACTGAACTAAGTGCGCGTACAGATATAGTACGGAAAAACACGCCAGATATCAAGACAAGATAACCTATTTCTGCGTCAGGTGATAGAAATTCTGGAAGAGCTGGGCGACTACCATCGGGCCGGTCCCTCCTGGGGTTGGAGTGATAAACGGAGTTTTTTTAAGGCAGCTGGCCATATCCACATCGCCAGTCAGCTTGCCGTCATCACCGGTGCCATAGCCATAGTCAATAATAATAGCGTTTTCTTTTATATGTTCACCGCGAATGAGCTTTGGAACGCCGGTTGCAGTAATAATCAGATCAGCTTCTTTCAGAGCTCGCTCGTCAAACTCTCCCTTGCCCCAGGTGGTCAGCTTCAGACACAATCCAGTCAGCCAGATAACTATTGGTTTACCGATTAAAAATCCGGGACCGATAACCACGGCTCGCTTTCCTTTTAGATCAACATTGAGCTCATGCAAAAACCGTTTAATTGAGCCGGGAGCGGGCGGCAAAATCCCGCGGGTCATGCCGTTGAGGTCATCAACGTCTTTTTCAATAGGGATCTGAGCGAGAATCGGTTCGCGCAGATACTGCGTTGGTAGCGGCAGCTGCACAACCACGCCACCGACATTGCGCTTGCCGGCGATCTTTTTAACTTCCTTCTCAACCTGCGATTGGGTCATGGTTGCCGGAAGCTCGTGTAAATCGAAGATGATACCAAGCTCTTTGGCGGTCTTAGCTTTCTGAGCCAAAAAACTGCGGGAAAACTTATTATCGCCGACTAACACTGCCGCCAGCTTCTTCTTTGGCACCGGCAGAAGCTTGAGTTCTTGAACTATCTTGTGAGCTAATGCCTTGCCGTCAATCATATTAGTAAGGAAGTGGAAATTTTTTACAGAGGGCGAGAACTTCCTTTTTAATCTTTGCCGGCGACTCCTTGAGATCAATAAGCCGGTGAATAAAGCTCCCAATCATCTTCATTTCCTTTTCTTTCATTCCGCGGCTGGTTGACGATGGCGTACCCATGCGAATACCAGATGGGTTAAACGGTTTGTCATCTCCTGGAACCGTGTTTCGGTTACAAATAAGACCGGCCTCATCAAGCAACTTCTCGGCGTCCATGCCACTGATGTTTTTATTTTTCAGATCCGCGAGCAGCAAATGATTCTCGCTGCCACCGGAAACCAAATTGAATCCGTAGCTATTTAGTTCACTGGCAAGCATTTTGGCATTTTTTACTATCTGCGCTCCATATTTTTTAAAGTTTTGCTTTTGCATCAGCTCAAACATGAGGGCAATCGCCGCAGTCTGGTTATTGTGCGGTCCTCCCTGAACACCCGGAATAATGGCCTTGTTGATAGCCGCGGCAAGTTTGGGCGTCCGGGCATAAATAACCGCTCCACGGGGGCCCCGCATAGTTTTGTGGGTTGTCGCCATCACCGCGTCCGAGTGCGGGAATGGGCTGGGGTGCTGACCGGTCGCAATCAGTCCGGCAATATGGCTGACATCAGCAACATGATACGCGCCGACGCTTTTGGCAATATCGCCGATACGTTTAAAATCGATGATCCGCGGATAAGCCGTGGCTCCGGAATAAATCATCTTTGGTTTGTGTTCTTTGGCCAAACGTTCAATCTCATCGTAATCGAGCTTGCCGGTCTTCTGGTCGAGGTTGTATTGAACCGATTTATAAAACGTGCCGGAGAAGTTCAGATTAAAACCGTGAGTCAGGTGGCCGCCCTGAGCAAGCTTCAAACCAAGCACGGTGTCTCCGGGCTGCATCAGTGCGAAATAAATGGCCAAGTTCGCCGGTGAACCAGAGTAGGCTTGAACGTTTAGGTACCAGCGCTCTTTATTGGCAAAGACTTCATCTTTAAGTGCGGCTGGCGAAAGTTCAGTGGAGAGTCCGCCATTAAGACCAAAGGCTTTAAGGCCCTCTTCCTGTGCCATTAACTCTATTTGGTCACAAAATTCATTGCCGCCGTAGTAGCGGCGGCCTGGATATCCTTCTGAGTACTTATTGACGAGCGGAGTGCCGAGCACCTTCAAAATCTCCGGATCTACGATATTTTCCGACGGGATCAGATCGATCGTCTGTTGCTGCCGTTTCGTTTCGCTTTTTATCAAATCCCAAAGTTTTTTAGACATTTTGAAAAATAAAAAAACCGGCTTATGTACGTTCATACTAGCAGAATTCTAAAAAATCGTAAATAGGTTATACTTATCTCTATGAAACGCTGGAAACAAATTGAAGGATTTACTCTTCTTGAAATGTTAGTGGCTGTCGGCATCCTCGCAATGCTGATGGCACTTGTCATCATTGGCGTCAATCCCGCGCGCCAAATCAGCAACACACGCAATACCCAGCGATTCGGCAATATCGCCAATATACAAGGCGCTATCAATCATTATGCGCTCGATGGGTTTGGTGGCTATCCTACCAGCATTGATGGGACACTTCGGATGATTGGCACGGCAACCACGGGCTGCGCAGTTAGTTGCGGACCTGATGCATTGCCTCAGACACCAACGATAACAACATTTTTCACTGACAATTCGCAAACAACATTTAATGCGGGAACTCATACCAATACGCAATGGTCAGCTTCTCCGGCTGGAGTCACACTGAACCCGACCGGACTGATTCTCCTAACCGGTACCTATCTTTCGAGTATTAAAGATGCCGGACAATCAGTGACCTGGAATAATCTTTCATGGCTCACCAATGCCCCGTATGGCAAAGAGCTACCGACCACTCAACAAAGCGAAACAGGTTATCCAACCGGTAACGCCTTAATGAACGGCAATGTGTTACTTATGAGGATGAATGAAACGAATGGTACAATTGCTGATCTATCAGGCAACAACAATAATGGGGTCAACAACGGCGCAGTATATGGCACCCCAGCAAAATTTAAAACCGGTCTTAATTTCAATGGTGGTAATTCATACGTACAGGTAAATCACACTCCTGGGCTCAACCTGCCTGATAGTGGTGGTGCAATCTCATTGTGGATTAAGCCGACAATGAATCTGCCGCAAGATACTGGTATGGGTATCATCCGAAAAGCCGATTATGGGAGTAACCTTGGCGGTCCGGGTGGATATGGCCTGGAAATTTATCGCTGGACGCCTACGGGTCCGCAAAATATCAAAGCAACTCTTGGCTGGAATAATGGCAATGGAACGGGTTGGCAAGCGATTACCGGAACAACCAATCTGGTCAGTGGCAATTGGTATCACGTTACATTAACTTGGAATAGCGGTACTGCCTATATTTATGTCAACGGAGTGCTTGACGCAAGCGCGGGGCGAACCGCACCTCTAACGTGGAGCGGCATGCCGAATTCCCCATTTGGAAATTTGCTCATCGGACACAATATGGATTCAATGGGTAACGGACGCGTATTCTTTAACGGCATTATGGATGAAGTCACAATCTTTAATCGTCTGCTCACTTCGGCTGAGGTTGTGGCCCTTTATAATCGTGGCGTATTTCATCCAAAACTCACCGTTCGTAGTTGCTCGACCTCAAACTGTACAGGAGCAACCTTTGTCGGGCCAGATGGAACCGCAAACACCTACTATAGCGAGGAGGGAAATACTGGACTAACACCGTCTGCCTCTTCCACGCCTAACCTATCAGCGAATCGCTACTTTCAGT
>JAHFLG010000059.1 GCA_023244975.1 Candidatus Harrisonbacteria bacterium
CGGTAATGGTAGCAAGAACAGCCAGAATACCGATGACGATGAGGAGTTCGATGAGAGTGAAGCCTTTAGAGATTTTCATATTGGTTAGTATTGGCAATGAATTATAGGTCGAGCTTAGGATCAGTGCCGGTTTCATAGTACTCGGGGTTATTACCGCCATCTTTGGACTCCACATTATCCGTTCCGCCGTTTGAGTAGCGGACGCTCTCCATGTTTGCTACCAATTCAAATGTTTTATTAGTTTCATCGCACGCATATTGATAGTTCAAATTCGAAGGAGATCCAGCGTAGGCGGTGTTAACGGGGTCTATCGGAAGGGTCGGGAGCGGAGAGCCACCAGTCATGCCGTCGAGATTGACTGCTGCCCAGCCCTCACCCTCGGTGGTCCTGGCGCCGGCATGCGCTAAATTTGCCGTTGCTTCAGTAAGAGTCGAAGAAGCGCCTGCTACCGAAGCACCCCAGTTAGTGCCGCAGGTAAATGATGTTCCTCCGCCCAGAACGGGGCTGGTTTTAGTTGTCAGATACAAGGAAATAGCTCCTTTGAGTGAGCCTAAATCGGAAAGGCGTTGACTGTCGCGCGCCTGCGCAAACAGCTGAGCCGGGTTAAGGACGAGGACGGTAATGGTAGCAAGAACAGCCAGAATACCGATGACGATGAGGAGTTCGATGAGAGTGAAGCCTTTTTTATTGTGTTGCATAATTAATAATTAAGTTTGAGTACAATAGGTCAGAAAAATTAAATCGACCTTCATCAGTGAATATATATTAAGGATACTCTTAATAAGGCTTTTTTTATAGTAAATACTTTGTGGATAACTTAATTTTGTAGAAACGATGAAACTTTAGCAATCATTTCGTCAATCATCACTCGAGCCTTGACAAAATATTCAATAACCCCGAGTTCTTTAGCTCGCTTGATATCTTCCTCTTGGCCGAGATTGGACATGACCATAAAGGGGATCTTACTAAGCTTAGCGTCGTCATGAACTTCCTCAAGAATTTCGAACCCAAGCCTACCCGGCAAAATAATATCTAACAGTACGAGATCTGGTCGCGATTCTTTAATCAAAGAAATGACTTCATCGCCATTTTTGGTTCCGACAACTTTAAATTGCTCTCGTTCCAAACGATTTTTGAGAAGCGACGTCAGAAACTCATCATCTTCAGCAATCAAAATTTTCTTTGCATCAGCCATAGTTAGAGTATAACAAAAAAGACGCTTTCGCGCCTCTTTTGTTGCATCATCTAAGTCAAAGTCTTTATAGTTGCCCCAATAATACGATCTCCGAAGCTTTTGGCTAAGGGAAAGTGTCGTGACTTACAGCTCCACGACCAACACTGTTTTTACATTACTCAAAATTTGAGTATCGACTTTTTCAGTTTCTCAATAACGAGAAAAAGAAAAAGTTTAATTGATCCACGCACAGCTTCCGCTACGCGTGCCTTGTTACGACTTAGTCCTCATCACCGAGCCTACCTTTGTACTGCCGAAGCAATATTTGGAGTATTCCCGGCTCCGCTGACTTGACGGGCGGTGAGTACAGGACTCGAGAACGTATTCACCGCGGCATGCTGATCCGCGATTACTAGCGATTCCGGCTTCAAGAAGGCGAGTTGCAGCCTTCTATCTGAACTGGGGCTGGGTTTGTGGGATTAGCTCCCCCTTGCGGGTTGGCAACCCATTGTACCAGCCATTGTAGCACGAGTGTGGCCCAAGGCATCAGAGGGCCATGCTGATTTGACGTCATCCGCTCCTTCCTCCCCCGTTTTTATTCACGATCCGCCGGCTGGCGAATTCCTGAACAAAAACGGGGGCGGTTCTGTGTGACATATAAAACACACAGTGCGGGTTGCGCTCGTTACCCCACTTAAGGGAACACTTCAAAGCACGAGCTGACGACAACCATGCAGCACCTGTGCACATGCCTTTTAAGGGGCTACCCACGTTTCCGCGAGTATTCATGTGCATTTCAAGCCTTGGTAAGGTTTTTCGTTTATTGTCGAATTGAACCTCATGCTCCACCGCTTGTGCGAGTCCCCGTCTATTCCTTTGAGTTTTAATCTTGCGATCGTACTTCCCAGGCGGCCGACTTAACGCGTTAGCTACGCCACTCCGAGGGTCGATACTCGAAACAGCTAGTCGGCATCGTTTAGGGCGTGGACTACAAGGGTATCTAATCCTTTTTGCTCCCCACGCTTTCGTACATGAGAGTCAGGAGTGTTCCAGTAACATGCCTTCGCCTTTGGTATTCCCCACGATATCAACGGATTTCACCCCTACACCGTGAGTTCTAGTTACCTCTAACATCCTCTAGTTATGCCGTATCTCATGCAGTTCCACCGTTAAGCGGTGGTATTTAACACAAGACGCGCAAAACCTCCTGCGCACGCTTTACGCCCAATAAATCCGGATAACGCTCGGGGCCTTCGTATTACCGCTGCTGCTGGCACGAAGTTTGCAGCCCCTTATTCCCTAGGTACCATCAATTACTTTTTCCCTAAGAAAAGCAGTTTACAACCCTAAGGCTGTCATCCTGCACGCGGCGTCGCTCGATCAGGCTTTCGCCCATTGTCGAATATTCTCGACTGCTGCCTTCCGTAGAAGTACGGACCGTGTCTCAGTTCCGTCGTTGGGGAACAACCTCTCAGTCCCCCTACCGGTCATAGCCTTGGTGAGCCGTTACCTCACCAACTAGCTGATCGGGCCTAAGCCAATCCTAAAGTGTCTTGCGACTTTCATCTTGCGATAATATCGGGAATTACCTAACCTTTCGGCTAGTTATGCCCGGCTTTAGGGTATGTACTAAGGTGTTACTAACCCGTTCGCCACTAAACAACTAAATCCATTGCCCTTGATGTAATCTCAAACTACTTCAAAAGTTGTTTCGTACGACTTGCATGCCTTATCCACGCCGCCAGCGTTCATCCTGGACCAGGATCAAATCCTCATTAAGTAGTAGATACAGTGCGCAGTAGGCGAGTTGCCTCGCATGCCGCGCAAAGTTTCTACAATTGGGACAACTATAAATCCTTCGACTTATAATCTTTGACTTTCTCTGGTGCTCTTACGCCATAAAACTCAAATGTAAAATGGTTTCAGAGCCGCTTCATATGTATTGATGCTGCGATACTATATGAAGCTATTCACTTTCTATTTCAAAGTTCGAGGCGCACTCAGCCTATCGCTCGCGCGATAAAATGAATACACCTACCTCGGTTTCCCAGTATATGTTCGGGGAATCGGGGCAGATGTATCAAAGGGGGCGTATTAACTTGTTAAAACAAAGCGATTGTTTTCCTTTGCTTTTACCCAGTACTATATCAGCAGAAGATTCAGTACTGAAGTCGTAGGTACTAGTATAGTCACCCCCGCAGAGAAGTCAAGAGCCCCGAATGGGGCTCTTGTTGAAACCAATTAATTACCCACCAACTTGCTAGTGATTCCCGTCCACCGAGTATTTTCCACCGCCCAAACAAAAGATCGTAAAGCAGGAGGCGAGCATGACGAGAGGCAGCTGCGCATCGGCAAAACCTTTGGCGTTTAACATGACAATAGTTGCGACAATCATGATAATGCTCAGTACTTTTGCAAACGGCCGTACCCAGAAGCCGAGGATCAGGGCGATGCCACCGAGCATTTCTAGCCAGGTTACCACGAAGGCAAAAAAGGCCGGAGCTGGAATGCCCGCCTGACCGAAGAATCCGGCGATCGCGGCGTTGCCCAGCTGGAGTTTGGCCCAGCCGGCATAGATAAAAATTACACCGACTACCAACCGGAGAAACAGAGGGGTGAATGGGGACATCTTCGCGCTCCACTTCGACATCATTGCGTGCATCATATTGAATGAATTATTTATTTTATAATACGTTAAGTATAACAAATATTGACGAATTGGTTAGTATGAGTATACTATATCAAATACAAACAAAGGTTCGTCGCGCCGTACTCGGTGCGACATCTTCGCCCCTCTCGGGGCTACGACATGAAAACTGACATACATCCTCAATATTTCGACAAGGCAACCGCTACCTGCGGCTGTGGGAAAGTATTCCATATTGGCGCCACCATCGAGGCCATTCAGGTTGAAATCTGCTCTAACTGCCACCCGTTCTATACTGGCAAAGAAAAACTGATTGACACCGCTGGCCGCGTTGAGAAGTTTAAGCAGCGCCGCGCCACGGCAGCCGCCAAGCCAAAGACCGTCAAAAAGGCCCGTAAATCAAACAAGGTTCTCTAAGGCTTGATAAGCGAGTAAAAGACTAACTTGTAGCCATCGGGGTCGCGGACGACAAATTCACGTTTGCCCCAGGGCCAGTCGCGCGGCTCGGTGCGGGTCTGCAGTTTGTGTTTTTTGAGCCAGCCGAAATATGCGTCGACGTCTTCAACTTCAATATAGTTGTAGATACCTAGTCCTTTTGGTTTCAGGCCGGATTCATTTTGGATGAGCGTGGTGTTCTCATCGGTAAAAACCAGCCGATAATTTCCAATTTTTATTTTGACCGTGAATCCGTCTTTAATAACCGGAAACCCTAGTTTTTTATAGAACTCAGAAGTCTTTTCTATGTTTGAAGCGTAGAAGAGCGTTGAGTGAAGTCTCTTGATCATGTCACTGATTATTTGACAGGTCTGAGATTTTTCAGATCAATCTCCTGACCACCGACAACGATCGCGCGCACGACTGAGCGTCCGGATTTGTCTATTGATACTTTTACGAACGCAGTACCTTGTGAGTTGCGGATTTTGTTACCTAGATCATAGCCAGTATTTTCAGGAATAAAGTAACTTTCAATGCCATAGGTTACTCGTGACCACTCGTCAATTTCACCGGCGATATAGAGGCCGGTTTGCGGGGGAGTTGTAAAGGCACCGGTTGCCGTTACTACAGCATCTGCGCCAGCTGTTAAAGCGACAAAGACCTTGTCGTGTTGTTTTAGTCCAGTAGGCGCGCTTGGTATACTATCGAGTCTACTAATATCGTAGTTGAGGATCATGTAGTCGCCGCGGAAGAGGTCGCGAGGATCAACCGGAGCCATTTTGAGGAGCACTTCCGTACCGGTGCGAATGGTATATTCTTTGTAGCCAATAAAACCGCCAATGACGACGAGCCAAAAGATTCCGATAGCGATAAAGACATGTTTTTGTTTCATACAATAATTTATGCGGGAGTGTTAAATTGCATTTTAATCTGCTTCCTTTTTTTCTCAAGTGCGATGCCCCCCATCAGTAAGATGGCGCCACCGATAATAAAGAAGAGCGAGCGCGGCATCAGATCCCAGGCAAAGTCGAAATATCGAGCGGCGATTAAGATGCACGTAAACCCCATACCAATATTAACCAGCCTCATATCGTGTCGTCGATATCCTATCTGGAACATGACAAAGATTAGGTACGCCAGAATAAGGTTAAAGAGTAGCGGATAGATAAACGTTTCAGAAGGAGAGTAGAAAAACACGAGCATAATTGCGGCAAGTCCGATCGCGATACTGTTTTCCAGTTTTGAAGTATCCGATTTCGCGGGATTAAAGAATATCGCGCCGCAGGCTCCAAGAATCGTGAAAATAGCCAGCGTTATAAATACACTCGTCATGCTTGCGTGCGCGTTGGTAATAGCGTCATTGTAGTATCCATAGGAA
>JAHFLG010000060.1 GCA_023244975.1 Candidatus Harrisonbacteria bacterium
TATGGCATATTTGCCCAAGCAAAGTAGCTGTCGCTCCCGAGAAACCCACCCCAGCTCCGGCTGACGACCTGCAAATTGAGAGCGGCAACAATGCTGTCGTTGTAGGTTGGGTCGGCACCTTCAACCGTAACAGTTGCGATTTTAAAAATTGGCGACCGGAAGAAAATCCAAAAAATAAATATGATCGCCAGAAGTATAGCGCTCACAATGGCATAGAGGCGCATCCGCTTCCAGAACTTTTGCCGTTCAATTCGCGCGCTGCCGTACTTCGAGGTCATAGTTTTATTATAGCCTGCGTTTTATTTTTCGGGCTTTTTCGATGGCGTAGGTCAGCCAGTAGCGGTGGGATAGCCGGTAGTCTTTGGCGTGGACGTAAGCCTGCTCAGAGCCGCCAAAGCCGCGTTTAAAGAGAGATAAACCTGCCCACGGATGCTTCTTTTTATCCTCTGGCACTACTCCCCAGAAGTTGTAGTATTTGAGGCCGCGGCGCTTAGCTTCTTTGATGGCGGTCCATTGTAGTAGCTGCGCGTCAGTGAGCCCCGGAAATTTTCTGTTAGTTGCGCCGTGGTGATAGAATGCCGAGTTGCCATAGAAAATAATGACCGCGCCGCCGACAACTTCACCCCTGTACTCGGCAAAGAAAAACATACCTTGATGTTCCCGGAAGAAGATCTCCACTTCGGTTTTGAAGTACTCCTCTGAAAATGCTTTAAATTCCTGTCGCCGCACAGTTTCTTTGTAGACGTTATAAAATTTTTCAAAATCATTCGGATCCGAGCTCGTGGTAATCACAACTCCATCTTTCTCAGCTTTTTTGATTGAATACCGCGTAGTTTTGCGCATGCCGGCAAGGAGCTGATCTTCGCTTGGTGTGATATCCAAAATCCAGGCGAGTTCGGGATGCATCATATGAATCGGTGCATTGCGATAGCCCAGATCAGTAAACGCCTTATCGTTAGCGACTGTTGCCTCCATCAGCGGACTAATGCGAATAAAGACGCAACGCTCATGCTTTGCCAGAGGAATAAGAAACTCTGTAAGTGAAGCGAGCAGGTCTGGCCTAAGTAGCGGCCCATGCGGGCAGAACAAAAATGCGCCGCGTCGAGCTGTTACTTTTAATACGAACGCCACTCCAACTAACGTGCCGTGTTCTCCTCCGGAGGAGGATCCGCCTTTGGCGGAATAAAATCCTAGGCGCCAGATTTTGTGACCTGTGGTTTCGTTAAACTCCCCCCAGTGCCAGGACTGCAAAAAGCTTGCCGGCGCCGTCGCAGCTAAAAATCCTTCCCACTCCTGTTTTGAATGAATTTCTTTTATTTCCATATTGCTGTGTCATTCCCGCGAAGGCGGGAATCCAGAAATAAAATTAATAATTCTCTCCACCTCTTTTTCTGTAATATGAATGTCGGTTGGTAGATTGAGGCTTTGCGCTGCTGCGCCTTCGGCGTTCGGGCAGGTTTTCGGGTCATAGCCGATCGCCTGATAGCTCACGCCGGTTGGAGCAACTGCTGTCGTGTACCAGTCACCGAGAAAGATATTTTTTTTCTTGGCTGTGGCGAGTATTTCAGCCGCTTTTGGATGCCGAATGGTATACCGGAGATAGATCGGTGCCGAACCAGGCAGCGCTCGTTGTCTACCAAAGGGAATCTTACGAAGTCCGACTTCGTAAGATTGTGCGATCTGAACGCGGTGTTGATTGAACTTTTTGAGTCGTTCAAGCTGTCGGCCGGCGGCGGAGGCAAGAGCGTTGGCGAGCCGGTGAAAGGCAAACGGTGGTCTGCCTCCTTTTTTTTCTGCCGCATATACCGCGAGTGGCGTGAGACCTGCTACTTTACTCAAGTAAAGTAGCATCTTCCCGAGCCAGAGTATATTGAACAGCGATTTTGAAAGCCCGATGATCGCGGGATGCAAAAGTTGTCGCGCTATCCAACCGACGCCCGGATATGGGAGGGAGTTTGCGAATCGTTCAAGTTTGGTCGCGAATTCGGTGTTGCCAGTTGCCACTGCTCCGCCAAAGGTGCAGGAGATGACCTTGTCGCGGCCAAAGCTGAAAAATGAAGCATCACCAAACGTCCCAACCTGCTTTCCTTGGTATGTTGCCCCAAGGGCGTGTGCGCAGTCTTCGATAACAAAGAGTTTGTGTTCTTTGGCGATTTTCATGAGCTTTTCCAGATCAGCCGGAAAGCCAAAGGTGTGCTGGATAATGAGAACTTTGCTTTTTGGTGTAATCTTTTTTTCAAGGTCAGCAGCCGACATAGTTAATGTCTCGGCTTCGCAGTCGACATAGATTGGCTTAGCGCCTGCCCAGAGTACCGGGTCGGGCACGGCCACGCAGGTGTAGGCTTGCAGCAGCACCTCATCCCCTGCTTGTAGATTGAGGGCTTTGAGGATTGCATAGAGTCCGGTGCGGCCGCTGTCGAATGTATAGACATGAGCAAGGCCTAAAAATTTAGCGAGCGTATTCTCCAGCTCAGCGATTGATTTGCCGCGTATCCAAGAGCCCGGAGCAGTGAGTGCCGCCAGAGCAAACCAGACATCGCTCGCTTGTGCATTAGGAGTTAGACTTGTGAAAATAGGTTTCATGGTTTTGACAGTGGCCGAGCCGTAACCCAGTTCGCCATAGCGAGTTTTAGAATTGGTCTTAACTCGCGAGGCGAAGCTGGGTGAGCGCGAGGCCTGATCATAACGGTTGAGTTGAAAATATGCGCTTAATTTCTAGTTTATTATTTTCTGGATAGATGATGGGATTTTGGAGGATGTCGGTGGCAAACGTCTCCCCTCCGGCTTTTAATTCGAGATCGCAGCCAACTGAAAAAGCTACCCGGTCGCTGCCAAGGAAGCCGAGCTTGCCGGATTTTCGCGTCCTTCCGCTCCGCGCGAGGTGTTCGGTAGAAGGATCTACTCCTAGCCAGGAGCCGTCGGGCAGCATGACCTGAGCCCAGGCGTGCATGTCATTGAAGTGATAGCCGGCCCAGAAGCCGCTGACGACGCGAGCTGGAATTTGGACGGCCTGGCAGAGGCTGACAAAGAGCGTGTCAAAGCCGCCGCAGTCGACAGTTTTTTTCTCCAGTGCGTCATGTGCTGAATAGATTCCCGTAATTGGGTTTCCGTACGTTAAATAGCCAATCACAAATTCGTTTATCTTGTTAACAATTGTTAACACATTAGTCTCCTTGCCACGGATAGTTTGAGCTAATTCAATGATCTCTTTGGATGTGGAGTTGATATAATCATTAGCTGCCAGGTACGGCGAAATAACATTCGGATCTAGTTTTTTGTAGTCATCCATAGTAAATTTGCCGGGCGTGCCAGTAGTCGGCTGGACTTTGATATTGAAAAATTGTTTGAAGGTTTTTTCTTCTTTTGGATCGAGAGCTAGTTCCCAGATTGCATAGGAATTTCCGTAGATTTTTTCCATTTTTACGTCGGCGACCGGCGAAAAGTTTGGCTCAACTAGGAGCGTTTGCTCTGGGGTACCTTTAACAACCGGAATAATAAGATAACCAGTCTGGTTAGACTTCGAAATATTTTTTACCTCAACGTGATAGCTGGCTCGATACTCCTTTTCTTTGCTATAAAAAGGTTTTCCAAAGCGATTAAGTAAGCGGTTGAACATAGATTTTGTAGAGTCCGGACGGCACGCGCGAGGCGCACCGCCCGGGAGTTGCAGCGAGACCCCCTCGCTGCTTGATTGGAGACCGTCGCGCCTGGCTCGTGGCGCTACCCGGTCGTCTTGAGACCGCGGTTCGAGTTCACGCCGCGGCTGACGAGGATCGACCGGGTCGTGCTGATCCCCGGCCCGGCTCGGGCGTCCGCGGTCGTGCAGGCACGACCGCTGTTGCTCTGGCCCTTCAAGCGCACCTCCTGTCTCCCTCATTGAGTGTCGTGGCAGTGCGTCGCATGACGCGCATACCAAAACTATCCCCAAGCGGGTCAGCCTTTAAAATACCATTATTTCTCCCTTTTTTAAAGGGAGTACGGCGGAGCCGGGAGGGATTTCGAAATCCCTCACCGCAAGCGGTCCCCTCCCTTTAGGAAAGGGAGAATTTCCTTGATTCCGGCGTATTTTTGGAGAGCCTTTGGTACTTTGATCGTTCCCTGTTTGGTCTGGTAGTTTTCCATGATGGCAATAAGCGTTCGGCCGATGGCAAAGGCGGTGGCATCGTTCATGTGGGCGTAGACGGAGGTGCCGTCAGTCAGGCGGATCTTGGTTGCTAATCGGCGGCTCTGATAGTCGGTCATGAGGTCGGCGCTGTGAGTCTCACGATATTTTTCCTGGGCCGGCATCCACATTTCCAAATCAAGTTGGCGCGCGTCGGGGGTGCCCGTATCTCCGGCACAGTTGTGGACGATGTGGTACGGGATCTCCAACTGCTGCGTCAGATATTCTTGAATAGAGACAAAAAACTCCTGCTCTTTGAGTGAGTCTTCGGGTTTGGTAAATGATTCCATTTCTAACTTGTCGAACTGGTGCATGCGTAAAATACCGGCCGTATCTTTTCCGGCAGCTCCGGCCTCGCGACGGAAACTGGTTGAGTAGCCAAGGTAGCGGATGGGCAGCTCTTCTTCAGCAATCATTTCGTCCATATACATAGATCCCAGCGTGTGTTCGGCGCTACCGATGAGGTAGAGGTCGTCAGCGGGCATATAATAGCGCTCTTCTTTGGTTTCTGGAGACAGTCTGGCCATGAGGGTGTACGGCTCCGGTTTGATCATAACTGGAGGGAAAATAGGGGTAAACGGTTTTGGACTAACTCCGGCTTTTTTTGCCAACTTGGCAACTAGTTTCTCGTCAGTCAAAGAGTCGAAGACAAGCTGCATCAGCGCGAGCTGTAATCTCGCGAGGCCGCCTTTAATATATGCAAAGCGAGCGCCGCTGACTTTGGCGGCTCGTTCTTTATCGATAATATTGAGTTTCTGTCCGAGCTCGATGTGGTCAAGGGGCTTGAAGTCGAATTTTGGAATCTTCCCCCAGGTGCGCACAACTTTATTTTCGGTGTCGTCCTTACCCTCTGGTACGTCGTCAGACAAAAGATTCGGAATCGCCAGGGCGGCTTGATGACGCTTTTCTTCGGTTATCTTCAGGGCTTCTTGAAGCGCGACTAATTCTTCTTTGAGTTTTTTTGCCTCTTCGATTTTGCGCTCGGCACCAAGCTTCTTTTGCTCTGCGCGCATGTTTTCGCTTTTCACTAGCTGCTCGCGCCACTCCTTATCCAGCGCCAAAAAATTGTCGATGATGGCGAGATTAAGATTGCGCTTTTTCACTGAAGCTCGAAACAGTTCAGGATTTTTTCTGAGGAGCTCTATATCAATCATTATTTAAAAGGCTATTTTTGTATGTTTCCGGTTCATGAGGCTGTAACCTTACTAGTGTAGGCTTTTTTGGGTGTTTTTTAAAGACTCCCTCTTCGGCTTCAATATCTGGGTAGTGCTCATCAAAATGTTCTTCTAGTGACGACTTAAGTTCATCTTGATCATACCCAACGGCAACGACGTCTGGTTTTATCCGTTTGATGATGGTCCAGCTTTCTGGTTCGTCGTCCCCTACCAAGATCTCATCGGCGATTCGTTCTTCTTTGAGCATGGCCCGGCGAGTCGCGGTGTTGTGGTGCGT
>JAHFLG010000017.1 GCA_023244975.1 Candidatus Harrisonbacteria bacterium
CTGCTTGAAGCTGTGGTGGAAGCTGAGACTGCGCTTGTCGTCGAAGACGTATGAATAATTGTCGTGCTTGTAGCCGTGAAAACTTTAAGTAACACGCGGTCATAGCGGTCAAAGTCAAATGCGATTACATGTGTTGGGGCAGAGTTCGTACTAAATACAAAATCCGCTTTTTGTACGAGATGATGAACGAACCAAAACAAATATGTTGCAAGAGCAGCGGTAAGCAGGATGGCAATACTAAGATACATGATATCCTTTTTTTGATTTATTTCGTTTTTAAGTTTCATATCTATACAATCAACTATTACTTTGTGTAAATAGCGCCCATCACTGTCATAGTCAATTTATTCTTAGTCAGAGACCTGATGTCAATCGAATCAAGTCTAATAAGATATCTATGCTTTTCAAATGCGCTTAAAAAATCATATATATCTTTCATCTCGCCGGACACGGTCATAATAAATCTCAAAAATCCGGCATCACTGGGCGTACTCACCTGTTCTGTCTTGCGCTCAAGACCAAACTCAAGACCATAACTTTTCGCCAATTTTGCAATCTCCGGAGTAAAGTCGATCAGATCGTCTTTTTCGGGAAGAATAGTTCTCAACTTGTCGAGCATCACTTCAGATTTTTTTAAGTCGTTATTGGAGCTACTCAAAAGTTCGATGGTACGGTTACGCAACTCCAACTTATCCTTGACTACACTGATGGCATCGCTGTGCTTGTTAATATCAAAATTCAGGACAATAATAAATAGGGTAAGTAACGCAATCGCCCCTCCGGCAATTCCGACTTGCTTTACGAGCTGTTTTTTAAATCCGGAAACCATAGGCGTATCTAAAAATTATACCACAATCATGGAGAGAATTTTTTACAACGCACTCGCGGGCATCCTTAAGAACAGCTACGCTCAGCTGCGCAACTTCTGGGATGTCCATCACAGCTGGCGAGCTGCGTACGAAACGCTACCTCAGAGCCTCCGCACGAATCCCGAAAAGCAGTGGAAAGATCTTGAGGATTATGGGGTTTCGCTCATACTCCGTGATGATCCTAACTTCCCTGCTCTGCTGCGGGAAATTCCGTTTCCTCCATTTGGACTCTACTATCGCGGCGCGCCAGTAAGCATAAAGCCAAAGATTGCTATCGTCGGCACGCGCAAGGCCACGGCCACCGGGCTTGCAACGGCAGAGCAATTTGCCACAGAGCTTTCTCAGGCCGGACTAGAAATCGTCAGTGGCCTGGCTCTTGGCATTGACGCAGCGGCGCACACCGGAGCGCTCGAGGCCGGTGGCGTCACTATTGCCGTGCTTGCTAACGGGCTCGACAGCATCTACCCGCGCCAGAATAGCGACCTCCACGCTTCTATTATAGCCAACGGCGGAACAATACTTAGTGAATATCCCCTTGGCCAGAAGTCATATCAGAATCAATTTCTAGAGCGTAACCGAATCGTGAGCGGACTATCCCTCGGAGTCCTTGCCATTGAAGCTCCAGAGCGCAGCGGTACTCTCGCAACTGCACGCTTTGCAGTAGAACAAAATCGGGATGTGTTTGTTGTTCCGGGAGCTATTAATAATACGAATTATCAGGGGTCGCACGCGCTGATTCAGTCTGGTGCCGCCCTTGTTACCTGTGCGAACGATGTTCTCCAGATGCTCGAGCTCGCGCCCGGAAAAAAGACTGACGTACGATCAAGAATTCCAACCGAGCTACTCGATGAAGATCAGAAAGTTATTGTTGATATCCTTGCCTCAAATTCCGATCCGTTGCATACTGATGAAATTATTGCAAAATCCGAACTTTCGGACTCCGCGGTAAATAGCGCGCTCGCGACACTCGTCATATCCAGCATTATAAAAGAAACCGGCGGAAGATACTTTATTTAATACCATCATGAAACTCGTTATCGTTGAGTCGCCTACCAAAGCGAATACCATTTCAAAGTTCCTGGGAAAAGACTATCGCGTCGAGTCGTCATACGGTCATGTTCGCGACCTCCCACGGTCGCGCTTTGGTATTGATCTTGAAAAGAATTTTGAGCCTACCTATATAATCCCGGTTAAGGCCAAAAAGCGCGTAACCGAGCTCCGTAAACTCGCCGACAAGGCAAAGGAAATCATTCTCGCATCTGATGAAGACCGCGAAGGAGAAGCGATTGCCTGGCACTTAAAAGAAGTACTTGAAGGTAAAAACTCGCGAACAAAACGCGACTCAGTCTCGGTTATTGATAAGAAGCCACTCAAACGAATCGTCTTTCACGAGATCACGGCTGCGGCGATTAACCACGCCATCGAAAATCCCCGCCAAATCGATATTAAAATGGTGGACGCTCAGCAGGCACGCCGCATCCTTGACCGCATCGTCGGCTATAAGCTTTCGCCATTCTTGTGGAAAAAAATAGCTAAGGGGCTTTCTGCGGGCCGAGTTCAGTCAGTAGCGCTGCGGCTCATTGTTGACCGCGAGAACGAAATCCGCGCCTTTAAACCCGAGGAGTATTGGCAGCTTGATGCAGATCTAAAGAAAAAAACCGGCAACGCAACGCATATTCTTGCCAGCCTAACAAAACTTGATGGAAAGTCGCTGAATAAGTTCGCGGTCAAAACCAAAGCTGAAGCAGACGCGCTGACAAGTGATATTAAAAACTCTCAGTTCTCGGTGACGGCTATCAAGCAGACCGAAACTAAGAAAAATCCTCTACCGCCATTTACTACGAGTACCCTGCAGCAGACCTCTTCATCACGACTTGGCTACTCAGCTAAGAAAACTATGCTGCTTGCCCAACGATTATATGAAAAAGGTTTGATCACCTACATGCGTACCGACTCGCTCAACCTTTCGGCACAGTCGCTCGTGGCCGCAAAAGAATGGCTCACCAAAGAACTCGGCGCTCCGTATGCACTCAAAACCCCGCGCACCTTCAAAGGTAAATCAAAGGGCGCGCAGGAGGCTCACGAGGCCGTACGTCCGACCACCCTTGCCCGGCCGGAGGATGTCACGGTTGAAGAAGAAGCTGAACGAAAATTATATAAACTGATCTGGCAGCGCTTTTTAGCAACCCAGATGCCCCAGGCAGTCTTTAACTCTGTGAGTGTTGATATTACCGCCCAAGGCGCGAGCAAAAAAGAATACGGATTTAAAACCAATGGCAGCACCATGAAGTTCGATGGCTTTTTGAAAATCTATCCGCAAAAGTTTGAGGAGCGAGAACTGCCGGCTCTAGCCGAAGGCGAGGCGCTCGCTCTGGAAAAACTCTTGCCAAGTCAGCACTTTACCGAGCCACCGCCGCGCTTTTCTGAAGCGACGCTGATTAAAACCCTCGAGGAGTTCGGCATCGGCCGACCATCAACCTATGTGCCAATTATTTCTGTTATTCAAGCTCGAAATTATGTAAAACGCGAAACTGGACGTTTTCATCCAACTGAAATCGGCGAGATGGTCAATAAAATTCTCGTTGAAAACTTCCCACACATTGTTGATATTAACTTTACTGCCGATATGGAAGCCAAGCTTGACTTGGTTGCCGAGGGTGAACAGGAGTGGCATCAGCTGCTCGGAAATTTCTACACCCCATTCGCCAAAAACCTGGAAGAAAAATACCTGAGTGTTGATAAAACCAATCCTGACGAGAAAACCGACGAGGTCTGCGAAAAGTGCGGCAAGCCGATGATCATTAAGTTCGGCCGCTTTGGAAAGTTCCTCGCCTGCTCCGGGTTCCCTGAATGTAAAAATGCCAAAAATATCAATCGGACCGAAGTAGTGTCTTTAAACATGAAGTGTCCGAAGTGTTTGGAGTCGCCAGAGCGGAAAGAAAAGCCGGGTGAGGTCATAGTCAAACAGGCTCGCAAGGGCCGCCGCCGGATGTTCTGGGGCTGCAATCGCTATCCCGACTGCGACTGGGCCACCTGGAATGACCCGACCAAAACTCCAGAAGAACTGGCTGCCGAAAAAGAAACTGCTAAGCTCGCCAAAACCAAAAAAACCGAAGACACCGACGAACCCGAACCAACCGACCCAAGCGAGGAATCTTAAATCGTAAAGTTGTTTAAATCTGCCTGTGGAATGGGGGCGGGTTCGGATTTTTGTTTGAGTTTTTCGAGGAGGGCATACAGCTCCTGTGGAGTATTAAACTGAATCGTCAGCTTCGAAGTCTCACCGTCTTTTTTGAGCTCTACGACAGTACCAAGAGCCTCTTCAAGCTGCTGCTTGAGACTCTCACTTTCCGGATCAGGCTTTGGCATGCTCTCCTGCGCCTTTAATACTTTCAAATAATCTATCTTGCCTTTGAGGGCTCGCACTGAAGTGCTGTTTTTTAAAATATCTTCAAACATCAGCTGTTGCTGGCCAAGGTCATCCATTGAAAGCAATAGACGCGCCTGACTTTCGGAAATCTTGCCGCCGGCAAGGGACTCCTGCATCATGGTCGGAAGGTTAAGCAGCCGCATTGTGTTAGCAATCACCTCTCGGCTCTTGCCAATGCGCGTCGCAATCTCGCGCTGAGTTAGCTTAAATTCATCAGCTAAACGGTTGTAGGCGCGAGCAGACTCAATCGGGTTCAGGTTAGAACGCTGGACGTTTTCCACAATCGCCAGCTCCAATCGTGTCCGATCAAGATCAATATGTTTGACCACTGCCGGCACTCGCTCCAGACCGGCCAGGTTCGCGGCTCGAAAGCGGCGTTCACCAGCGATCAATTGATAACTAACCGTAGTTCCCGTGTCGGTTACCTGCTCAAGCTTGGTTACTACGAGTGGCTGCAAAATACCGTACTCGCGGATTGAGCTAGCCAGGTCATGCAATTCTGCTTCATTAAAATCCCGCCGCGGTTGATACGGGTTCGGAGTTATTTTATTAATCTCTATCAAGAAAACCGGCTCAGAAATTTCGGGATTAGACATACGTATAGTTTACCAAGAAAAACTTTAATCTAGAAATCGCATCATGCCGCCAATAAGGCCGAACAGATCCGAAAAAAGCGCCTGGTGCTGCGCTTCATCGCGCGGATCAAGAGCCACGGCCTTGAAAAAATTTGTATATTCTCTCTTGAGAAGAGCACCGCTAAATGAAAAAATCACAACATCTCCTTGGAACAACAATGAGAATGAACCGTGATCTGCTTTTAATTTCAATAGCCGCTCTTGAACTGCCGGAGAAATAAGTCGTATGGCCTCAGCTTCAGCGCCGACCTGGTCCTCGTCGTTAGTATAAATGTCGAACTCTTTGTTAAATGCCAAATTTTCAGTCTGCATCGCCTTATGACGAAAGAGGCCGGTCATGGACGCCTCCATAGTGCGAGAGTGAAGATAAAACGGATTCTGCAAAGTTTCAGGTAGATGCACCGCAATCGTAGTTTTTATAAAAGGAACCGAAGACTTACCTGCTTTTATCGTAAAATGAAAAATCCCAAGCCAAAATTCCAGAGCCTTACCTGTTTCGCTTATTGATCCCCAATACTGATCCTCAAGATATTGATCACGGTCGCCTCGAAGAAATATTTGAGGAAATTTCGTTCCCAGGTACCCCCACCGACTCTTATCAGGATCGGGGTTATAGATCCAACCGTGACTGCGCGCAATCAGCAGGTTCACAACATCTCCCTGCAATTCATTAACTTTTTTCTGGAAAAGCCCCCATGGCGCAAAACTGATGAAAACTACAGCAAATGCCAGCCTAAACAATGCCTGGAAAAAATACATAATCAGGATGGCGATGGCAATCCCTAGTACGCCAACCATCAGCCACATTTGATTCTGCTTTGCTATCTTGCCCGGGTGCTGCTGATACTCCTGAAATTTATTTTCAAGCACAGATACCTGTCTGTCAAACGATTCTTCAGAAATTTCCTGATCAGCCGGATCCCAAAGCTTCATAGCTCGGTACCAAAAAACTCGCACGTTACGATCCTTTGAAGTCCGGCAACCAAACTGGCCGGAAATGATTGAATCTTCGTGTTAAACAACGATACATTAGCGTTGTATATCCTTCGGGCTGCCGAAATCTGATCCTCAGTTTCTGAAAGCTGCTGTTGCAAGTTCAAAAAATTCTGATTAGCTTTCAAGTCCGGATATGCCTCGGCGACGGCGATAACGGATTTAAGATGCTCTCCAAGCGCTGCCTCTGATTGGGCGCGATCACCAAACGTCTGGCTTGTTCCTGCGGCTAGCTGTGTTCGTTCAGTCGCAACCTTTTCAAGCAATAGCCGTTCATGATTCGCGTACGCCTTCACAACATCAAGCAGTGCGGGAATAAGGTCGTGCCGTCGTTTGAGCTGAACTTCAATCCCGCTCCACGCCTCCTGAACTTTTTGCCGTAGATGAATGAGAGCGTTATAGATACTGATATAGAAAACGCCAAGAACTATCAGCGCGACAATGATTCCGTATAGCCAATACATATGCATTTGATTTTATCAGAAAAAAGCCGTTTAATAAAGCATACTGATATGGATAGATGCCGAGGTGGCGGAATGGCAGACGCACAGCACTCAAAATGCTGCGATCTCACGGTCATGAGGGTTCGACTCCCTCCCTCGGCACAATAGGTTTGCAACAAGTATTAGAATTTGCTAAAATAGCGCGGTCGGGATTGAGTACAAACATATCTAAGGCCTCTTCGTCACTTGCTAGACGCGTGGGGTGCGGGAATACTAACCGTACATCGCAAGACCGCAGGTGATGAGATACGCCTTTGTTTGATTTTTAAGGCATGAACATCACTGAGGAATTTCCTGATGAGGTTAAAAAAACATTGGCATTTAAAATGGCAGTCTATATTCTGCCGGGTATTATTGTCCTACTTTTGGGTGCGCTACTTCTAGTTCCGAAGCCCTCGCCGAAGCAAGGCATTATCCAGGGCCGGGTTAGCAGCACTTCCGCTACATCAACACTCATCGCCAGGCCACTGACCAAAAACACGACATCTACCGAAATAGTTCTCAGTCCTGGATCAGATTATAAACTTCTGATTCCTGTGGGCGACTACGAATTTAAAATTAAAGAATCAAACCGCCGGAGCCCCCAGCTGCCGCGCACTCTCACGATTGGCGTCAACACCTCCGCCATTTTTGACCTTTCAGTTGAGTGATGTGGCAGAGTGGAATATTTTTTAAATTTCGGTTAGAGTAAACCCCAGTGGAAGCGTGGCAGAGTGGTCGAATGCGGCGCACTTGAAATGCGCTAGATCCGAAAGGGTCTCGGGGGTTCGAATCCCTCCGCTTCCGCAGATTCTCATCTTAAGTGACTATGGTATACTTTTGATATGGCTGAAATAAAGAATCCGGAAATTTTTAATCAGGAAATCGCAGATCTCGAAGCAAAGCTTGCAGCCAAAAAGCAGGAGTTAATGAAGAGCGGCACTGAAAGCTCCGAGAAAACAGTGTTTAAACAGGTTGTCCGTGAACACGCCAGTCCAGAAGCCTCACTCGGGTCATTCATTCCATCTCAAAAACCGCAGACCACCACACCGACTCGAACAACAACTCCTGCCGATGAAGAAAAACTTAATGTCTTTATTTCCCACGCGTTTGCCAAAGGAATTGCTTCGGCTATTAAAGAGGCAAAATCAACAGGAGATGCCTATTTTGTCGATCTACTTCACGACCGGCTCGCCGACGAGTACTATCAAAAATTACTGCAGGCGCGGAAAATAATTCCGGGCTAATATGCTTCTGTCTGCATCCATCATAGTTTTTCTTATTCTGATTGTCGGCGCAGCAATTTTTATCAGTCATCTGCGAAAGCGAGGCGAATTTTCTCACTCACTCGGACTCGGTCTCCTCAAAATCGCCCTACCAAAGGCCGTTGATGATAGCGAGCGCCAAAAAATAACTGTTAATGACGTCCGCGAAAAAATTGCGCTTATGGAACAGGTCTTTTCACAGCTATCCACCATTCGCGAACATGGCCTCCACGCCTGGCTCTATGGAAAGCCGTCATTCTCATTTGAACTAGCCGTGCCGCACACCGGTCAGGAAGTATTATTCTTTTTAGCAGTACCTCGGAGACACCTGTCGAGCGCTGAGAAATTGATCCAAGGCGTGTATCCCGAGGCGTTAGTGGAACGAGTTCAAGACTACACTATCTTTCATCCACATGGCGCGGTAAGCGCCGCAGCCGGAAAGGGAAAGGATAAATTTCTGCCCCTAAAAACCTATCAAACGCTTGACGCGGATCCCCTCAGTAGTATCTTAAACGCCTTTTCTAAAATCGCCCATGAAGGCGAAGGATTGGCGTTGCAAATAGTTGCTCAGAAAGCGGATCGCAAGTGGAATAGGATAATCATTAAAATAGGTCGCCATCTACGCGAAGGTAAAACTTTGTTTAAGGCGATGCACGACGCAAAGAAAAATATCTTCTACCAGACGTTCAAAAGTAGTTTTAAGCCAAAGAAAAAAGACGGCGAGGAGGAACGGGATACATACAGCAATGAGAGACGCACCGGTATTACTAATGATGCGCTCACCCAGCTGTTTGAGAAAAAAGGCGGTAAGATATTGTTTAATGCCAATATTCGCATTGTCGCATCAGCCGAAACTCAGGAACGCTCAGACGCGCTTCTGCAAGAATTGATCACGCCATTTTCTCAGTTTACGAATGAAGAAACTAACACTCTTCACTTCACTAGAGAGCATGGCCGAGGTAAGCAGAAAGTCATTTATCAATATGCGTTTCGTGTTCCCGACAAAGGCAGTCGCATCATCCTCTCGTCAGAGGAACTGACCAGCATGCTTCATATGCCGAATACGGTGCTTGGCGCGGCCAACGTCGCGGTGGTTAAATCAAAAGGTGCGGCCGCTCCGGCAAATATGCCACGTGAAGGCCTACTCCTCGGCGTCAATCTCTACCGAGGCGTTGAAACGCCGGTTCGCATCATGCCCGAAGACCGTCTACGTCACTTTTATATCATTGGTCAGACCGGCACCGGTAAGACGCATGTTATGCGCAACATGATCATTCAGGACATCGAAGAAGGAAAAGGTGTCTGCTTTATTGACCCGCACGGCGACATGGTTGAGGACATCCTCGGTTGCGTGCCCGCCGCTCGCATCAAGGACGTTATTTATTTTAATCCCGGTGACGTGGCACGACCAATGGGTCTTAACATGCTCGAATACGACACTAATTATCCGGAGCAAAAAACCTTTGTTATCAACGAGCTGCTCGAAATTTTCAATAAGCTCTATGACATGAAGACGGCCGGAGGTCCGATGTTTGAACAGTACTTTAGAAACGCGACCGGACTCGTGATGGAAGATCCTGCCTCAGGCAACACGCTGCTTGAAATTAACCGCGTGTTCGTAGATAAAAAATTCCGCGACTATAAACTTGCCCACTGCGCCAACCCGCTCATCAAAACCTTCTGGCGAGAAGTCGCCGAAAAAGCCGGCGGCGATGCTTCGCTGCAAAACATCGTCCCCTATATCAGCTCTAAGTTCGACTCATTTCTCAGCAACGAAATCATGCGACCTATTGTGGCTCAGGAAAAGTCAGCATTTAAACTGCGAGAAGTCATGGACTCCAGCAAAATTCTTCTTATCAATCTCAGTAAAGGACGGCTTGGAGAGCTTAACTCGTCGCTTATTGGTCTCATCATGGTCGGTAAAATCCTCATGGCGGCGTTTAGCCGCGGCGACCTACCGGCAGCACAGCGGAAAGACTTCTTTCTCTATGCTGATGAGTTTCAAAACGTCGCAACCACGAGCATCGAGACCATCCTTTCTGAGGCTCGTAAATATCGCCTTGGCCTCATCATTGCGCACCAGTTTATTGCCCAGCTTGAAGATGAGATCAAAGACGCGGTATTCGGCAACGTCGGGTCAATGGCGGCCTTTCGTGTCGGCGCTGAAGACGGAGAGTTCCTGGAAAAACAGTTCAGTCCAAACTTTAACCAAAGCGATCTTATCAATATCGACAACCGCAACTGCTACGTGCGCATGCTTATTAATGGCCAGACGGCACCGGCCTTCACCATGAAGACGCTGCCGGGACCAAAATCAGACGAAAATATCCGCGAAAAAGCTAAAGAGTTTAGCCGACTTAGCTACGGTCGCGACCGCGCCATTGTCGAAGAAGAAGTCATGGAAAAATTCCGCACCGTCGAAGCCGCCAAAAAGCCACCAGCCCCCGCTAGCCCATTCTAGTTCGAAAGGGTATCGATTTCTGCGTGCAGGCGCTGCAGATCAATGTCCTCGTTTACTTCGCTCTGAGCCTGCTTCATGCTGCGAATAAGAAGTACTGCGTCCTCAAGAGCAGCCTTGTACTCAAGATTAACGGCGGTCAGAGCTTCAAGGTAAGCCATAGTGTAGGTAATAAAGGCCTGCCCACGCTCTTCGTCATGGAGCATCTCCGAGCTAAACACCTGCTTAAGCATTCCCTCAGCTTCATCCCAGCGCTTCTGCTTCATCAGTTCGTCGATTTTATATAGTTGAGCTTGCATACTAGATTGATATTAAACGTTAAGCCGCAACAGAATTGCTTTTAATACAATAATTTTGTCCTCATTCTTTCCCGCGGCTTTGGCCTCTTCCTGCTCAATAGCCCACTGCAGACTTTCAAGGATGACGGCTTTAGACTTATCTCCATAGGACTTCATTGTATCCATCAGTTGCTTCGCCGTGCCCTTTTCAGGCAAAAACTCTTCAAGCAGCTTACGTACTGATTTTTTTGCCGCCTCAACAAGCTCGGCGCTGACGTTGGTTACGTCAATCATACCTTCATAATCTTCGCTGACCCGCGGATTCTTTGACTGCTCTATCTGCTCCAGCTTCTTTGCGACTTCAGCTATTTTTTCAGGAGTAGGATTATTTGTCAGAGTACCGATAAGGTCAGCACGTAACCCATCAGTAAAAGTACTCATAGTCTCCTTGAACATCTGTGAATCTTTAAACACCTGGTGCCGTAGTGTCGCAAATTCCGCTTCAAGTTCAGTCTTGCGCTTCTGCGCGGCATCAATTGAGTTAATACTCTTGCGAACTTTCTGATAGTTCTCAAGAACTCGGCCAAAACGGTTTCCGATCATGTTCAGTTTGCGGCGCTCCCATTTTTCCTCGCGTTTGAATGATTTCAATTTTTCAGCCGCCTGCTTAAGCGTTAATCCATAGCGCGTCTTCATCCACGCCTCTCGATTGGCATAGCCTGAGCTAAAGAGTTTTCCCATGAAGCCCTTAAATCCTGTAGTCATTTCTTCTGCCTCCTTGGCATAATAGAGAGTAGTCTTAGCTGCCTTCCATGCAACGAGCTGTTGCTCATACTCGGCCTTCAGCTGATCGCGCTCCTCCGGCAGCCGTTTATCTCGAGCATACACAAGTGCATCTCTCGCATCCTCAGTTTCAAGAATCTTATTCATATCTTCCATTTCCTGTACCAGCGAACCCGGCCTTTCTAGGCCATCGATTGGCTTGCCCTGTTCGTCTACAACCTGCTTACGCCCGAATTGTTCGGTGGCCAGCTGCATTTTTTCTATCAGTGCGTTTAATTTTCGCGGATCTTCAATGACCATCTCCTCAAATTTTTTATTAATCGCAAGCTGCCGCGACGCAGGAATCTCCATCTTCAAATCTGCCTTCACTTTTGCATTGGTGATTTTTCGGTATTCCTTAATGGCACTCTGTAGTCCACTAAACGCTTCCTGTGCACGTTCAAACCGTTGCTGGCCAAAGTCAGTATTAATATCAAATGGCTCGGTTTCTTTACCCTTAAACCAGGGTCGATCTTTAACCGCATCAAACTTTTTGAAAAAATCGCGGAAGTCCGGCCGGCTGATAGCTTCAACGTAATCATTCGGCAACTCCTCAAAATCGAAATCCACCGGCTCGGGAGTTGCCACGGATCCAACCGTAACTCCGGTAAATTTCTGATAGTCCTGGCGTAAACTCTCAACAAATCTAATCACCTGTGCTTTAAATTCAGGTACTGCATCAGGAACCCGATCTGTCTTTGCTGCCTGGTCAAGAATACCAAACAAACGGCGCGTGTTAGCGCTCAATGGCATGCGCCGTCCATTCATCGTCTGCGCAAGCCCAAGCATCTGCTCAATACCGCTCAGTGCCTCACCACGCAAAGGCGTCGTCATTTTACGCATACTCAACAGACGAATAACATTACTCTTAATGCCATCAATGGCGTTGCCGATATGCAACAGCTCTTTACCAATTGCCGCTCGTTCCGCATCAGACGGAAGAACGGTATTTTTTTCTTCAAAATATCTAGCTCGAGCCTCATCAAGCTCCTCCTTTTCATTCTCGGAGAGATTGGTCGGTAGTCTTCCTCTTATTTTCTCTCGCCGCGCAATGGCCGCAAGCCGCTGATTAAAAAAGGTGGCAGTATTACGAATCATCTCTTTACTGTCTTTAACGGAAGCATCCTTATGAATCTCTGTTTCATCAGGACTAAGGGTTCCGCGTACGTTATTTAACGCAAATATCTTACCAAGATGGCGGCGCAGGGCTAATACATAAAGTGAACGCCATTCAGCCCGTCCTTCGGCTCGATACATCGCTTCAAGCGGCTTCAGCTCCTTATCTAACTCATCAAGGAACTCTGTCAAACGATTAAATTTCTGCGTATCAAGATACTGGCGCTGATCCCTTTTCTGCTGCGTAGTCAGACCGCGAGTCAGGGACCAATCAAAAAATTCCTGTTGCGCGGTCGCCATTTTTACTAAAAGTTCACTGCGATATACGGCCTGATCAGGGGTTGCTGGAGCACCAATATTATTAAGTCGAACGTTTAGCTCAGTAACCCGCTCCATATACTCGTCCCCAGCTACATCAAAATGATCCGGGGTCGCCGGCGCACCAGTGGGCGCAGGCGGAGGTCCGGGTGGAGGCGGTGGAGCTGCGGGCGGAACACCCGTTGGCATACTCGGAATCGGTGTAGGCGTCGGAGGACTGAATGCAGCAGCGACCGCGGCAGCATCTAATGCCTGTTGTGCTTGTAAATCCTGCTCTGCTTGAGCAATAGTTGGGGATTTTCTTGCTGCCGGAACTCGAACATACGTGTCCTCCACCGTCCGTTCGATTATGCCACGCTTGCGTAAGTCGGCAAGTACTGATCGTATGTCAGAACTGCGGACAAGTTTTCCTGTATCGCTATCATGGTCTTCAATGAATCTATCAAAAGATCGAACATCCGCACCTTCATCAAAGCCGGCAAGCTCCCAGATAATTTCCTGGATACGCTCCTTTAACATTGGCTCAAATGTTTGCAGCGGCTCCTTACTAAGATCCGGAGCTGGAGGAAAGGTTGTATCACGAATGGTTGGATCCAACTCGTACATTGACGTTCCGGCGTTCTTTATCACGCCATCTTTTTTCAAAGCTTCAATAAGAACCCTCGCATCGGCTAAGGAAAGACCACTGGCATGCTTCAAATCAGCACGAGTTACCGGCGAACCAACTGGAGTTTCCAGTAATTTCTGAAGAACTGGTTCAACAGCAGCTTTAACAACATCCTTCAGCCCACTGATTTTTGGTTTTGCAATAACTGCATCGAGCGCCTCACGAAAGGGCTTACGGCCTAACGGTTGATCAATGCTGCTCATAAAAATATTATACTATATAAAATAGTATTTGTCAATTAGAGCGTTAATCGATAAAAATTCTTGTTCAGCTTTTTAAAGCCAGCTTTTTCATACATCACATTAGCAATAATCCGCTCTGGATCGCTTTCAAGATGCAGCTTAGTCACTCCCCGCTTCTTGGCCTGCTCTATTGCCGCAGAGGTCATGGCCTTGCCCAAGCCCTTACCGCGATGCGCCTGATCAACCACAACATGAGTAATCTCGCCATACAGGCCCGAGATTGTAGTAAAGTACCCAATCGTCGTCATGGCAACGATTCTGCCGTTATCCCGAATGACTACGATATCGCTATCGCTTTCAAGTAGTCCTTTAACTTTTGATTCGGATGGCAGAGTCCGCTCTGGGGCCATCTGACGATATAGCTCCAGCAGATCCTCAAGATGTTCCTTTGAAAAAGACTTAAGAAGCTCTGTTTGCATAGACTAATCTTAACCTAAAAAAACGCTGCCCGCTAGGCAGCTATTCTCAAATCCTCTTCCGGCGCCTCATCAACAATTTTTCCAAGTTTCAGCTCTTCCACCATCTTTCCAATCAACCCTACCTTTGCTTCATTTCCGTTGACCAGTCGCAGTTCATCCATCGTAGTTTCAAGTAACTTGATAAAATAATCTTTTGTCTGGCTCATAGTTTTCGAACCCAGCGGTCGGCTCAGTCGCTCCTCAATATTCAAATCTTTCTTAAAGCGTTCAAAGTCTTGGAATCCGGTTGCCGTAAAATCTCTGATCGCCTCATCAATTTCTTCAATGGTCGCATGGATCAGCTCGAGATCGGCATTACCCTTCTCCACGGCCTCAAGATCATGAAGCGCCGGCTCGGGAATAAAGGATTCATTAAATGCATTAAAATTTTCAGTTGGCATAGCAAAAAATGGTTACAGCGAAACCACCACTTTAGTATATACCCCTTTTACTTAAATCTAACTGTTAAGAACTTTATCGGGCTACTCTCACCTTTTTAGCTGCAGCAACTGCTTTTGCGCGAGCCTCCTTCACATTTTTCCCAAAGGCTAAGGCCACAGCCATGCGGCGGTGATGATAGGCAACGGGCTTACCAAAAATCCGAATCCACGTGCCCGGTACTTTCAAGGCCTCCTCAACTCCTTTATATTTCGGATGATTGGTTGTGACTTCAGATAAAATAGCGGCCGATGCTCCTGGCTGACAAATGATTTCAGGAATTGGCAGCCCGAGGATGGCACGCACGTGTAGCTCCATCTCGCTCATCGCTTGGCTAACCATGGTCACCATGCCGGTGTCGTGCGGCCGCGGCGATACCTCTGAAAACCAGACCTGATTGCCTTTGACGAACAACTCAACGCCAAAAATACCGCGGCCGCCCAAGGCATCAGTCACCTTTTTAGCAATCTGCTGCGACTTTTTTAGAGCTACTGCTGACATCGCGTGCGGCTGCCAGCTCTCACGATAGTCACCATCAATTTGAATGTGGCCAACCGGCGCGCAAAAACTAGTGCCTGCTTTGTGTCGCACTGTGAGCAGAGTTATTTCGTAATCAAAATTAATCTTGCCTTCGACAATCACTCTGCCGGTCTTGCCCCGAGCAGCTTTCATCGCATAGCTCCAGGCTTTCGCCAAATCAGCCAGCGTGCGAGCCATACTTTGCCCGTGGCCGGAAGATGACATGGTCGGCTTGATAAAGCAAGGAAAACCAACGGCTGCGGCACCCTTCTTTAACTCATCAAGGCTTCCGGCAAACCGATACGGACTGGTCGGCAGCTTGAGCTTCTCGGCAGCCAGCTTGCGAATTCCCTCGCGGTTCATCGTAGTGGCTGTAGCGTACGCGCGCGGGATCACTGTCCAGCCCTCTTTTTCTAGTTCAACCAATGTTTGCGTTGCGATAGCTTCAATTTCTGGAACAATAAAATCCGGCTGCTCTTTTTCAACAACCCGACGGATATTCCTGCCCTCAAGCATCGGAAATACATAACTGCGGTGAGCCACCTGCATGGCTGGCGCTCCTTCATATCTATCGCACGCCACTACCTCGCAGCCAAGCCTCATCGCCTCAATCGCAACCTCCTTACCTAACTCGCCACTACCTAGCAACAGTATTTTTTTCATACTGTGGACCTAAGGAGAATCGAACTCCTACCTCCTCCATGCCATGGAGGCGTAATACCATTTTACTATAGGCCCGAATCAAATTAGTGTATATTGAACGCTGGATTATTTCAAGGAATTTATATACTATTCCAGATAGTGGAAGCGTGACAGAGTGGTCGAATGTACCTGTTTCGAAAACAGGCAGGTCCGAAAGGGCCTCGGAGGTTCGAATCCTCCCGCTTCCGCCAATAAACAAAATACCCCGATTTCTCGGGGTATTTTGTTTATTGATCAAACTTACGCAGCCTTCTTCATCAGTCCGGCCATGCCGTCGTTGCCCATGATTCGGAACATCTTGGTTCCGCAAGTCTCACAGGTTCCGGTCATCGCCTTTCGGACTTTGCCGCCCTTTCCCGGCATTTCTACCTCCTGGGCGTTCATCATCTTCTTGTCCTTTGCCTTACACTTTACGCAGTATCCAGTTACATCCATAGAATTATATGAGTAAAATAGTTGATTTTTTGAAATCCGAGCCAATCTCTTCGACCTGATGTGATTAAAGATTAACCCTTTATTTCTTTTACCCTAGCACAAATAGGCTCAAGGTGCAATAATGGGCTTAAGAAGCCCTCATAGCTCAACGGATAGAGCAGCTCCGTCCTAAGGAGAGGATGATCGTTCAATTCGGTCTGAGGGCACACTTCGACAAGCTCAGTGCAAGCAGATAGTTAACAAAACCGCTTATTTTTGCTAGGGTGAAAGTTGACCCGCAGGAGCGTATACCTGCATTTTCTTGGAGGTGCCACATGATCAAGCTCATCCTCGGCGAAGATGACAAGAAAGTGCGGCGCCTCTTGAAGCGCCACATCGTTGTCCACACGGTGAATCGACCCGCTACGTACGTGGAGCCGAATGAACGCCAGTTCCCAAGCCTGAATCTGCTGCGAGCCTGCAACATGATGGCTTCGGCCATCCTTACCCAGGAAATGCCCGCGCACCAGGCAGGCAAGCTAGTCATCGTGGGCGTCGACGATCCCCAGAATCCGCCGAGGTTTGGAACCATGCTCGCCAACCTCATCGCCTTCTGCATCGAGCTGCAGACAGGAAAAGAGCCTGGCCGAGCACACGCGCGACGGTATGTGCGTGTGGTCGAGCGCAAGGCTTCTGGTGAGAAACAGTCGCAGTCGGTCTGGGGATACGAGTTCTTCGACGGTACCAGCCTCGAGGAACACCGCCTCTTCTTCGTGACCGACGCTCTATGGGCTCAGGGAGGAATGAGGCACGTCATCAAGACCTCACTTTCTGTTCCATACCAGAAGCTACCCTACAACAAGGAGCGGAAAGGGGACATCTCACGAGTACAAGAGTACGTCGCGGGAATCGGATGCCTCGTGATTCGTAACTCAGACGAGGAGGCAGTCAATGAACTGAGGAAGTTCCTCGGTTTCGAGCCCGACATCTTTGCCTTCGCCCCGGGCAATGCCTCGCTGAGCAAGTGGGGCAGGAAGTCGATGACAAGCGGAGAATTCAGGAGTCTCCAGACTCCCGACACAAGAAGCCAGGAGTAAGCCATCCTGCAGTACAAAATGGACCAGCCACAACAATGCCGTTTCGGAGGAAACGTCAGGCCGGTCCTTTTGATTTTATGCTACTATTATTGTAATGCGGCGCAGCAACGGACACGCGAGGATGTATGTTTCCAAGGCTCATGTGGCCGCTACCCTCTTTTTCGTTTTCGCGCCATTTGCCTTTGTACTGATTTTTTCAAAGCTAGCGCATATCGCAGCGCCGATTCTACTTGTCGACATTGCCATTTCAATTATTCGCCTTTTCTTTGGCTATATCATTGCCGCTCTTCTTGGCTGGGGGCTCGCCATCGCCTTTTACCGCGGCAAACGAGCCATTGTCGCCCTTCCGATCTTTGACGTCTTACAGAGCTTCCCGACCTTTGCTGCTCTGCCGCTAGCCATCTGGCTCTGGGGCCCTTCAAATACGACAGTTATTATCTTTCTAGTTCTCACAATTATATGGCCGATTTTTTTCTCAGTAGTCAGCGCCATGAAACTCATCAAGCACGAGTGGGAAGAGGCAGCACAGATAATGAACCTTCGAGGTTGGAATTTTTTTAAGCTGTTTCTGCTGCCGATCAGTATTCCGAGCCTTGTTACCGGTTCAATCATTGGCTTGGGCGAGGGCTGGGAAGCGATAGTTGCCACTGAAATAATTGTTGGTATGAAGTCGGGACTCGGAAACTTCTTTAGCAGTTACTCAGCAAATACCGGAGTCACAACCTTCGGTATTTTAGGTTTACTGCTCCTCATTTTCAGCGTGAACAAGATTCTTTGGCTGCCACTCCTCGAGAAAACCCATGAAAAACTAGCTGAATAAAAGAACTATGCAACCAGCTATCATATTAAAAAATGTCAGCAAAAAGTTCATCGAACCCGGCGCACAGGATCTAATGGCGGTTAAGGATATCTCGCTTGAAGTTGGCCGAGGCGAGTTCTTTGTCTTTGTCGGACCCTCCGGCAGCGGTAAATCAACGATTCTACGAATCATGAGCGGTCTTGAAAAAGACTTTACCGGTGAACTCAAGCTTGAGGACGGGCTGGTGCCAAATGATTTCAGCTTCGTGTTCCAGCAGTTCGCCTTATTCCCCTGGCTCACCGCCTATCAAAATATTGAGATGCCGCTCATAGCCCGCAATATGAGCGAGACTGAACGGAGACACAAGGTTCAGGCTCAACTGGCCAAGCTTCGCCTTGAGCATGTTGGTCACCTGCATCCGCGCGAGATGAGCGGCGGCATGCGTCAGCGCGTCGGCATCGCCCGTGCACTCGTTACTGACCCAAAAGTCATCTTTATGGATGAGCCATTCTCAGAGCTCGACTCCTTTACTGCCGAAGAGCTTCGGCAAGAGACCCTCAGTATCTGGCAGGCAGAGAAGCGAACTATTATTATGGTCACGCATATTGTTTCCGAAGCGATTGAGCTTGCTGACCGAATCGCTGTTTTAACTCCACGGCCGGGCAAGATTGAAAAAATAGTTCACAACCATCTGACTCGGCCGCGCCAAAAACGCTCACCTGAGTTCTTTGCACTCGAAGACGAGCTGATGGGACTGATTAAGCCCTAGAAGTTCTCACCGCTACGGTTTCGAACTTTCTTACTTTTTTTGAAGATCCAAGCAGACCGAATTGATGCAGTAGTGTTTTCCTGTTTTACCTTCTGAGTCGTCATCAAATACATGGCCAAGGTGGCTATTGCATTTCGAGCAATTAACCTCAGTCCGGTTCATGCCATAGCTCTCATCATGCTCGAGCTTAATAGCTCCCGGCAGCGCCTGGTCAAAGCTAGGCCAACCGCGCAAACCGGCCATATTGGTTTCAAACTGCGCATCTGAAGGAAACAGTACGTTTCCACAGACAACACAGGCAAAGGTACCCTGTTCTCCTGGTTTTACGTATTTACCACTAAACGGAGCCTCAGTTCCCTTTTCACGTAAAACTTTATACTGCTCTGGGGTTAATTTTTTCTTTATTTCTTCTTCGGTCATAGGGTTATAAGTTTTTTAGTCATCTTCTGATGCAAATTAATGTTACCATCTTTTTTGATAACCAGCGCGTCTTCAATGCGCACTCCACCAAGACCTTCAACATAAATCCCTGGCTCAACAGTAATCACCGCATTCACGGGCAAAGGCTTACTGCTGCCTGAACTCACAATCGGTAACTCATGCACCTGCATGCCAAGGCCGTGCCCGGTAGAGTGCAGAAAATGAGCGCTGTAGTCCTGGTCATGGATATACTCGCGGCAGATCATATCAAGCTCTCTACCGGTTACTCCGGCTCGCGCGGC